>JAUXWY010000406.1 GCA_030681235.1 Pirellulaceae bacterium | reverse complement strand
TTTCACAGCTCCCGCCGGCTGAAGCCGGTACACCAGCGCTCGCTAAATCGCCTCTGGATCGGCAGAGCCAGCGAAATCCGGAACTTATTTCGGGACAAATCCTTAATGATTAATGGAGATTGAAAAATGCAAAATATCGGCTGAGTAAAGAGTCTTTTCAGCTACTCGCCGGCTGAAGCCGGTACACCAGCGCTCGCTAAACAGACGATGTCCCCAGATACGTGCGTAAGCTTCAGAAGCTGGGCACACTCAAGATCGGTTTCGTTTCGAACGGCGTTTCGCCGGTTGTTCGGGTTCCACCAGGACCAAGTCCAATTGACGGCGGATCAGATCGACCCGGTGCACGCGAACATGGACCTGATCACCCAATCGGTACTGGTTCCGCGACATTCGTCCCATCAACATGCGAGCTTTATCGTCGTAGTAGTACTGGTCATCCGGCAAGTTCGCGACGGGCACAAAACCTTCGGCCGGAATTTCGATTCCTTGTACAAACATTCCGAATGACTCGACGCCCGTGATGACGCCGTGCATCTCTTGCCCGACTTTATCGCTGAAATAGGTGAGCAGCTTTAACTTGACCAATTCTCGCTCGGCCTGTTCGGCGTTCTGCTCGCGTTCGCTGCAATGTTCACCAACAACTGCCAGCCATTGGAATTGATCGTTGGGTCGTTTGCCATCGATGATATCGCCCAGCATGCGATGGATGATCAAGTCGGGGTACCGGCGGATCGGCGAAGTGAAATGGCAGTAATGATCGAAGTTCAGGGCAAAATGCCCAAGTTCTTTGGGACCATAAATCGCCTTCTGCATGGTTCGCAACACCGCGTAATGCACGGCGTGTCGCAGCGGACTGTCAGCCGTCTCGGCCAGGACCCGTTTGATCTCAAAACGATTTTGCAAGTTCTCGACTTCGACTCCCAAAGCGTCAACAAACTGGGTCAAGTCCGCCAGGCGGCGTTCGTTTGGCGGTGCGTGGATACGGCGCAGGACATGGTAACCCAAGTCCGACAACTGAGTCGCCACGGCCACGTTGGCCATCAACATGAACTCTTCGATCATTTGATGGCTCTCGGTGTTTTGCAACGTTCGAGCACCGACGACTTGGCCGGTTCGATCCAAGTCCAGTTTGACTTCGGGCAAAATCATTTCCAATGAACCATTGTCCAGTCGACGTCGCCTCAGGAGCATTGCCAATTCATGCATCTCACTGACGAGTCGATGCACGTCTGGTGTCAGTTTGCTTCGCCAAAGTTCCCGATCTGCCAGAAACTCGTCCACTTCCTCGTAAGTAAACCGGCGCACACTTTTGATGCCGCTACGATAAAACTCCGTGCCGACGACTTGGCCCTCGGCCGTCAATTCGATCTCGGCAGTCATAGCAAAACGCAACTGATCGGGTTGCAGTGATGCCAAGTGATTCGAAATGATCTCGGGGAGCATTGGAATCACTTTGTGCGGCAGGTACGTGCTGGTGCCGCGTCGATACGCTTCTGCATCCAAACGAGTCCCTGGGCGAACAAAATGCGAGACGTCGGCAATATGAACACCCAACCGCCAATGCCCATTTTCAATTCGCTTGATAGAAATGGCATCATCAAAGTCACGAGCGTCAATCGGATCGATCGTAATGATCGTCTCCCCGGACAAATCGCGGCGTAGCGGTTGCACTTCCGGTTGAAAGGCAGCTGCTTGGTCCCGAGACTCTTGCACAACTTCCTCGGGAAACTGCTCCGGCAAATCGAATTGCCGCATGATCATCAAGGTGTCTAAATTGGGCTCCCCAAATTTTCCAAGCACTTCCACGATCACCGCTTGGCCATAATCATGTTGGCTGGGAAAACGGATCATTTCGATCACGACTTTGTCGTCGGCCTGAACCCCTTTGGCGGTGGCGTCGCCGACCAAAACTGCTTGGGCAAATTGGCCGCCATCAACCGTCACACAACCAGCACCCTGATTGACCCAAAAGGTGCCGACAAAACGATTGGTGCGGCGTCGGAGAATCTCGAGCACGGCGCCCGACAACTCGGTGGTCGGACCGCGTCGTGTCCGAGCGTACTCGACCAACACGATATCTCCGGTGGCAGCGTCCATGGATTGAGGTGCCCGGATAAAGACCTTTTCATCCGGAACAGTTTGAAAAGCCAGCGAGACCGGTTGGCCGTCGATGGCTTCCAAGGTTGTTGCGGTCGCACTGCCATGCCCACTGGGGTGGCGGCGGAATCGACCGATCATTTGTTTTTGCCCCGCCAAGGATGGGGTCTTGTCTTTCTTTTTCTTTCCAGACTCGCGATCGTCGTTGGCCTTTGCGGCGGAATTGCGTCTAGGTCGATCGCCGGGATCTGCACTCCCAGCTTCTGCTTGGACTTTCGCAGACAACCGCCCTTGACGGTCGCCAGACGCCGGCGGATTTGGAACTACCGAATCGTGGTCTATCGGAGCAGAGTCTGTTGTCGCCGCGGGCTTAAGCGTTGGTGGCTTTGGGCTATTGTCGATGACTTGGTGTCCCGAGCCCCATCGCAATCGCTTTTCGCGAATCAACTTCTTTAGACCCTTCTTGAACAAGCGGATTTGCTCGTCCGGGACATGGAGCTTCTTGGCAATAATGAGTGGCTTGACCGGCCGGTAGTTCGGGCGACAGACGTGATTGAGGATGAGCTGTTCGTAGGATTCTGGCTCAGCAGGAGATTCGTTCATTCGTGTATTCGTTGTAATTGTGTAGCTTCGTTCGGTTGATGTGTTGTGGTGGTAAGTAAGTGGTAAGTGGTAAGTAAGTGGTAAGTCATTGGTGGAGCCGCCATTCCAGGACGGCTATTTATCTAAACCGCCCTTGAAAACCTTGCGGTTTAGCGAAGGTTGATAAGTGGTCCACGCGCTTTGTGTGTTCAAATCCTCTTCGACCAACTGCTTGAAGCCATGGAGCTTGGCATCCAGATTGTCGAGCAAGTGCAAAGCCATCGCTTCCGGAGTCATGGGCAAACGTGGGCTCCCAAATTCGTATTCGCCGTGATGACTGGCGATCATATGCTTGATCCGCAATTGCGTTTCCAGCGGCAGCGGCTTCCCGAGACGGCGCTCGGCTTCTCGCATCTTCTGTGTCACGACTTCGAGGATCATCAAGACGTGCCCCAGCAGTTGGCCGGCGTCCGAATACCCCAATTCACCCTCGTAGGTTAGCTCGTCGATTTTGCCGAGGTCGTGCAAGAATGCCCCGATCAACAACAAATCCGCATCCACCGTCGGATAAAACGGCACGATGGCTTGGCATACTCGCATCAAATTGACCACGTGTTCGATGAGTCCACCGTGGTAGGCATGGTGGTTCTTGATCCCGGCCGGAGCCAGCATCAACTTCTTCATCAGGTTTTCGTCAGCGAGAAAACAATCGGCTAAAGCCTTGATCGCCGGGTCCCGGATCGAGGCCAACATGAGTGTTAAATCCTGCCGCAACTTGGCGACATCGGTCTTCGGTTCGACCGCAAAGTCCCGTAGGTCCAATTGTTTGGCGTCGATAGGTTCCATGGACTTGATGATCAATTGGACCATGCCATTGTAGACCTGGCTGCCACCCGTCACATGCACATAACCGCTGACAGGCAGCGATTGGTACAGGTGCTCGTTCGCATTCCACAACATACCGGTCACCCACCCCGTTCGGTCGCTGAGCCGAACTTGCAGGTAAAGGTTACCCTGGCGGTTCGGGCGAAGCTGTTTGTCGATCAGTTGATAGACTTCGCTGATTTGAGTGCCTTCACCCAATTGATTGATCGATTGTCGTTTCATGTTTTGAGGAATCCCGCCGGAGGCGAACCAATCAAGAATAAAGTGAAATGTATATAGGGCCAATCCGGCCTTTCCCCGCGAAAAAGAGCTTCACGCGGCCTGACAAGTATCGCACATTGGATCTTTGCAAGCGATGACCCTTGACGGCCCTCTACCGATCAAAACAGCTTCGAAAATGCGGTACACAAGCGAAAACGTCCACGGACGAACCTCTCAGCGTGTTCTGAGTGAAAAAACCGACCCACAAACGAGCGAATCCGCCCGGTGCACACGTCGGGAGCAGTGTGCGGGTGACGCGTGCGACTTCGGGCATTTGGGAGGCCGTTGTCATTAACGGGGCGAATCGTGCAATTGTCACCGTGGAAACGGCGTTATCGTCCGTCAGATCGCCTGCGACAGTTGAACACAGGCGTTGGCACTCTGTTTGCTCAGAAGGACGCCCATTCCCAGGTTGGGGTTCGGGGCGTTGGCTTGGTTCTTGCAAATTTTCGAGAAGTATAGGAGTCGTTTCGGATGGCGGATAAATCCGATTCTGGTGGCGTGATCATGGAGACTTTCTCTTACGATGACGACATCGTTCGAAAGTTTGCCTTGGCCACGATGGTCTGGGGGTTCGTTGCGACTTTGGTTGGGGTGATCGTCGCTTTGCTGCTGGTGCTGCCCGAGGCGGCCTTTGGCATCGAATATTTGTCGTTTGCTCGACTGCGTCCGCTCCACACAAACGCCGCCATTTTTGCGTTCGGCGGAAATGCCATTTTTGCGGCAGTTTATTACTCGACCCAACGGCTTTGCAAGGCGCGGATGTGGAGCGACAAGCTGAGCAATATTCACTTTTGGGGCTGGCAGGCGATCATCGTCTCGGCGGCGTTGACCCTGCCGCTGGGGATCACTCAAAGCAAAGAATACGCCGAACTGGAATGGCCGATCGATATCGCGATCGCGGTCATTTGGTTATTTGTATTCGGTGGCAATTTCATGATGACGCTGGTCAATCGCCGCGAGCGACACATGTATGTAGCGCTATGGTTCTACATCGCCACCATTATTACGGTCGCAATCCTGCACGTGTTCAATAACTTGGTAGTCCCGGTGGGCCTGTTCAAGAGCTACCCGATCTATGCTGGTGTGCAAGACGCCTTCATGCAATGGTGGTACGGGCATAATGCGGTGGCGTTCTTTTTGACCACTCCGTTCCTTGGCCTCATGTACTACTTTCTGCCCAAGGCTGCGGAACGTCCGGTGTTCTCTTACAAGCTGAGCATCATTCACTTCTGGTCGTTGGTGTTCATTTACATCTGGGCCGGTCCGCACCATTTGCACTACACCGCAATTCCGACTTGGATGTCTTCTTTGGGCATGATCTTTTCGTTGATGTTGTGGATGCCTTCTTGGGGCGGGATGATCAACGGTTTGTTGACACTGCGTGGAGCGTGGCACCGAGTGGCGGTGGACCCGGTGTTGAAGTTCTTTGTCGTGGGAATCACCTTTTACGGCATGTCCACGTTTGAGGGCCCGATGCTGTCGATCAAGAGCGTGAATGCGTTGTCCCATTACACCGACTGGACAATTGCTCACGTTCACGCCGGTGCCCTTGGTTGGAATGGGTTCATGACGTTTGGCATGTTGTATTGGCTGTTGCCCCGAATCTTCCAAACGAAGTTGTGGTCGGTCCAGTTGGCCACTTGGCATTTCTGGATTGGTACCATCGCGATTCTACTTTACATCGTGCCAATCTACGTCGCTGGCTTGATGCAGGGCTTGATGTGGCGAGCATTTGATGACGCCGGAAACTTGGTCTACACGGACTTCATGGAATCGGTTCGTGTCTCGATTCCGATGTGGTGGGTACGATTGGGTGCCGGTGTTTTGTACGTGGCCGGTATCGTCCTGATGGGCGTCAACTACTACATGACGTGGACCACTCGGCCTGCGACCTATACCGTTCCAGTCTACAAAGCTCCTCGACTTTCCTCGGGTTACGACGATGGACCGGAACCGGAATCGACCCTGCAGGCAGGTGTCTTGGAGGTCGCCAAGAAATTGGATGTGTGGGGCCAAGCCCATTGGCATCGCCGCTGGGAACGTTTGCCCGTGCGCTTCACGGTTTGGGTGACGGTTGCGGTGATTGCAGCTTCGTTGTTCGAGATCATTCCGGTGTTCTTGATTCGCTCGAACATTCCGACGATTGCTTCGGTTCGTCCCTACACGCCACTGGAGTTGATCGGTCGCGATATCTACGTGGCCGAAGGCTGCTACAACTGTCACTCGCAAATGATCCGCAGTTTGTTTGCGGAAACCGAACGGTATGGCAAGTATTCGCAACCAGGCGAGTTCATTTACGATCATCCGTTCCAATGGGGGTCGCGGCGTATTGGTCCGGATTTGGCTAGAGAGGGTGGTCGCCAATCGCACATCTGGCACTTGCGACACTTCAGAAACCCTCGGGAATACAACGAGTCATCGGTCATGCCAGGTTATGAACACTTGTTGAATCGGCCGATCAACTACAACTCCGTCCCCAGCCGAGTGCAAGCGGCCTACTACCTGGGGGCTCCTTACACGCGAGAATTGACGGAAGGTTCTGCCATGGCCAAGGAGCAGGCGGCCAAGATCATGAACGAATTGGTTTCTCAAGCCGCTGAAAATGATCCGAAAGAAGAAGCGGCGTTGCGAAAATTCTCCGACAGTCATGTCATTGCCTTGATCGCGTACTTGCAGCGGCTAGGTACAGACATCGACAAAGTTTGGGACGATGCCGAGCCAGCGGCAACGACAGCCCCAGCGGCTAACGCTGAGACAACGCCCACACCCGCTCCAGAAACCGTAGCGCCGACACCTGACAATCAGCCGACACCTGAAGGTCAACAAGGAGCTTTGAAATGATCAAGGACTTGGTTTATTCGCTGGGTTATTCGATTTTTGGCAATGCCTCCCTACTGATGTTTCTGGCCATCTTCATCGCCGTAGGTATACACGTCCTGCGTGTGAGTCGGGAAGAAAGTGAACGGAACGCCCTTGTGGTCTTGGATGACTTGGAAAGCAAACAATCATGAGTTACGCAATCGACAAAGATCTCGATAACAACGAACCAAAACTGACCGATCACTCGTATGATGGCATTCAGGAGTACGACAACCCGATGCCCGGTTGGTGGGTTTGGCTGTTTGTCGCGACGGTCCTTTACTCGGGTGTGTATTGGTTGTACTTCGAAACGGGAGTAGCGGATCGGTCGATTTTCGACGACTATCGCAAGCACCAAGATCAAGTCATGCAGGCCAAGTTCGGTGAACTGGGCGATTTGAGCCTTGATGCCGCAACGCTCGTACGTTACAGCAGTGATCCCAAAGAAGCGAAATGGCTCGCTGTCGGCCAATCCAATTACGTGACCAACTGTGCCAGTTGTCACGGCATTGATGGCGGTGGTGGGATCGGCCCCAATCTGACCGATGATCACTGGAAGAGCGTGCGTCGCATTGAAGATATCGCCAGTGTGATCAAGAACGGGGCCAACAACGGCGCGATGCCAGCGTGGGGAACTCGGTTCAATCATCCGAATATTCTGGTCTTGACCAGTGCCTATATTGCGTCGCTGCGTGGTTCAACCCCTAGCAACCCCAAAGCCCCGGAGGGCAATGTGATCGGGCCGTGGACCGCTGCGGAACCCGCAGCCCCGGTTGCTCCAACCCAGCCGGCCAACTAATCCATGAACTCGACAATCTTAGAAGCCGAAGAGCACGTCCTGTCCACCTTGGAAAAGGACGGCTCGCGGCGTTGGCTGCGACCGAAACTTAGTCCCGGTCATTGGTTGACTTTGCGGCGCGTGGTCGCTTATCTCCTGATCGCGGTTTTTACGTTGATCCCGTTCTTGAAGATCGATGGGAAACCCGCCATCTTGTTGGACATCGTCCGCCGCAAGTTCACGCTGTTTGGCTATACGTTCTTGCCGACCGATTCATTGCTGTTGGCGGTTTTTGCGGTAGGAAGTCTGATCTCGATCTTTCTACTCACAGCCTTTTTTGGCCGAGTTTGGTGTGGTTGGGCTTGTCCGCAAACCGTCTACATGGAATTTGTCTTTCGACCGATCGAGCGATTGTTTGATGGAACGATGGGACGTGGTGGGCAGCCCAAGTCGGGACGATCCAATGCGGCACTGCGTTGGGGGTTTCGCTACGCCATCTATGCGGTGATTTCTTTCTATTTGGCCAATACTTTCTTGGCTTACTTCGTCGGGGTGGAGACTTTGTGGCAGTGGGTTCAACAATCGCCCCTGACCCATCCAACACCGTTTTTGGTGGTCGCATTTGTGACCGTGGCGATGATGTTCGACTTCTGTTTCTTTCGTGAACAGCTGTGCATCATTGCCTGTCCCTACGGACGTTTTCAGTCGGTATTGTTGGATCGCAATTCGTTGATTGTCGCCTACAACAAGAATCGGGGGGAACCTCGCGGAAAAGGGACAAAGTCACGCAGCGTGTCACTTCCGGTCTTAACAGATTCGGCTGATCCATCGTTGAACGCTGACCTTCAGTCCCAGGGCGATTGCGTGGACTGTGGGCTATGTGTCACCACGTGCCCGACCGGAATCGACATTCGCAAGGGTCTGCAAATGGAATGCATCAACTGTACGCAGTGCATTGATGCCTGCAATACCGTTATGTCAAAGGTCGGGCGTCCCCCGAACCTGATTCGATACAGCTCCCAAGCGGCCGATACGGGTGGACGATGGAGTCTGCTGCGGCCGCGCGTCGTTATTTATCCAATCATCTTGACGCTGTTGGCTTCCACGTTCTTCTACCTACTCTTGAGCAAAAACCACTTTGACGCCGTGATCATTCGCGAACGGGGGAATCCTTACACGCGAATGGAGAACGACCTGATCCGAAATGTGGTCCGCTTGAAATTGACGAACCGACAAGATTATCCGATGGCGCTGACCATTTCGCCGCAAAATACAAGTGTCACGCTGCGACTGGCCGAGCCCGACTTCAGGCTGGAACCTGGTGAAAGCCGGATCTTCCATTTGCAAGCGGACGTGCCGGACGACGCGTTCCAGAAAGGACGACTGGAGGTCGGCATCACCATCGAGAACGATCGACAACAACAGACTCGAGTTCGATTACCAATGTCAGGCCCCTTGGGAAGCTAAAATGTCTACATCAATTCCGGCACAAAGCGAAGAACACCAATCGCGCGAGGCCTTGGCTCAAATGTTATGGACAGGCGGGATCATTGGATTCTTCTTGATCCAAGCACTCATTTGGACGGTCGCAATCACGCTGACGCAGAACGATCCGTCTCACGCGGTCGTGGCCGACTTGGACGAACGAGTTAGCAGTTCCGACGATCGGCGTGCTGCGAAGCTGGCCAGCGACCGACTCGGTTGGAACGCGTCTGTATCCGTTGTATCTCCGGATAGCCCGACCGCCAAACGCACCGTGCAAATCCGAATCCTCGACCAAATGGGGCAACCTGTTCCCGCACAAAACCTCGAGGTCTTCGGGTTTCATCGCGCCCGGGTGACCGAACGCAAGACCTTGACGCTACAATCCATCTCGCCCGGCGTGTGGCAAGTCAATGACACAATGAATCGAGCAGGTTGGTGGCGTTTCGAAGGAAGCGCGAGCCTGGGGACGGATCGATACCAGTTCGAATTGACTGAATTTCTTCAACTTTAGGAGAACCGGGATCGTGCTTGCCTTGCTCACCACTGTTTTTATCGCCAGCCTTTTAGGTAGCCTCCACTGCGTGGGAATGTGCGGGCCCTTTGCGTTGCTGGCGGGGACGGGCGATGGGCGTTCGTTTCGTGTCGCTCCGACCATTGCCTACAGCGTGGGTCGCTTGGTTAGCTATTTCATGGTCGGCGTCATCTTCGGTGGCCTGGGCTTGGCCTTGAATCAAAGCCTGGCGTTTAGTTCGTGGCAACAGACGGCGACATGGGTGTCTGGCACACTGATGATCTTGGTCGGTGGAATCGCACTGGCCCGACAATATGGATTCCAAATCAAATTGCCACGAGTTGCGGGTCCCCTAGAGAAAACGCTTGGAGCCGCCATTCGATTGGGGCGACAGCTGTCCCCCATTCGTCGAGCGACTTTGATTGGCTTGGCTAGTAGCTTGATGCCATGTGGTTGGCTTTATGTTTTTGCGCTGGCGGCTGCCAGTACCGCCAGCCCCATCTTGGGCGGATTGGTCATGGCCGTGTTCTTGGCCGGAACCGTGCCCATCATGTTGGCCTTGGGCTTAGGTTGGGGGCGTTTGTCGAGCAAGTTCCAAGCGAAGGTCCCGTTCGTCATGGCCGTATTGGTCATTCTCATTGGCGTCTTCACGGTGGTGTATCGCAGTCCGATTGATTTAGGGACCATGGTGGCAAGTGACCGAGTCCTTCCTGCGGACGAAAAGCAAACCACAAACGCACTTGGTTCAGCGACTCCAGCCGCCCTGATTTTGCCCAAGAACGCTCAGGAAGCTGTTGAGCAAATCCAATCGCTCGACCACAGTCAATTGCCTTGCTGCCAAGGCAAAAACTCGCCCGCGACCGACGCCACAGGAAAGTCACCTTGATCAAGTCGATCGCTTGCACGCACTGCCAACTGCCTGTGCCCGCTGGACTTATTCGCGCCGGTGAATCGCTACAGTTTTGTTGTAACGGCTGCGAGACAGCTTACCGGTTGATCCACAGTTGTGGCTTGGACGCCTACTACGCGATTCACGAGCGTCAGGCCGCCGTTCCACAAGCTTGGGACGAAAAATCTCTCGATCATTCTCAGTATCAAGAATACGACAGCGAAAAGTTTCAAACCCTGTTCGGCAAGATGGGCGTTCAGGTTGGTGAAATCACGTTGATCGTCGAAGGGATTCACTGCGCGGCCTGCATTTGGTTACTCGAAAAGCTGCCACATTTGGTTCCCGGTGTCATCGAGTCGACGGTCAACTGGGGGCGGCGCACGGTTCGAGTCCGCTGGCACCGATCTGCGGTCCAGTTGTCGACGATCGCGCGAACCTTGGCCCAGTTGGGCTATCCACCACATCCTGTCGGCCGCGAGAAGAACGACGATTTGCGCAAGCAAGAAAATCGCAAGCATTTGATTCGTCTGGCGGTGGCCGGTGCGGCCGCGGGCAACAACATGTTGATTGCGATCGCACTTTATCTAGGCATGTTGTCACACATTTCCGAATCGACGGTCGTCTTGCTGCGCTGGACCAGTTGTTTGTTAGGCACCTTGTCGGTGGTTTGGCCAGGCAGCGTGTTCTTTCGCGGCGGGTGGTATGCGTTGCGGACCTGGACGCCGCACATGGACCTGCCCATCGCACTTGGATTAGGGGCTGGATTGATCAGCGGGATTGTGAACACGATTCTGAATCACGGTGAAATCTATTTCGATTCGTTGTCGATCCTTGTGTTTGTCTTGTTGTTGGGGCGTTGGATTCAATACCGTCAGCAGCAAACGGCGTCCGACTCGATCGAAATGCTCTATCGTTTGACCCCCAAGACCACTCGGCGAATCAAAGATGGCGTCACAGTCACGATCCCGAGCGACTTGTTGGAGGCCGGTGATACGGTTGAAGTTCGTGCTGGCGAAACTTTCCCCGGTGACGGCACGGTGGTTCAAGGCAAGTCGGGCGTGGACCAAGCGATTTTGACCGGTGAGTCGGCGCAGGTGGTCGTCGGGGTCGGCGATGCCGTTTCGGCAGGAACCTTGAATTGCGAAGCGATTTTGCACGTAGCAATTCAGGCGGTCGGGTTGGAAACAAGGATTGGAAAGGTCTTGGAGCTGGTCCAAGAGAGTGCCGCCAAACGGCCCAAGATCGTGGAACTGGCCGATCGACGCGGCGGGTATTTTGTCGTCGTGATTTTGATACTGGCTGTCCTGACCTTGGGAGCCTGGCTGTGGATCGAACCGGCCGTGGCCATCGAGCGGATGATCGCGTTGTTGGTGATCGCGTGTCCATGTGCGCTGGCGTTGGCAACCCCGCTGGCGGTTTCGGTGGGGTTGGCGCGAGGGGCCAGTCAACATCTCTTGATTAAAAGTGGCGATGTGTTTCAACGCTTGGTCGATTCGCCTCGGCCAGACCTGCCCAAACAATTGTGGTTAGATAAAACCGGCACGTTGACTTGGGGCCGAATGTTGGTGCAGCGTTGGGAAGGCGACAAGGAGATCTGGCCAGCGGTCGCGGCGCTGCAGCAAAATTCGACTCATCCGATTGCCCACGCGATGGTGCAGTTCATTCGCAGCAAATGCGAACGAGAAAGTTGGCCCGAAGTCCAAGAGGTCACTCAGTCGCAGCACGGTGGGATCGGTGGGGTCGTGGATGGACTGCGACTGTGGATTGGCAACCAATCGTTCATCGAGCGACAGGGAATTCCAGTCTCGGAAAAATGGCGGGAATGTATCTCTCAGGGCCTCGCGGAGGGCTATTCGCCGATCTTCATCGCCCATTCGAGTCAGATCGCGGCAGTCGCATTGGTCGGCGATGGACTGAGACCCGATGTAGCTCGGCATGTGGCTTGGTTGAAACAACAGGGCTGGCAGGTCGGAATTTTGTCGGGCGATCACCAAACCGTCGTCCGACAAGTTGCCAGCGCCATTCACATTCCCAATGAACAAGCTTTTGGCGATCAACTGCCGGAAGACAAAGTTCGCATGATCGGCCAGTCGCAACAGAACTCGGCGGTGGTCGTCATGGTGGGCGACGGAGTGAACGACAGTGCGGCTCTGGCGGCGGCGTCGGTGGGGATTGCGGCTCATCACAGTGCCGAAGTGAGTCTGCAAGCGGCGCCGGTTTACTTGGGGCGACCGGGCTTGTCCGGCGTGATCGACTTGTTGCAGGTCAGTCGGGGCACCATGGGCAACATCCGCCGGAACTTTGCCTTTTCACTGACGTATAATTTAACAGCCGTGTGTTTAGCGGGACTAGGATT
>JAUXWY010000405.1 GCA_030681235.1 Pirellulaceae bacterium | reverse complement strand
GATTCACTCGGCGGATTTTTTCGGTTTCTCGCTACATCATGAGGCGGGCTTTGAAGGCCGTAGGACCGATCTTGCTTCGGACACGCCTGCTAGTAGGCCGATCGGGTTTGATCTTGGGTACAGACCGTGCGGGCTAGCGCGCGTGTACCATTGCGGTCTCGGTGGGAGTGGTTTGCTAAACAAGTCTGTTCCTCGACCGCTTCTCGGGCGGGGCGTCTTTCTAACTTCAAAGCTTCCGCTCCGACCGGATCAACCGGTCGGGGGCGGCGCTGAGGCGAGATTTGATTTTGGGTACAGAGCGTTCGGGCTTGCGGGCGTCAACCGTTGCGGTCTCGGTGGAGTTGGTTTGCTGAACAGGACCGTCTCTCGACCGCTTCTCGCGCGGGGTGTCTTTCTAACCTCAAAGCTTCCGCTCCGACCGGATCAACCGGTCGGGGGCGGCGCTAAGGCGAGGTTTGATTTTGGGTACAGATCGTTCGGACTGGCAGACGTGAGCTGTTGCGGTCTCGGTCAAGTTGGTTTGCTAAACTCGTCTTTCCCTCGACCGCTTCGCGGGTGTTGTTGTTTGTTGTCCAAGCGGAGAGAAAGATAGTTAATTGCGCGAGCCCATTTACTGTCGCTGGCGGAGTCGGCGTTGCAGTCCAAGCAGGGTTTGCTCCAACTCCGAAATTGGCAACGCCATTAGTTCCTCTTTGCTTGAAACCGAGTCTCCGACCAGTTCTTGCAATGTTTGAATTTTGCCACCAACGAGGCCTTTTTCTGCACCCTGCTCTTCACCTTGCTTAATCAAGCGATCAGCAATCGATCCTGGTTCGATTTGGGTTGGGAAGACGCTTTGCACGATTCGGTCCATGTCTTCAATGCTCATATGCTTACTCACACCCATCACGTAAATTCGGAATGCTTGCAGCCAGGATTCTATTTCCTGTTTGGTCACCGACCCGATCAAGATTCGCAAAATGCCCGCATACCGCTTGGGCAACTGCTCCCCTCGGCCATATTTTAGCAAGTGCAAGACACTTTGTAAAATTGGAACGCCCAGGATTTCTTCGTCGGACATCCGCGTCAGATCGAGCAAGGGGAATCCGAACCGAATCTGGGATTCGCCCAGCACGTCCGGGCACTGAACCAAATCCTCGATCCGCCGGGGCACCGTCCATTCGGTCTCGCCATGATAAACCACCAATGGCAGTATCGGAGAAAGCGGCTGGCCATTGCGCGCCTGCGTCTCCCAGAACCTCACGATGTAGGACAACAATTGCAAGACGGTCAGTGGCTCCGGGGTACTCTTGTGCTCGAACAGGAAATAGACATACACGGTCCGAGCACCAAGGCTGTTGGATTCGTCGGCCCCAAACAAGCGAGCGGACAGCAACAAATCCGACTGGTTTTTCCTTCAGCTTCGAATCGACAAAATCTCGTTTTTCGAATTGTAGTGAATCCAGATCGATGGAGCGGAGCACCTAGGGCGGAAAGTTGGTTTCGATCAGGCTTCGTGCATTGGACAAATGCGACATCGCCAAGTGGAACAAGTTATTGTGCGGTGTTGGTCGTGATTCCATCGCCTCAAGTTCCTTGAATTGTATTGATATGCTGCGAATCCAATCCGACCGACATGACAAGATGTTTGGGAGGCGCGCCGGAAGAATCTCGAGCCCGCTGATCTCGCAATAGACTTCGATCATCATCAGCGATTGTCCGCCGTGCAACTCCCCCAGCTCCATCTCGCTAGCGGCATCATGGATCACCTTTCCAAATCCCGTTTGAGTAGAGAATGTCCCATCGGCTTTGCTCGGCGGATTTTTTTCAGTTTCTCGCTACAGGCTTGCGAGGCCGTAGAACGGAACTTGCTTCAGACGCGTCTGCAAATAGGCCGATCGGGTTTCATCTTGCGTGCGAACCGAGCGGACTTGGGAGCGTGAACCGTTGCGGTCTCGGTGGAGTTGGTTTGCTGAACAGGACTGTCCCTCGACCGCTTCTCGCGCGGGGTGTCTTTCTAACCTCAAAGCTTCCGCTCCGACCGGATCAACCGGTCGGGGGCGGCGCTGAGGCGAGATTTGATTTTGGGTACAGACCGTTCGGGCTTGCGGACGTGCGCTGTTGCGGTCGCGGTCAAGTTGGTTTGCTAAACAAGTTTGTCACTCGACCGCCTTCATCGCAATTGCCGTGTGCGTCTTAGTGGTGAATCCTTGGCCCCACCGAGCTGAAATCGGCGGCGGCCTTTTGAACGGAGAACAAATCTAGCGATAGCATCTTCAATCTGCTGTCCTCCCTGAATCTGCTGGAAGCCCCGTCGTCCGTGAGTGAACGCAATGATCTTCAACCCACGATGCCCTTCATCGAACGCTCACTTTATTCGCATGACAAAAGCTCATTTCCAAGCCCGAGAGCGCCCGATCAAATGCCCGATCAAATACCGGTCAGACGTTCGGTGGAATCGCCGAAGTGGTCGAGTTCCAATCCGCCCCAGTCCATGAGGTGGAGGAAGAGGCTGCACATGCGGCGGTTGGGCGAATTGAGGTAGTCGAGCACGCGGCCGCCGTGGAGTTTGCCGCCCGCGCCACCCAACAGGACCACCGGCAACTGAGTCGAGTCGTGGTTGCCGTGCAACATGCTCGAACAATGCATGACGGCCGTGTTGTCCAACAACGTGCGATCGCCTTCTTTGACTTCCGACATCCGCTGGCAGAGATACGCGAGCTGGGACGTGAAAAACTGGTTGACAGCAATCAGTTCTTGTGGCTGAGTATGAGCCATCTGGTGATGCTGATCGCTGGCGCCAACGTGCGCATGCGTGAGAATCGAGCCGTCGTTGCAGTATTTGAGGGTCGCGATCCGCGTGGTGTCGGTGCGGAAGGCCAACAACACGATATCGTTCATCAGTTTCCAGTAGTCCGGGATCTCGGTTGGAATGCCATCGGCTGGCCGGGGGAGATCGGGAGCGGTCAAGCTCGGAGTCCAGTCGCCGACCTCGCGCTCTTGGCCAGCTCGCTTGATGCGACCTTCGATCTCGTGAACGCTGCCCAGATACTCCTCAAATCGCTGTCGGTCGGAGACGGAGAGTCGTTGCCGCAGCGACCGAGCGTCTTCCAGAACGGCGTCAACGACTCGGCGGTCACCGCGATTGGGCTCGGTGCGGAACAGTTGGTCGAAAGCCAGCGCCGGACGCGTTTCGGTCCAAGTCGGCGACACCGCCGTGCTCCACGAAATGTGCGAGCTGTACAGCAACGGATGTCCGTCTTGCAGCCCGGGAATCGGCCCTTCGCAACCAAGCACCAGCGAAGGTATCTTCGTGCGATCGCCAATCCGCTGGGCCATCAAGCGGTCGAAGCTGACGCCCGTGTGGACTTCGGTTTTTGACATCGGTGCGCCGCTGAGGAGGTTTCCCGTCTGCATGCAGTGAATGACTCCATTGTTGGCGTGCTCGTTCCACAGACCACGCAGGAAGACCATCCGCTCCTTCCAGGGTTCTAGCGGAGTCAAGCACGGCCCGAGTTCCATCGCGGCGCCCTCACCCTTGGCCCACCAGTGATTCGAGTGGAAGCCCATGCCCGTAAACGTGACCAGCGTGCGAGTCGGCGGCTGTTTGGCGGCGTTGACTCCCACGCTTGCCGCGAAGGACACCGATTCCAACCAAGGCAGGGCCATCGAGACGCCGAGCCCGCGCAGCAACGTGCGTCGCGAGAAGGTTGAAGAAGTGGTGTGGGGCATGGGAACGTCCTTTGTTGAGGGTCAGGGAGATGTCGTCGCCGCTGTGGCCGCCGGTCGAATGCAACGGAACTGTTCGCTGCGAACAATAATAAGCATGACTTCCGACCAACGACCGCCATCGACCATGGTCTGGGTCAGTTCGTCGACCAGCGTCCGATCGGACAGCTGCACGGCGCGGCCCAGCGCGTAGCCCGTCAGCTTGTGAGCCAGCGCTCGCAGCAAGTCCTCGCGCCGCGGACCCGCGATGTAGTCTCGCAGGCCAACGAAGCCATCGATCTCGACACCGTCACGGGTCGTTGCCTTGGCATCACCAGGCTTCAGATCTTCAGCGGGTCGCAGTCGTCCCAGAGCATCGAATTGTTCCAGCGTCATGCCGTAGGGATCGATGCGGAGGTGGCAGCCGGCACAGGCAGCATCTTGACGGTGACGCTCGGTGATCTCGCGCACGCTGAGTCCATCAGGCGGAGTCTCGGGCAGCGGTGGAACGCCGGGCGGTACCTTGGGCAGCCGCTCGCCGACCAATTGCACCACCCACGCACCACGCTTCACGGGACTCGTGCGGGACGCAGCGGATTGTTTCGCGAGCACCGCGCCGAAGCCGAGCACCCCACCGCGACCGTAGGCTGAAACGTTCTCGACGCGACGCCACTCCGGACCGGTCACGCCGGGGATCCCGTAGTGCTGGGCCAAGACATCGTTGACGACCACGGCGTCGGCGGCAATCACGTCGGCGACCGGACGATCGTTCACCAGCAGATCTTTGAAGAACTGCACCGGCTCTTCGGCCAACGCTTCCCGCACGGCCGGTGTGAACTCGGGGAAATGTTCGAGGTTCCGACCGTGGTCGCTGACGAAGTCGCGCACTCCCAGCCAACGCGCGCCGAACTCTTGGGCTAGTCCCCGCACGCGACCGTCCTGCAGCATGCGGCGTAGTTGTTCCTCCATGACCGCCGGTTCGTGCAGCCGCGCGGACTGAGCGCGTAGTTCGTCGTCGGGGATCGAGTCCCACAGCAGGAAACTTAGCCGCGTTGCTAGTTCGTCGCTCGACACCGGTTGCCAGTGCGGCCCGGTTGCCGGTTGCTCGACTCGGTACAAGAACCATGGCGACGACAGGACTCGAGCGAGCGCGGCTCGGAACGCGGGATCGTGTTCGATGCCGTCGGCGCGGTCGCCATGATAAGACGCGAGGAGGGTCGAGCGTTCGTCGTCGGTGAGCGACCGGCGCCAGGCTCGAGCCGCGAAGGCCAACAGCGCTTCCAGATGTCCCGGCTCCGCAGCGGCTTTGACCGCGCGCAGGGCTTCCTCCTCTTGCTTCACTTGCTGTTCAAACAATTGGAGATAGAAGAACATGATCCGCGCGCCGTCGTTTGGGCTACGGTAGTACTGCACGATCTCTTCGTACATGCGCGGGGTGGCGAACGCTTGCTCGCTGACGAACTCCAGCTCGCTCCACAAGCGGCCGAGTTCCTCGCGACCCGCCTCGTCGAGCAGGAGTCGACGCAGCGGCTCGTCCTCGCGGTGATACAGGAAGACGCTGCCCTGAGCATCGCGCGGGATGATGGGTTCAAAGAGGACCGCGGGCGGGAAGAGGGCGCGAAATTCTGCGGCCTGCCGAGCTTGTTCGTCGGCGACTCGCGGATGGACGATCAGTGCGACTCGCGGGTCGCCCGGCGTCGCGTTGGCGACCGGCTCGGCCAAGTTGCCGCCGCCACCGGTCGCTGCAATCAGGAACGCTTGCACGGCGGCCGATTCCGGACTGCCTTCGTCCAGGCTCACATCGGCACGCAGGAACCGTGGCAAGGTGAGCAACTTCTGGAGCGGCGGCGGCAAGTTGTTCAGGTCGATGACTAACTCGGCGCCAGCAGCTGTGACCAAGCCGGATTCGGGCACTGGACGGTTCAGCGGATGGTGACCGAACTTGATCCCGCACGCGGCTTCGACGGCGGCTTTTAATTCCGGGTGCTCGGCCAGCACCAGCGTTGGCCCGTCGCCGCCTTCCAATCGCAGCTTGTCCCAGACCACCCACGTGTCGGGCTGGGCCGGCAACGCGACCAGTGAGAATAATGGTTCGCGGGCGGCACCTTCAACCCGCTCGTGAGCGACCACACGGCGCAGTTCCTCCCACGCGGGAAATCCATTGCCGACCGCGATGACGGCGTTCTTACGATAGTTGTTTTGAAACAGCTTGTCCTGCGCGGCTGCGATCGCGGCCAGAACCGGTGCCGGATCGTTTGTTGCCGCCCGCCACGTTTCGCGGATGTGATCCAGTAGTGCCGGAGGCAGGCCAGGATCAGGCAGAGCGGCGGACGCCTTGTTCAGATCGTCCAGTGCTTGTCCCAGTTCCGAAGCGGCCCGATGCGACAGTTCGAACGAGACACCGTCGAGACTGGCCGGGTGGGCGTCGGCGACGCGACCCGCGAGCAACAACTCGCCATCAATGGGACTTGTCCAAGCAATGGACACGGGGCGATTGGGTCCGGGGTGGACAAAAAAAGTTCGAGCGGGCAACTTCGTCCAGAGCTGCAAATCTTCAGCGGCGGAGTTCACGAAGACCGAGGGTTCGGGACCGAGGCTCCAGCCCTGTAGTTCATTCCGCCCTTCGATGCTGTCGCGCCGTTCGGTCAGGAACGCTGGAGTTGTGGTCGTTTCCAAAAAGCTCCAGCGAGCCTCATGCGTGTCCGACCAAGAGTTGCCCTTCAGCAGATCGGGAATCAAATCGGCGACGCTCCAGGTTCGCCCGTCGGTCGCTGTTTCGCGGATCGTCCATTCAACGAGCGTGCTGTCGGCCCCGTGATTTCCGTTTGGCAGCACGGTCAAGACGAGCAGCTCGCCGCGTTGCACCAAGACCTTGTGCTCGAAGGGAACCGAACCGCCCTCCGCAACGTTGGACTCAACGAGGACACGTTTCGACGATGCCCAATGGGACTCGATCTTCTGAGCAGCGGCATGCCCTCGTTCCTTTTCGACTTCAATCAACGCCACTTGCTCCCGCCATTGCTTCATTCGAGCATCGACTTCCGCAGTTGGTAACGACGAGTCGGTTGTGCCGCTGAGTCCTGCCCACAGCGCGGTCAGGTAAGTCGCATTCAGTTTTTCCTCGGCGGCCACCGCAGCGATGGCGGCGGGGCCGTCGTTGGTGAACTTGTTGCGATGTCGCAGGGTCGCCGCGAAATGTGTCGCCAGCGGAGGCTCGCCGTTGGGACCCGCGTGACGAGTGTGAAAACTGCGGAGCGATTTCAAAGTTTCTTCGGTCCATATTGGCCGGTCCGGCGAGTGTGAGAAGCGAAACCCGTTGGGCAGGAGCACGGCCCGCGCGACGACATCGCGAGCGGCGTGGTGGTAACGTTCGACCAATTCAGGCGTCACCGGCATCGCGTCGCCGACATTGGCAAAGCCTTCGCCGCCGACGCTGTCGATGGGGAACTCGCGGGCTTGTGTTGGCCGCAGGTCCACACCGGTGAGATCGCGGATCGCGTTGTCGTATTCCGTGTTGCTTAACCGACGCAGCGTGACGTGTCCGGGATCACCGGCTCGCGCCGCTGCTTCGGCATCCAGCGCCGCCGTAATCCAGCCCAGCAGTTGTTCCCGCTCGGCCTGACTTGGCTGCGGCGATTCCTCCGGCGGCATGTCGCCATCGCTGACTCGCGCGGCGACATCGCTAAGCATCCTGGGCCGAGCCATAATTTCCTGGACGGAGCCAAAGCTGGTGAGATCCAGATCGTTATCGACGGGCATCGTCCCATGGCACTTCCCACAAGACCTAACGAGCAGCGGCTGGATCTGAGTAGCGTATGTTTGCGCGAGATCGTCGGCATCATCGACAGACGCGGCCGTGAGCGTAGTCGAGATCGAGAGAGTGAGACACGCCAATAGCAACACGGTGCAAGCCATTCGATTCCGCCACGCCGCACCAGGTTGCTTCCGACGCACCGCGAACTGGTGGCTTTCGACGCCCGTTTTCAACTCGGCTTTCTTCATGCTCTGGCTCCCAAACAACGGCACATCCCTTTTTACAAAAAAAGCGATTCGCGAAGGCTTTCCGAGGTCAGTGGACAATTCCCCACCATCGATCATCACTAACAGCTTAATCCGTGGCAACTCGAATAAATAGAACGGGACTATTTGACCTTCGTCCATTCAGTGGGTTGCCAGTAAGCGTGCATCGCGGCGTGGCCAGCCGGGACGTCGGTCAGCGCGTGCTCTTTTCGATTCGACAAACGCATCACGAACAGATTTCGAACCCCGTTTCGTTTCGACCCGTAGACGATCCACTGGCCGTCTGGCGATGGCTTGGGGTGATAGTGCGATGTGCCGTCGGCGGAGGTGGTCAATCGCTCGGATTGGCCGTCGAGCGTGACTTGGAACAGTTCAACGTTGTTTCCGACTTGGGCCGTGTAAAATACCGACTGGCCATCGACCGACCACACCGGGATATCGCTGCTGCCGCCATGATAGTCGGGGACGTCCAGGAATTCGGTGACGCCGCGATAGCCACCGCGATCCGCGAGCTTCTTCAGGCCGGTGCCGTCCGCCTTCACGATGTGCGGATGGCAGTTATAGTGCTCGCCCGAAACGAACATGACCCACTTCCCATCGGGCGACCACGACGGCACAAAGTCAAACGGATGCCCCGTCTGCACATGGATCCGATTCGAGCCATCAGCGTTGGCAAGGTAGACCTGATAGTTTTCGTGATAGGAGATCCGCGAACCGTCCGGCGAACTGCTGAAGCCATACGCGAAGCCGCTCGAAGCCTTCGTCAGGTCCGTCTTGTTGCGGCCATCGCGGTCCATGCGAAACGGTTTGGAGTTGCCGTCGATCAACGCCGTGAAGCCAAGTTTGTTTGGATCGTTCGGCCAGAAGAACAGCCCCGTGTTGTAGAAGCTGACGCGATCCACTGCGGTGACGTTCTCTGCTCTCCCGGTTGCGACATCCATGAGAAACGAATCAATGAGCCAGCCCTCGGGCGTGAAGCGAAACGACTTGTGCTCCTCTTCCCACTGAGCGTTCTCGACACTCTCCCAACCGCGCAGCACAACAGCCATCTTGCCATCGGGCGACCAGCCAGCAAACTGTGTCCAAACTCCAGGCTCGTTCACAAGTTCACCGCCAATCTCTCGTCGTCCACTGCCATCGGCCTGGACTATCATTGCTCGGTTCGTACTGACATTCGCCTGCCGTCCGCCGGGCAAGTTCGTCCGGTGCTCGTTGTATCCCACCAGCGGAAGCGTCAGCGTCGAATCGTCAACGTTGGCCGAACTCGGACGCGAATTTTCGGTGGCAGCTTCAATTCGAAACAGCGAGTCAGCCGTTCGAACGATGAGCGCGTTTCCATCAACAGCCGGGGTAGCTCGGATAGATTGGCTGGCCAGCGAATTCACGGCCACCACATCGAACTCCCGACCAGGACGGATGATAGTGCAGGTCGCATGTTCGCTGAACAGATAGATGCGATCCTGTGCATAGATGGGTGATGCCGAGTATTTTCCGTCGAGTCGCTCTTTCCAAACCAAGTCTCCCGTTTTTGCCTCCAGACACGTGATGAGGCCATCGCGGTTGACGACATATATCAGGTCATCGACCAGCAGTGGCGTACACCGCTCCGACATGCTGCGAGTCTCTTTCCAGACGATGTGGCTTTCGGTGACGTCGCCACTGCCGTCATGACGAATGGCCCACAGCTCCGGGTGATCGTGGTCGACGATCACAAAAACGAGACCATGTCCAGCAACGGGTCGTGGCGCGATCGACCAACCTTTATGCCGGACTCGCCACAGTTCGCGGCCAGCGACATCGTAAGCGTACACGCCTTGCCCGACCGAGCTGATCATCTGAATCGCGTCGCCGCGCGGCGCGATGCCGGGCATGCCGTACGCTTTGCGTTGATGGACAGGGATCTCTGAGTAATCATAAGACCGCGACGTTTTCCAGACGGTTTCGCCCGTCGTAGTGTCGAGTCCGATGATGTACTGCACGTCGCGACCATCCACGTGGACCACTAACTTGCCAGCGATGATGGTCGGAGAACTGGCCGGACCCGCGTTGGCCTCGTGGTCGCAGTTCAAATCGCGTCGCGACCAGATCGTCTCGCCCGTTTGAGTGTCCAGACAGGCGGTCCCATAGGTTCCGAAGTGGACGAAGACACGGCCCTGCTCGATGACCGGCGTGGGCGTGGCGTAGGTGTTCTGGTCGCTGACTTTTTGTGGCTCCGCGACATCGAAGACATGCCGATCATGCAGAATGCGGCCAGTGTTCTTATCAATATAGACGGCATACAGCTTGTGCCCGTCGGCCGTTGCGGTGGTCAGCCAGATCTGATTGCCGTGGATCACTGGCGAAGACCAGTCGCGATCATGGATCGCCGTCTTCCACGCGACGTTCTGTTGCTCCGTCCACCGGACCGGCAAGTCCGCCGCCTTCGCATGCCCATTGCCCGCCGGCCCAAGCAACTGCCACCAAGAATCGTCCGCCACGCAGAGATTCGTACTGTTAAACATTGCCATCAAAGCCAAGCAATAAATCCAAGCGGGTAAATTAGCCATTATCTAAACGCGGTCGACTTTCTAGACTTTGTGTCCGATAACTGCCTTGGAGACTCGGCCGAGTAGCTGCATTTGGGTGGCTGCGAAGGCGTTGTCTCCTTTTCTATTGCTGTCCAGTGTACTCCTTGGCGTATGATATTCCATCACGTAGAGTCTCGCCAACTTCCACCGAATCTCCATCTGCACAATTTCGAAATCGCCAATTACCCGTTACGCTTATCGCTGTCAGTTGATGTGCACCTATTTCTCGAGTTGATTCCTGGCCCTAAAACTTCGGCATTCGGAAGAGGCGTCCGTCATCACCTCGATCGTGAAGTTCGCGGATGATCTCGTCTTTTGCGAACGGTATTTTCTGGTCTCGGTCGTCACGAGGCAGATCGTCGTCGATTAACGTCATGATGTATTGAATACCGAACTCTTCGCACGCTTGGCGAACGGCGGCAAGCCATCGCAATTTGCGACGGCGGTCTTCGGTTTCCAATGCGCCATCGTGATAGACGAAATGAAAGAACGGCTCTTTAGCGCATGTTATCAAAACAGCCAAATCGAAGGCCATGCAAAGAAATTTTTTGTAGGTTGTTCCGCGTGCCTCGCTCGTGAATGAGTCTGCTGCATTGAGATTCTGAAAGTCGGCGTGGAACTCTAAGTTGCCTTCGTCATTGACTCGTATAAACAGCTCCGCCGGCGCATCGAGTACGTCCCTTACGAGCTTGGCGAAGCGCAGGCGAATTGCGCGATAGCGGTCAGACGCCGCATTCGCCACATTCCGGATTTGGCCAACAACTAGGTTGCGATCATCTTTGAGTTGGTCGATTTTTTTTCGAAGTTCAATCATTGCCTCAATGCGTGAGAATTTCTCCTTCATCAGTGCCAACTCGGCTCGATCACCATCGATCGTGCCTTGCAGTTGCTTGTACTTCTTCAGCGAGTCACGTTGCCTTAGGACGGACAATAACTCCACACGTCGCGTGGCGACTGTCAGGTGCTCTTGCTCGGCAACGGCCAAGCGAGTTCTGAGCTCTCCGACTCGCTCCTCAAGGTGCAGCCGCCGCTCAGTCATTATCTGGCGGTTGAATTCGATTAATTGCTCGTAATCGCGTTTGAGCTGAGTCGGAAAATAGAGCTGAGCGTCACGAAAAACGGCATCCACTTCGGCTATATCGAAGTGGAGTTCGGTCTGCATTCCCGCAGTTGCTTGGTCGATGTCGAACTTCAGGTTGTAGATCTCGTTGTTGAGCTCCGTCGTTCGTTGCTCGACTTCCTCGACCAACTGCGTCGCGAGTTCAATCTCTTTTTCATGGAAGTCGAAATCGTCGATGCGCCGTTGCTTGGAATCGACGTCGTCCTGTTTGACTTCAATCTGACCCTTCAGTCGGTCGACGTCGTCTTCGCTAAAGGTTGCGTTTTTCTTGGCGTCCGCGTGTTCCGCATCCTTGGCAGAAATGGCCGCGTCCAAGTCGTATTTCTTCACGAGCAGTTCGGCATTCAATCCGAGGACATGCGCGAGATAAGGCTTCCAGTCCCGATCCTTTCCACGGAACTTGGCGAGTCGAAAGACATCGCCGAAGTCAGACTGGGATCGCAGCAGGTAGCTGTGTCCTTTCCGAAATGAGAATGGCTTCACCATGGCAAGGTCAAGTGCTCCATCGAGCCACTCGACCGCGCGTTCTTGTGGCAGCTGCCAATGATCCCACTGCTCTTGAGGCAGGTCAGCGAAATCCGCATTCGGTTCAGAGTGTCGTCGAAAGCTGGCCTTTGATGATTCACTCACGCTCCGACGAATTGTGATGCACCCAGACGGCACGATGACTTCGAGAAAGAAGACGAAGTCCGCAAACCGTTCAGCGTGCTGCTTTAGAAAGAAGTCCTTCCTGGCCTCTAACAACAGGCAATAATCAAGCAGCTCAATCAGCAACGATTTTCCCAGGCAATGTGAGTCCTTGGTCGAGTCCTGGGGTTCGTAGACAGTGGCTTGGATCACGTTCAAGCCACGTCGAAACCGAATCGGCGGAAAGATCTGCGGCTGGTTCGAGTAGAGGTTACTAAAAATCATGTCACAACCTCCGGCATCGGTGCGACGTACTCGACGGTGTCGCGTTGTGGCAAATAGTTAATCCTTCCCAACAGGAACAACAGATCGAGAGCAGGAATGAACCACACTTCCGCATCATCGCCGGCCTTATTGCGGACTTTTTGAAGCAGAATGTGAAAGCTTTCCACTCGGTGGCGTTGAAGGTGGGACAACACGATGGTTGCGATGCGGAGTACACACAGGTTGAGATTGAGATGTTTTTCGGGTCGGATCATGTCGCGGCCTCCCCGAAATCGCAGTTGCAATACATGTAGTGCAACAACAGTCGAACCAATCGCTTTTTTCCGGGCGCCTGAAGTCCAGGTGATCCGGTCCAGAATTCCTCACCGAGCGTGTCGAAGACGAAGTCAAAGTCCTCGAAGCGGTCTCGAAAGGTCATCACCTTCGCTTGGATTTCGGTGGCGGCTTCGTGGTAACGCTCTGCCAGTTTCCGATTTCGTGGATTCTCAAGGAACGCTTTGATTGCGGCGAAGTATGGTTCAGATTGTTGCCGAATCACGCTGCGAAAATACCGATCGCTGAGTTCGTTGGTGGCGTTCTTTCGATCTATGCCAAGGTACGCCGGATAGTTCCAACGAGTCGAAGCCTTGTCTGAGGCGATCGTGCGACGCTGGTGAAGTACTTCGATGACTTCATGCAATTCTTGAGGTTCGAGCCGCATCGGAACGAGCAGTGCGTCGAGACCGTTCCTTCGGACGATCTCCGGAAGTGAACGCAACCAGCCATCTATCTCGTCTGCGCCGCGTAAATGAATCGACTTGCACCTCGTTGCATTCACGAGGTCCGTCTCAAGTTTTGTTGCTCCGCCCGGAGGTTTCTTACGGTTTGAGAACAAAATCCAATGATCAAGTTCGCCCGCCGCAATCAACTTATTCACTCGCGGCACTTCTTCTTTCATGAGCATCCGCTGAAACGGCTTGTCGGAGAAACTGGAGTCTTCAACCTGGGTCCACTTGGCTTGGATAATGAAGTTCCCACTTAACGGCTTAACTTCGCTGAGAAACCGCATCGCCTGCCCGCGAAATCTCGCATCGCGCCCACCGTCTCGCCCCGCCGGGAACTTCTCCGTCCCCTCGCCGAGCAGATATCGGCATAAATCCCAGACAAGATTCTCAAAATCCTTGTCGGAGGGCAGCAGGTGATAGGGGTAACGGGGCATATTGCTGTTTCAGTTGAACAACTAAATTCTCAACCGAGCCAGAGAATTCTGACGCTCAAGCCGGTTGTACACGTTGATATTGTAACACGCAATCGTAGTTTGTTGCAGTCTCGGTCGGACTCTGTGGGATCGCCATCGTTTGCCTCGCCCAATCGACGGAAATCATCGCAATATTACCCGGAGCGAATCAAGACGACGCTATCGCAAAAACTGGCATCACAGGCCGCGAAGCCGCTCGGCGGCAAGTGATGGATAAAGTCCCGCTCCTAGGCGACGTTCTGTTGCTCCGTCCACTGGACCAGCAAGTTCGCCGCCTTCGCATGCCCATTCCACGCCGGCCAAGCAACTGCCACCAAGAATCGTCCGCCACGCAGCGATTCGTACTGTTAAACATTGCCATCAAAGCCAAGCAATAATTCCAAGCGGCCCTCATGTGGTGTACCTTAACAAACTTGAGTGCTCTGCGCCCCCACAAAAGGAGAGTCGCAACAACGCAGGCAGCAGTAGTCATCAACCCGCTGGGGTTAGAAATCACGAATTCACGATGAGGCATCTTCTTCTCCGGGTTGCTTGAGACTGTGCAGAAAGTTGCGTTCCGTCTCCCGTCCTTCGCAGACAATCAGCACGGTCCGCCTCGCTGGACGTCTTTGAGATTTCCTGTTCCTCGGTCCGAGGCTCCACCGCCGGGGTTGCGAGCGTGAGTTCATTGGATTTCTAAGTCTTCGAGAGTTGGGCCAAACTTTGGAACGGCTCCATACCTTCCGGCAAGGTAGTTTTTCTCCAGCGATTCCGAGCTTCGCGGTCGGTTCTCGCTGTCGATGTCATGGAGCGAGAACAAATCGGTCGAACCGTCGCGGCGTTTTTCCGTAAGCCAGATTTGATCGCGACGAAAGAGACTCGACTGCATGAGCGAACTATCGTGGGTCGCAAAAATCAGTTGCGCACCGGTGGAATTCCACTCACTGCTTTGGAAGAGTTCAATGAGTTTCCGAGTCAACTTGGGATGCATGCTGCAATCGAGTTCGTCGATCACGAGCACATGCCCGTTCTGAAGGGCGTCAAGGATCGGACCTGCCACCGCAAAGAAGCGTTGAGTGCCATTTGATTCATCTTCTTCGAGATTGAACCTGATCGCCTCTCCTGTCTCGTGCTGCGCGTGCTCTGTCGTTACGGAAAACTTGGTCAAGTCGTTTTTTGACGTGTGCGTCTTCAGTCCCGTTTGGACATTGGAATAGAACTCGCGAAGTACGTCCGGTGTATCTTCGGGTAGCGGAGGAAACGCGGGGGCTTCCGAGACATCAATTCCACTAATCCCAAAATCGGCGTCTCGAATCAATTCAACGATGCGCGCTCGGAGTTCGGCGTTCCTGTCCATTCGGCGCGCCGTTTCCTGCGCTAGATGAATCGGCGGGATGGAAAGGTCCAATATCTGAAGACTCTTTCGAAACCACAAGAACAACGGAGACAACGGCTCAATATTCAGTTCCGCCCCGCGCGAAAGGAGTAGACCATTGTCTCTCGTCTTTGCTTTGAGCAATTCCGCATCGGACTTGATGGGCCCCTTGAGTTGCCAGGTCGTCTTCTCAGTTTCTGAGTCAAACCTTCGCTCAACCCATTGAGACAAACGACCACCAGGTTTTCTTACACTTAGCCATTCATCATGCACACGATCAGGGGTCGCCGAAAACCCATAAACATAAGTGGTACCTTCCACGACTATCGTCATTTCAAAACGTGAAGGCTTGTTTCGCATTTCAGCATCCAAGCGAAATGGTGAAACATCAATTCGATCGCCGAGATTCATCTTGGTTGCCGAAGCTAAGACGAATCGCTGAACTGCTGAAAGTGCTTTGATTAGGTTGCTCTTGCCCGATGCATTTGGGCCGTAGATCGCAGCCACTTTGGCAACGGAAAACCCGTCGCACGGAATCAGATTCCCTGGATGGTTGTTATCACGGCCGGCAACCAAACTAAACAACTGCTGGTCACGAAACGAACGGTAGTTCTCGACTTTGAATTCGATAAGCATTGCCGGGCATCCAGAATCAGAAAATCGACCATCCGCTACAGAATCTACCTCATTCTACTTCAAAAATCGACATGTAAGTCGATTTTGGGGCAGAAAAAGTGCTCGAAATGACACTTAGACATCGTTTTTCAATATTTCTGAAGCGGCTGGCATTGGCGGGGCCTCGCCGAATCATGGTGAGCAAACGGCAATTTGGCGGCGAGTCGGTTGATGACGGGAGTTCGCTCAGTCCAGACACGGTTCAACTGGGATAAAACGGAGCAGAAAGGAACAGGGCTTCATTGAGTGCGATGAATCTCGCCCAAAAAACCAGCAAATCACTTGACATGCGACGAAATCATCGCACGATAGTTTTATCGCACGATATTTTTGGCTTTCATGCCGGCTTGGTTGTGGACACACCACAGTCGATTGACGAAGTTTGGTCGATGATCCGCAATCAATTCGCTTTGATGGATCGCAACTTGATCGTTCAGATGCTGAAGCATCTGGCGCAAGACCACTACCTTATTTCGGATACGGATAAGCGATACTCGTTTCGCTTCCCTTTAGTCAAACGATGGTGGAAGATCGCACAGGGTTTGCACTCATGACAAAAAACAAATTGATCTCCGCCTATACTCCCAGCAACACCGATCCGCAGTTGCTGAAGCGAGTCTTTGTGCAACGCGAGCAATTGCTGGATCGGATCGTTGATCGCTTGTCGGTCAGCATGACTTCAGGCGACAAGCATCATCTGCTCCTGGTTGGACCGCGAGGTAGTGGCAAGACGCACCTTGTCACACTCGCACACTGGGAACTTCGGCAGAATCCGAAGCTGTCCGACTCGATGCGGATCGCGTGGTTGGGGGAAGACGATACGTTCTCGGGTTTGATTCATTTTGCGTTCGGGATCGCCAGGTCCTTGGCTGACGAGTACCCCGACGAATTTCCAGCGGATTTCAAGTCCTCCGTCCGTGGACTGCGGCAAGATGATGCGGCGCTGGCTGTACTGAACTCCGTCATCACGAACCTGAAGCATCGCCATCTGCTACTGATTACCGAGAACCTGGATCATACATTTCAAGGGCTGGGAGAATCGGGACAGAAAAAGCTGCGCGCCTTCCTACAGGAGACTCGGCGAATCGCGACCTTGGCGACGACTCAGCAATTGTTTGCGGGCGTTTCTAGTCGTGATGAAGCGTTCTTTGGGTTCTTCGACACGTTTCATCTGGAACCGCTTACGGTCGATGACGCTCAGCAATTGATCCTCAACATCGCCAAGGAGCAGGGCAGTAACGATCTGATTCAGTTTCTAAATTCTAACAATGCTCGTTATCGGATCCGGGCACTCCACCATTTGGCGGGTGGCAACCATCGCATGTACGTCTTGTTGGCAGAATTCTTGACGCAGGACAAACTGAACGATTTGGTCGCGGCCTTTGAAAACTTGGCAGAGGAGATGACACCGTATTTTCAAGAACGAATGCGGTCGCTTCCCGATCAACAGCGGCAATTGGTGCAGTGCCTATGTGATGCTGAAGGGGCCATGACGGTCAAACAATTGGTGGAAGAGACCTTTATTGCCGAGGGCAACTGTTCGAAGCAGTTGGGCAATCTCAAGGCCAAGGCCTACGTCCGCAGCGAGAAACGGGGGAAAGAATCGTACTACGACATCGCGGAACCCCTGATGAGACTCTGCCTGGAGGTGAAGAACCAACGAGGTCGTCCTCTGAAACTAGTGGCCAGTTTTCTCAAGGCTTGGTTTCCCGAAGACAAGTTGCAGGCATCGTTGAAAGCCGTCGAAGACCACTCACGCGTGGCGGAGTATTGTCAATTGGCGTTGCAATGTGACCATTCGTTTGAGTCATTGCTCAATTCAAAGTTAAAAGCCGAAATCGAACAGAAGGAAGGGGAGAAAACACTCGAAGACTATGGCGGGACGCCGGGGGATTTGATTTCGATGATCCTCCAGCGAGGACCGTCGGAGTGGGCCGGTTACGTCAGCGTTATTGCTCCGCTATACATCGAAGATGGTGTGGCGGATAAACTGGGGAAAGGCATCACTCAGTCGATACAGTTCCTCGACGAAGGCGACTATTCGCCAGCCCAGCTTGATCTATGGTATCAGGCTTGGTCGGCATTCGGCGATGACGCTGATGAGCTACAGATTCCATTGCAGTGCCTGCATGCCGCAATTGAAGTCTTGAAGTCCGATCCGCCCAACGACCGACCACTGTTTCGTCTTCCGCTCGAAATTCGTCAACTCGTTCGTCCGCTACTGCAGAAAAAGCTAAACGAGACCTTACGAAAGATCCCGAATTGACCTGCCGAATCGTCGATCCTTGCTGTGTTTACACATCCAAAGAGCCCTAAATCTCTCCGGTTCCGGTGTGTTCCAAAATCTCGTCGGGCTGAAATCATTGAAGGCTGGATTGAGCCGTCGAATCTCCAACACAAAATCAGGGTTCTTGGCAATCGCTTTTACAGTGGGCCGGTTACGTCAGTGCCATTGCTCCGCTATACATCGAATACGGTGTGGCGGAGAAACTGGGGAAAGGCATCACTCAGTCGATACAGTTCCTCGACGAAGGCGACTTCTCGTCAGCCCAGCTTGATTTATGGTATCAGGCCTGGGCGGCATTCGGCGATGACGCGGATGAGCTACAAATTCCATTGCAGTGCCTGATTTGATTGGTTTCTTCGTCGAATAGACTGAACACCGAGTCAGCAACAAATCGGAAACCCACCGAGCAAGGCCCTTGAATGCCGCTTACCAAAATAAAGAAACACGACGATCACTTGGCGCCATGCGTGTCGGTTAGGCGGTTAACTCTCATGGGGTTTGTTGGTTGGTGGAGGCGGCGTCGCGTAGGAGTCGGAGAGATGCTTCGACGAGTATTTCTCCGGAGCCGGGTTGGACGGTCGAGTTTGTGACTTCATAGCCGCCACCCACATAAGCTGCGCGAGTGGGGATGTAGCAGGATTCAACACTATTCGAGAGTGTCATGATCAGAGTTGTGCGAAATGGCGAGTTTCTCTTGATGGCCAGACCAAGCTCGGCGAACACTTCTCCGGGCAGACATACAATCGCCACATCATCGCCGATGGTGACGACGTTGACATCGACAGGCAACGTATCGCCGACACCGGCCCAGGTATTTGTGAATAGGAGTGATGTCGGATCGTCGGGGCCAGCCAAAGTCGGACGATTCTTCATGCGATCGATCAGCAAGGTCTTGTGGGCCGTGACATGGTCAAAGAATTCCACCGGCTCGCCCGCTGCGACTCGCTTCATTACCGAAATCGACTCGGCAACCTGCTGCGAATTGGCCTCTTGCAAAGGCAGCGGAACGATTGCATGTCGGACATGGAGGCGATCGGAAGAAATTGATTGGAGCGAGCCCATCGCTTCGGCCATGGTTCCGGCCAATGCGGTCCCGATCTTGTCCGTTGTGAGGCGCTCGGTTGCGGTTGGATCGACATGATTGATGTCGCCGCAACAGCCCAAACCAAAGATAGAAACGGCTTCCGCTCCCAAGGTCGTTTTCAGCGACTGTTCGATAAAGAATGGGTAGTCCGCACTCCAGCGCAGTCCGCCCACTGTATCAAGATGCAAGGCAAAGTTGCTCACCAAGCCAAGAGTTTTTCCTTCCAAGTCCTGAACCTGCAGCATCCCGATTTCTGGATCGATCGGTCCGGCCGCGCGAATCACTTCGGGGTTGGAATAGTTCATCCAAGTCTGGACGCTGCCATCTTTCATCACGAATCGTCGATTGAACGAGACGGGAGTTTTCTGTTCAACGGCCCCAAATCGGATCTGGACAGGGCGACAGTTGTGATGAGCGGTCTCGACCGCCGTCGCAATTTGATCGACCAGCCGAACCACATAGTCTTTTCGCAGGGCTTCCAGCGGCTGATCGCCCTGATGTAGGAACAGGGATTTGTAGTAGGAGGGGGCCGTGTGGGAATGTGATGCGGTCAGGACGATCATCTCTGCGGGGATGCCGGTGCGTGCCGAAACGCGAGCTTGTACTGCCTTGGTGAGATCCACCGAAATTCCGGTGAGATCGCACCCTACAATCGCAGCCTGTTGGTTGTTCCCACGAAAGACCACCGCGCGAGCTTTGAGAGGATCAATTTGTCCGGTGGCCAGTCTTTCGTGAAAGTAGCCCGCAATCGGAAACTCAATCGGAGGAGTGATGTCGGTTTCGGCAAATCCCATCGTCAATTGATCTGCTTGAGATACCGACGCTGCCATCAGTAGACCGGCTACGATGATCACACTGACATACAGAGCGAACCGGCGGTTGATACCTCGTGATACGGTTGGTACGGATACGATAGAAGTTTTCATTTCACGTCTCGTTTGTTGACCAGCTTTGTCAGTTGACAATCGCGCCAAGCTCCTGACGCGGTTCGGAAATTTCGGCGGGGAAAGTGCGAGAGGCAGCGAATTTGATTTCCCACATGCTCGAATGTGGGCGAGGGAGCTTCGGCCGTCAAGTAGCGGCACAGGTGGCCCGGATGCTTCAAGTTTTGGCCAAGCCGCCCGCATTCGTTGCTTCGACGCGACAAGTCGAGTAATATGTCGCGGTTGCGACCAAGTTGAACACGTTGGTATCACCAGTGGTTCATGACGGCTTTTTATGGGAGACGGCGCGAGATGACTTGCCCCAGAATTCTAGGTTCTTACGCGATTTACAACGTCACCTTGTGCCGGGCCATGACGGCTCTTCTTGCCTTGCAGAGCGTTTTCTTTCTCAGCGGAGAATTTTCTCAGGCTAGTCCCCAAGACAAATATTTCCGAATCAAGGACTCGGTCGCTTTTCAGTTTGATAAGACGAAACCCGAAGAACCCTACCGAGCGAACTGCAATGGCGCCGTCTTTGTTTCCAATTCGAACCACTTGGTGGCCGCACTAATCGAGAAGCAAGGAGAAGTGGTGCTGTGGAATATCGAAGACAAGTCGATCGTCTGGAGGAAGAAGATTCTCGATAACGCGTTTGGTCTCAGCGTTTCCCAACAAGGGCATTTTCTTTTTGTGAACGGAAAAGGAGGCATGGTAAGGGTCGTTAGCGCGAAGACCGGGGAGATCGTCCGGACCGAAAATATTGATGTCGACGATCGCTACTTTCAATTGGTTAGTGCCGCGGGGGCTCCGCTTGTGGCGTTGCAAAAAGGCCCAAGGAATCGATCCGTCCTTTGGCGTTCCTACGAAGAAACGGAACTCGAATTCGATTTTTTGGACGCTGGAGAAAATGGACCTGTCGATTCATCGTTTTCCTATGGGCTTACTTCAAGCTTTGACGGCAAGAGAGTGGCGCTCGCGAGCTACTTCACGGACGGAGGCCAATACATTGTCCGTAGCCACTTGGATATCTACGACACCGACACCACGGAGCTCGCCACGTCGGTCGTGCGCCGGGAGTCTATCGATACTCCGATTATTTCACCTGACGGAGGTCGTCTGGTGTTTTGGGGCGGGATTCGAGACCCGAATATTTATTTGCACGATTTTTCAACGCAGAAAGAAAGCCTGTTAGTTTCGGACGTTGATTTGGTGAATAAGTTTCTCTTCGCTGACAATGGCAAGCAGGTGTTCTTCACCGGAGAACTAAAATCCATTGAAGCCGGAAAGCCGCTGCCATGGATACGTGTGTTTGATGTTGACGGGGAGAAACCAACGAGTATTCTGGCGCCCGCTCGACTGACTGGGAATCCGAGCAGAAGAGTTGTGGTGACTGATTTCAACTTTAGCCCGGACAAAAAGAAGATCGTGATGGCACTTTCGGACGGGGCGTACTCCGGGGAGCCGGTTGCCGGACTTCCGGACGTGCTAGTCTTCGACATACCTGACGGGTTGTAGGCGATTCGAATCTTTCGCTTTCTCTTCAGCGGAGTTCCTTTGGATCTCGCAGCGAGGATCTTGATTCTCCTATTGGCCCGGTCCGACGGAGAAGTCGAACAGAACAATGCCGTGGTCGGAAAACGAACTGCGTTTCACCTGATATTGTTGCACATGGATCCGCGAGTTCTTGAGGACGTGATCTACTTTCACACCGCCCAAAACCGTCGGGAGCGGAATCAGAGTTGGTGCTAAACCATATCCAAGTGCTGCGTCCGAAAGCGAGCTTGTTTGGCACAAGGCTTGAAATCTTGGCGACCAAGGGCTCAGATTGAAATCGCCGCAAAAAATCTGTGGCTCGTTGTCCACAAGTCGCGCCGACAGAGTGGACAATTGAGTATCTCGGGCTGCGGTCAAGACTTCGCCAAACGGGGGCAAGGGATGGGTGGCGATCAAGTGAATGTGGTCATTCGGTTCGTCTCCGACGCAAAGACGGACATCATAAGTGGGGTTGCTAACATATCCAAGTTGGACAATTTCTAAATCTCGCCAGGGAATTTTTGACAACAACGCGACCCCGAGATAATCCAAATCCGCAACAACTTCTTGGTAAGGATATTGCGTGCGAACTCGTTCTAAGTGAGCCTTCCAGGCTGGCTGAACCTCCATCAAGTAAACGATGTCCGCGTCGCACGACAATAGTTCGTCCAACGTTTCTGAGAACCGCTCGTTTGTTCGCAGAACATTAAACACCGCCAAACGATAGACTTTGGTTGCGGCCGTCTTCGCGGTTTGAGCGTTGTTGGGCAGGACGTACGGCGAGATCTTCGAAGCGTGCCATCCCATCAGACCGAGAAGTAGCACGCAAAGTACGGGACGTTTTTGTCGCCAAAGCAAAATCGCGGCTGGTGCCATCAAGACGAAGTACTGAACGGTCAGATGGGTTAGCATATCCGCCACCCAGTGATAGGCAGCAAACAGGCTTATGATCGACGCCACCGCGCTGATGAACCCCAAGACGCGAATCATTCGCCAGATGGGCAACAGCCGCGAAGGGCGTTGTTCTTTAGCAACGGTGGTGGCTTGGTCTGCGGTCGCGTCAGACATAGGTCGAGTCGTCTGCCATGGGGGCGTTTTTCGATTCTCTTAGCAATGGTTTCCAACAATCGGGTATCATAAGTTCTAATCGCTGACCGGTCAAAAATGGATCCCCCTGACAATGGAATAATCATGCAACGAGACGAGATTGAAATTCAATTGGAGCCGCAGCTTTCCAGTGCCGATTTCATCGACATACTGCGCCGCTCGACCTTGGCCGAACGTCGACCCGTGGACTGTCCGGAAACCATTGCCGGAATGCTCCAACATGCGGATGTCTTGGCGACGGCCCGAACGACTGCGGGACTGCTGGTGGGTGTGGCTCGGTCGATTACGGATTTTCACTACTGCACGTACCTGTCAGATTTGGCAGTCGACAAAGCCTTTCAGCGGCAAGGGATCGGTCGGCGGTTGATCGAGTACTCGCATGAAGTCGCGGGAAAAGGCACGACACTGATTCTTCTGTCGGCCCCGGCCGCCGTGTCGTATTATCCGCATATTGGGATGCAACCGCACCCTTCGTGTTGGACCATTCCTCGCCAGCAATAACGGCCCGACGATTCACCGTTCAAGAACTTTGTTGGCATGGACCCGTCGCAGGATGTGTGACGAGCGTGGCTGCGTACAGACACAATAGTGCCCCGGACGCTTCGACGGCAGCCAAGCCCAAGTGCAACGACGAAAAGCCGTCAACGGCCATCCCCAAGCACCGACCAGCGGCCGAGAAGCCCAACGGAACCCCACCGACCAACAACGCAGCAAAGGACTCCTGCCGTCTCCAAAGAATCAACATCACCACTGCAATTGCCAATTCGACGCCTCCATAAAAAGCTCGCATTTCAGTTTTCAACTGCGGCGTGGACTCTTCGACGCCCATGATCGAAAGTAATGACTGGGGGCTTATCCCAAACCACATTCCAATGCCCGCCCAAACAGCGGCAGTAAGCCAAATCACCATCGTGGGCAATGATTTCATGTCGTTCGAATCCAACACAATGAAACAAGCTGCGACGTACTTTCGTCGCTATAAGCGAGTACAATCGAATCACGACCAATCGCTCCCTCGCGGTCACGGCTCTATTTCCCAATCATAACGCGGCTCCACCCTTCGATGAAAGTAGGAAAGTGGGTGCGATCGCGGAATGATTGTCGCCTTTAGCTCCGCGAACGTGTTATACTGCTGCTGCGTTCTTTCGCGGAGCGATAGACGACCATCCAATCCATTCTCACGATCCGCTCACAACTATGCAACGACTACTCATCGCGTTCCTGTTTCCACTCATTGCGGCTTCCGTGTTTGCGATTTCCGTGTTTGCTGATCAGCCCAATGTCGTTGTCTTTTTGGCCGATGACGCAGGCTGGGGTGACTACAGCTACTCCGGAAATCGCATGGTCGCTACGCCGAACATCGACTCGATCGCGCAAGCAGGCGTATCGCTAGACCGCTTCTTTGTTCAACCAGTATGTGCACCAACACGAGCCGAGTTCCTTACGGGGCGCTGGCACGGTCGTGGAGGTGTACGCGGCGTCTCGACCGGCCAAGAGCGACTCGATTTGGATGAAAAAACCGTTGCGGACGCCTTCAAGTCGGCTGGTTATGCGACGGGCGCTTTCGGGAAATGGCACAATGGCAGTCAGTGGCCCTATCATCCGATGGCTCGCGGCTTTGACGAGTATTTCGGCCACTCATCAGGGCATTGGGGCGAATACTTCGATGCTCCGCTGGAGGAGAATGGCAAGATGATCCGCACCCAGGGTTACATCGTGGATGTCTGCACCGATCGTGCGCTTGGTTTTATCGATCGCAACAAAGACAAGCCTTTCATGTGCTACATCCCCTTCACCACGCCGCACTCGCCGTGGGCTGCACCTGAGTCGGACTGGGAACGATTCAAGGACAAGCCGATCATTCAGAAGGCAAGTGCCGCGTCCAATGAAGTGGCTGATGAAACGCGCTGTGCGCTGGCCATGATGGAGAACCAAGACATGAACGTCGGTCGTGTTCTTGACCGTCTCAAGCTGTACGGCTTGCAAGACAATACGATCGTTGTCTATTTCTCTGATAACGGTCCCAACAGCCATCGCTGGACCGGTGGCATGAAAGGTAAAAAAGGCAACACCGATGAAGGTGGTGTGCGTTCGGTTTGTTACATCCGGTGGCCTGAAAAACTGCCCGCCGGACACTCGGTCACACAAATCAGCGGTGCCGTGGACCTGTTGCCGACACTCACGGCACTGGCCGGTGTGAAATGCGTCGGCGATAAGCCGCTCGATGGCCGCGATTTGACTCCGTTACTCATGAAGCAAGAGATCAAATGGCCAGAGCGGATGATCTTCAACACTTGGGCCACCGAAGCGAGCGTGCGCACGCAAACCCACCGCCTCGACGCCAAAGGTCAGCTTTACGATATGATCGCCGATCCAGGTCAAACCACGCCGATCAACGATCAACAGCCCGAACTGGTCGCAAGTCTCATCGCCGCACTCGAGAATTGGCGTCAGGATGTTTATGGAGCTGTTGCAACCACGGGCGATACACAAGCCTCGAGCGATCAGAAGAAAAATAGTGGCGGTGGTGGAAATGCGATCGACCCTCGCCCTATCCCCGTAGGCTACCGCGAGTTCCCGATCGCGATGCTCCCGGCTCGTGATGGCGAGCCGCGAGGTGGCGTGCAGCGCAGCAGCGGTGCTCCCAACTGTTCTTACTTTGTGAATTGGACCAGTCTAGATGACAGCATGGTCTGGTTGCTTGATGTCCAGACTGCTGGAAACTATGCCGTCACGATCGACTATACTTGCAAAGTGCCGGATGCGGGCTCGACGATCGAACTCCGCTTCAAGGAAGCGATGCTTCGTGGCAAAGTCGAACCAGGATGGGATCCGCCGCTTTACACCAATCAAGACACCTTGCCGCGTCCGAAGGGTGAAAGCCAAATGAAAGAGTTTCGCACTCTTGATCTCGGCCAGGTTACTCTTCCGGCCGGTCAAGGTTCACTCACTCTGCGCGCCATCGACATCCCTGGCGCAACCGTGATGGATGTCCGCCGTGTGACGCTTACTTTGCTTCCGTGAAGTGTCTCGGTTTGCTCCGCGAACGTTCGCGACAGAAACCAACAAATTCGTGCTCTGCTCTCGGGTCAGCATTATTGGCGAACGGGTCGAGCTGCGATTCTACAAAGCGCATTTTGGGATGGATCGAATCCCGCTTATCCGTTGCTGCTCAGTGAATCAGGCGGAGTGCATTCGGGTGACGCGTGACTGGATTTCTTGTACTGATATCGCTGCTTCGCTCAGGCACGATCGGGGCGCTCGTGCTACTATGATCCGAGTCTCATCCACAAACGTGCGACCCGCCCTCAACGTGGCTCGTCCCGTTTGGGGCGAAAGTCTGGCAGCTAGAACGCGACGATCAAATGTTAAGATGCCTGACATATGAGTTCAATCGGGCGTTGATCCGAATCTGATCGACCGTCTTACTTTCCGTTGTCGGCGGGAAAAAGCTTCTTAAACTCGTCTAAGTTCCGAAGCGGGGCAAGGTCCGGATCGGATTTCATGTGGGCGAAATCGCTCCAACCGGCTGCGATAGCTTCTCGTAGCGTCGCCAACGCCTCGGCAATGTATTGGTTGTGTTGTTCAGTTTGTTCCGCCGAAATCTCGTTGGCTTCGGATTTGATCGCTATCGAACTAAGGCTGAAAACGCAGGCACTATTGTAAAGTTGCTCTGGGGTTGCAGTCCCCAACTCTCTTAGTCTTTCAACCGCCATAATCGCGTCGGATAGGCGACCCTTTTTGACTAGCGAGATGGCGCGTGACTCAAGCAACCCAGGAAGCAAATTGTCGGGTTGTTCCAGAAGAGTATTCCAATCACCCAATACCAATTCGACGCTTTTGCAATCGTCAATTAATTGATCGAGGACGGCCAAGATTTTATGGTCTTGTGAAGTAAGCTCACCTCGAGCTTGCACAGAAACCATGATCTCACGTACCCTTTCGTAACACTCAATCGCGAACAGAAACTCGTCGGCTCCTTGCGCGGACGCCGCCAATCCGTAATGGCTTAGCCAAAGATCGCGCTGGAATCTGGCATCATTCGGGTCAGTGGCCGCCAATTTTTGAGCGATCTCCAAGCACTTCCGGTACGAATCTTTCGCTTCGACATAATCACTGGAATTCAGTCGCAAATCACCGATTTCTTTGTGCGACAAAAACAGTTGCCGCTGTGTCTGGGAATTGCTCGGATCAATGACTGCCAACTTCTCATTGATATCGAGTCCAAGCTGAAAATACTCCATTGCCTTGGCAGCTTGGCCCAATTGAAGTTCCACGTCACCAAGTTGGTCGTACGTGCTGGACAGGGATTGCGGCAAGTAAAAATCATTGGGGCTTGCCAATGCCATTCGTTGTTGGATCTCCAGAGCCCGTTGGTAATCGCTTCGTGCCTCGGTCAATTTCCTCATACCCAGGTGAACGAGGCCAATTTTCGCAAACGAATTGGACAACGCTTGTTGCGGCCCAGCGTCGCGTTCGTCGATGGTTGCCAGCTTTTGATTTATCTCCAGCGCCTTCTGAAATGACTCCAATGACTTGTCGAACTCCCGTGTTTGAAGGTGCACTTCGCCTATGTTATGGTAGATGCGAGCCATTACTCCTTGATTATCAACGTCACTTGAGTCAACGGTCGCCGAATTTTGCCGGATCTCCAGCGCCTTCTGAAACGAACTCAATGCCTCGTTCCATTTGCTGGAGCGAAGTTGTACATCGCCAAGGCTAAGAAATGACGTCGCTAAATTTTGCTGGGCGATGACATTTCGCGGATCGATTGCTGCCAATGTTTTGCGGATCTCTAGGGACTTCTGGCAAAACTCCAACGCAGCATCCAATTTCCCAGATTGAAGTTGTGCTTTGCTCAAGTGGTCGTAAGTGAGGGACAAGTCGCCTTGGGCTTGGAGATCGTCCGGATCGTAAGCCGCCAATTTTTCGCGAATTTCCAAGGCTTGCTGGAACGACGCGATCGACTCTGGTAATTTCCCAAGTTGGAGTTGCACGTCACCCACGTAAATATAGGAAAAAGACAAATCACGTTGTGCGAGGGCGTCACTTGGATCAGCAGCCGCTAACTTGTTGCGAATTGCTAACGACTCTTGATAAGAACGAAGCGCGTCTGCAAATTTTTGGGAGCGAACTCCGACGATGCCGAGGCAGTCGTAATCGACAGCTAAATTTCGTTGGTCTCTCGCATCACCCGGATCGATGATCGTCAGCTTTTGGTTTATTTTCAGCGTCTTCTGAAACGAACTTTCTGCCGCAGTCAATTCGCCGGATTGAAGCTGCAAGCGGCCCAGACAGCCCCAGGAAAAGGCGAGATCCCGTTGGGCTTGTGGATCATTTGGATTCCGCGCCGCTATCTTCTCCGTGATTTCCTGCGATCGACGATAGGTTTCTTTCGCGTCGTCGAGTCGTCCGTATTGAAGCTGAATGTCACCGATGTTCTCAAGCGAAATAAACAGACTGCGCGCCGCTAAATTGCTTTCAGGATCCTCATCTGCTAATGACTGACGAATTTCAAAACCACGTTGATAGTGTTCCAACGCTGCGGCCAAGTTACCAAATCGGAACTGAACGTCCCCCAACTTGTCGTAGATGTTGGATAAATCGCGTCGTGCGATGGTACTGAGGGGATCCGTTGCGACTAACTTTTCCGCGATTTCGAATGCTTGCTCGTAGAGTTTTTGAGCGGACTTGAGAGGTCCTTCGCCGAACGGACCTGCTTTGCTCTCAGATCCGATTCGCATGAATACGTCGGCAAGGTCAACGCCTGCCACCACTGTATTCCGGTCAATGGTCTTCCGAGAGGCAAATTTGTCAGAAACCTCTTGTAACCGCTCCATTGCGGTCTGAAGCAGTTTTCGCCGAAGTTGTGCACCTCCCGCGACGTTTTTTAAATTCGTTTGAATATCGACAATCACACTTTCCAGCGATTTTAGCGCCAGATCGCTCTGCTCGCGAGCCAAGGTTTCATTTTCAATGGCTCGCTGTTCGTTTTGCTTGGCGCGGCCACGTTCAATCAACGCCCAATTCAATCCCAGTCCGGTTCCAATCAAACCCGCCAAGAGCGTGGCGAGGATGGCTGCTCCGGAAATGACCGCACCACGGTTGCGCCGGATAAATTTTCCGAGGACATATCGCGAACTAGGCGGTCGTGCTTCAATTGGCTCGTGCGCCAGAAAGCGATCGACGTCGTTCGATAGCGAAGTGGCAGTCTCGTAACGTCGCCTTGGCTCTTTCTCGAGAGCTTTCATAACGATCCAGTCGAGATCACCGCGGACCATTCCTGTCAGCTTGCTCGGTTCAAGATGCCGATTGGCAGCGATCATCGGTAATGAGTTGGAAGAACTGAGTTTGGCGCTGGGTCGAGGCGGATCGTTTTCACGGATGACTCTCCGCATTTCTTCATCGCCGACCGCGAGCAATTCGTCGCGGCTGAACGGAGGCGCACCGGCAAGCAGTTCATAGAGCAGCGCACCCAGTGAATAGATGTCGGTTCGTGTGTCGACCTCCAGTGTCCTTCCGGCAGATTGCTCGGGCGATGAGTACTCCAGAGTTCCTAGACGAGTATCAATTGTAGTCATGAGCGTTTTATCGGTCAGCTTGTAACCCAGAGCTTTCGCCAATCCAAAATCGATTACTTTGGGTACAGCTTTACCTCCTGCGGTCTCGACCAAGACGTTCGAAGGTTTGATGTCTCGGTGGATGATTCCCTTTTGATGTGCATGCTGAACAGCGCCACATACTTGTTTGAAAAGCAACAAACGATCTGCGGGTGACAATTTATGTTGGTCGCAATATTCGGTGATCGGAATTCCTTTGACATATTCCATCGCGAAATACGGCCGACCGCTGACTGCGGTTCCCGCATCCAAGACTTTAGCGATGTTTGGATGGTCCATGACGCCCAAAGCTTGACGCTCGGCTTCAAAGCGGGCCAGCACTTCGCGCGAATCCATGCCTGGCTTGATCAACTTGACAGCGATCGTTCGGCGAGGCTGCAACTGCTCGGCAGCGTAAACGACTCCCATGCCCCCAACGCCTAGTTCGCTAATGATTTTGTACTTGCCGTCAAGTACGGTTCCAATTCCTTCGCCAGGTCCCACCGACTCTAGGTAGCGAACGAGTCGAGCGATGTCATTATCAAAATCCGGCTCGGGACGAATTGGCCGAGAATTAAAACTAGTGAGTTGACACACATCGGGAAAGTCAATCATGTCGGTTGCGGAAAGTCTCGCGTTAGCAACAGGCACTGGGATCACCAAGCGATTGGATTCGATCGCCAGTCGAACTTCCTCGCGTACATGATCGACTTTTGATTGATTTTTTTGGGATTGGGCATTGCGTTCGCGGAGAATATCGAGCCAACGTGGCCCAATAATCACAAGTACAACGGCGGCCGAAATAACTTCCACTCGCAACCGTTCCGGAAATGCTTCGCCGGGCGGAATACTTTTGTGATCATAAAAAATCTCCCAGCGAGGGAGTTCGGCTCGTAGTCGCTCGTAAATCAGCTTTACAGTGTCCGGACTGTCGGCCCTGCGGTAGGAAATAAAAAGCGACGTCTTGTTGGATTTGGACATTGACACTACCACCGTTCATACAGGAGGTCAACAATATCAGGAGAAGTTTGGGGATTCCTCCAACGCGCTTGAAACTCGATTTCTACTGTCATTCCGCACTCCGGCTGATTCTCTGAGCTGCTTCAATCCGAACATCGAACATTTTATAGGGGTGCGGATTTGTTTCTACGTATTGCTATTGGAGAAAGGGACCCCCTTCGTCCATGCTGTTAGTCGTTGCTAACGCGATTTCACAGCCTTTTGGAAAGGAGTCCCTTATGTCTGCCAATGCTATCATGGAGGTAGTTGCA
>JAUXWY010000395.1 GCA_030681235.1 Pirellulaceae bacterium | reverse complement strand
CCCATGTTCGCGTCTTTCCGTACTTGTCGCTCGAACGATTGTTGCCTCTGGTGTCGGTTCTGATCCACAGCGGTGCGATTGGTGCAACGCTCCGCTGTGCTGCCGCCGGAGTGCCGCAATTGGTCTTTCCCAGATTCAACGATCAGTTCGACAACGCCCAGCGAGTCCAGCGTTTGGGCCTTGGCATGGTATTGCAGCCACAGGAGATTACCGACTTGAACAGTGAACAGGCCATGCGTTTGCTTCGTCGCTTATTATCGGATCGTTCAATCACGCAAAACTGCAAGCAAGTGGCTTTGCAGCATCATGGTTCAGGAGTCAATTTGGCGGCAGAACAAATTGATTTGATCTTCCGTCAGCGATGCGAGAAAAGCTGAATCCTTTCGCAGCAAAAAAATACTGCAAGACCTTCGATAGTCGCAGCATCGCACCCCACCGCAAACGACCAAAGGGAGGGCAAAAGAGCCGTGACCGAAATCCACACTCGGCAGGTGTCGGACCGTCGTCAAACGTCAGATAAAGCGTCTTCGTTTCTCGAGGTGTGCTCCAAGTCGCGAGTGGAACTCCGAGTCGAATCCACCAAGGAGTCTTGGCGTGTTCCAGATTTAGTCGCACCATTCACATACCTTAAACTTGATCGGGAATTCGATAATTGTCTCGATACGCCGGTTTGAGCAGCGAGTTGGCCGCTTCGCTGTTGGTGAACCGTTCGTTGGTGCCATCAAACATCAGTTGTTGCTTGCCTACACGGTACGACGTGTTCGCCAAATGAACAAGGCAGGCGCTATGATGCGCCTGCTCGATATCGGAGTTTGGTTGCTGGCGAGTGCGCAGCGATTCAATGAAGTTGGGTTGATGCCACTTGTCCGGGAAATGGCCTTTGTCCTGGGCCACGACTTGGCCATCCGCCGTGACGACCTGCCAGCCACAACCATGGCGTCCCAAATACATCAGAGCCTTGGTTCCATAGATTTCGACTCGAGTCGCTGCGGTTGGCCAATGCGGCCATTTATCGCCATAGCGAACATCACCCGAAAACTTCTGCATGTAGTTGGTCGCGTTCCCGCTTTCACACGTCATGGAGAAATCACCATAGTCGTACGTGATGCATTGAAACTCGGGAACTTCACGTTGCGATTGATAGGCATAATTGCCGCCGATGCACAGCACCGACTTTGGATGCGGAGGATCACCCAAAACCATTCGTGTCAGATCAAGCTGATGACTGGCGTCATCCGCCAACGTACCCCCTTTGTAGTCCCACCACGGATGCCAATCGAGATGCCGACCAGGGTTGTAGGGTACTGCCGGAGCGGGACCGAGCCACGTATCCCAGTCGAAACCTTCGGGCGCTGGAGTGTCAGGCCGTGGCTCCCATTTCGAGCCCGACAACATGTTGTAGACTTTGACGTGGACAATCTGGCCCAGCTTGCCACTCGCAATGTAGTCACGCGCGGACGCCGCATACGGACCACTGCGATTCTGAAACCCAACTTGCACAATGCGATTGTATTTCCGCGCCGCAGAGATCATTTGGCGTCCTTCCCATACGCTGTTGGAAGGATTCTTCTCGACGTACACGTCTTTCCCGGCCTGACAAGCGCGCACGGTGGCTATAGCATGCCAGTGTTCCGGAGTCGCAATCACCACCGCGTTGACTTCTTCGTCATCAAACGCTTGCCGCATGTCCGTGATTCGTTCGGGGGCGCGTGGTTGTCGTTGGGATAATTCCGCCATGATACCTGACCCGCGATCTTTCCAGATATCGCAGACGTATTTGAATTCGACGCCTTCAAGTTGCGACATTCCGGAAGCATGCGCCGCACCACGTCCTCCTGCCCCAATGAGCGCGAGGACGATCTTGTCTGGACGTCGAGGATTGGCAGCCGTTGCAGACGAGCCAAAAACGCCGACTCCAGCCGCGATTCCAATTGACGACTGGCCAGCCAAAACAACAAACTTTCGGCGATTCATCTTTTGCTGCGAACGACGTTGCGACTTGGTCATGTTTTCCTCTTCATTGCGTGAGTTCTTCATTTTCATCTTGCAATCCATTGGAGTCTGTTTTTTCTGGTTTATCCAGCCCCATGCCTCCAGAACGCGGCGATCTTACCGAATTAGTTCCTGCAACACCTTGCCGTGTACATCGGTCAGTCGGTAGTCGCGACCGCCAAAACGGTAGGTCAGTTTCTCGTGATCGAGACCCAGTAGATGCAGAATCGTGGCATGCAGATCATGAATCTCGACACGATTCTCGACGGCCTTGTAGCCATACTCGTCGGTCGCGCCCCACGTAGTGCCGCCGCGAATACCGCCTCCCGCCAACCAACACGTGAAACCAAACGGATTGTGATCCCGCCCGTTACTCCCCTGCGCAAACGGAGTCCGTCCAAACTCGCCGGACCACCATAGGAGTGTTTCATTCAGAAGTCCACGCTGTTTGAGATCCTGGATCAAGGCAGCAATCGGTTGATCGATCGCCTGCGCATTGAGTGTATGATTGTTCTTGAGATCACCATGGGCATCCCAGCGCTGCGAACCGTGCGCCTTCGGGCAGGTAAGTTCGACGAAGCGAACGCCCTGTTCAATCAACCGGCGAGCCACCAAACATTGTCGCCCATACGAGCGAGTATGTTCGAACGGTGACTCCAGCCCGTACTGTCGCTGTGTTTCCGCTGTCTCACTCGAGATGTCGGTGACGGCGGGCACTGCCATTTGCATTTTATAGGCCAGTTCATAGTTCGAGATGGCTGCTTCCAGCGGATCATGCGGGCCCCACTCAGACAAAGTCTTCGCATCGAGACGACGTAAGGTTTCCAGTTTCAATCGCTGCAGGGCAGGGCTGGATTCACGCATCTCGATATTGGCCAAAGACGGAAGTCGATTCTGCAACATCGACGCCTGATACGTGGCGGGCAAGAAACCTGCGCCAAAACAGTCGACGCCCCCCGACGGAATGAGGCCTCCATCCAGCACCACGTACCCGGGCAGATTGGAGTTCTCCGACCCGAGTCCATACGTTCCCCAGGCTCCAATACTTGGCCGTCCCGCTTGGCCATGTCCGCTATGCAAGAAGTAGTTCGCGGCGTTGTGCTCCGAAAATTTCGAGACCATCGAGCGAATGACACAAAGGTCATCCGCGCAGCGCCCCACATTCGGGAACAGGTCGCTCACCATGAGCTGGCTCTCGCCATAGGGTTGGAACTGCCAAGGGCTGCCAAGTACGGACCCATTCTCTTCGAACTGGGTTGGTTCCATCTGCATGGAAAACGGTTTGCCATTGTCTTGAGTCAAGCGAGGTTTGGGATCAAACGAGTCGACATGCGATACGCCTCCGTCCATATAGAGAAAGATCACGTGCTTGGCTCGCGCCATACGGTGCGTCACATCTTGCGATACATGGTTCGCTGCAAATCCTCGCGCGGAACTGGGCAGCAGCGACGCCAACGCCAATCCACCAAACCCCAACGAGGCTTGCTGCAACAGATGCCGCCGAGAAATTCCTCCATTACGGGACATAGATAAACTCCTTGAGCATGAACACGATGTGGCAAATGTCTGCCCAAAGCTGTGGGTCATCAAGAGCCTTCGCCTCCATCAGACCTTGCTGTTCCGCTTGCGATCGCAACAGCGCCATGAGCGATTCCGTCTCGTCAACTCGCGGAGGTCGAGCCAAGGCGCGCCAAAAGATCCTCTCCAACCTGGCCTCCGGCGTAACCGTCGCCGCATCTCGCTGTTTGTCTTCAGCCAGCTCCTTCTGAGCCCATTCCGCTGCCAGTTGATGCACGAAGGGATCGTTCATCAGGGCCAGCGATTGAGCCGGAACATTGGTACTGTGGCGTTGTCCGACCGTGGTTTCCGGTGCGACAAAATCAAAAGCCAACATAAAGGGAGAGAGGAAATTACGTCGCGTCCCCAGATAGATCGAACGACGATGAGCCCCGTCGGCCGGACCACTGGCGATCCCACGCGACGTCAGCCAAAACGGATCGCCCATGAATGGAGAAAGATGGGTCGGCACCGAAGGACCAAATGGCGTCGCATCCAGCGTACCAGACACCACCAGCATTTGATCTCGAATGGCCTCCGCTTCCAGCCTTTGGATACTCCGCCGATGCAACAGTCGGTTGTCAGGATCACGCGACTGGGCCGAGTTCGCGTCAACCTGGGGATCGACTTCGCTGGACAGAGCAAAGGTCTCGGTCAAACAAAGATGTCGGATCAACTGCTTCAGTGACCGATCATGCGCACGAAACCAGAGCGCCAAATGGTCCAGCAATTCCGGATGCGAGGGCCGCTCGCCCAACGCCCCAAAATTATCCACCGTGGCGACCAGGCCACGGCCGAAGAGATGGCCCCACACGCGATTGACAAAGACACGGTCCAACAGCGGATCGCGATGATCGGTCAAGGTCGCGGCCAATTCCCGTCGCCCACTTCCCGCAACAATATCCAAAGGCCCATCGCCGGAAATCGCCTCGAGTCCACGACGCTGCACGAGATCGCCGGGCAGTCGATGCTCGCCACGGATAAAGACATGCGTCGGCTCGGGAGTTCCATCGGTCATGGCGAGGACTCGGATCGGATCGGGAATCGCTCGACCAGCCTCCGCTGACCAATCGCGCGCCCATTGCGACATGTCCAGGTCACACACGCCCCAATCCAGAAGCCCTTTTCGCGCGAGCCAGATCAAAGGAAACTCTCGATCCGTTTCCCCTTCGCCAGCCAACCACCGTTCGAGTGACTCGTGCGCGCGGCGTTCGAACTGCTGGGCCCACTCTTCGCGAGACGTCGGGGCCGAAGCAGCGGCCTTGTCGGTTGTTCCAGGGACTTGCGACTCATCCGATAGTTCCACGCGGTCCAGGGCGATCGAGCCCGACCCGTTGTCGAGCAACTCCAGATAAGCAAGCTTGCCTTTTTGCCGACGAATATCCCTATGCAACGTTCGCCACTCGAATCGACCGTCCGTATCGACGTCGAACTGCATCTCGCCGAAAAGCAACGGATTGAACTCGCGCAGCCCATAGCGGGCTACAATCAGCCGCACTTGGCCCTTTCCCGACAGACGCAAGTGAATGTAGTCGCGATCGATCGTGAAGGTCGGCGACCGAGATACACCCTGCAACGCGTCCGATACACATCCACTGTGCAACATGCCGCGCGGGACAAACTCCAGGAACGAGCCCTGGGCACGCCACAGCGAAGAATCTTCACCGATCGGTGCAAAGGCTTGCCCGCTATTGATCCATGTCCGCAGGTCGAGAGCTACAGTGTTCGTAGTTTCGCTGTCAGTCGGGACCGCGACTGCCGATCGCGAGCTGCTGTCGGCGGCATGAGACGTGTCAACCGTTTTCGGCAACCCGATCCACGCGTGCAACGGGTGGGCCGGTTCCGGCGATGCGGGTGGTCGACATTGTTCGACCCATCGCTGCAAGAATTCGACATTCAAATCGCGTTCCTTCGCGACGAGTTCCACCGACGCGCGTAAAGTTGTTGCTTGGTCCGTTCCGGATTCTGTACCCGTCGGCGGAAGGTCGAGAACTTCTTGCGCGGCCGACAAATAATCGGCGAGGCGAGGCGCGCCCGCATCCAGTGCCCGTCGCAGCGTGTCACGAACTCGGGACGTTGTTTGCGCATGCGATTTTCGCAGTTCCGCAAGTCGCGCTTCAAGTGTTCCATCAGGATCCAGGTAGGCGATGTCCTGGCGAGAACTGCGGAGGAATGCCGCTAGGCTATAATAGTCTCGCGTCGAAATCGCATCAAACTTGTGATCGTGGCAACGAGCGCAAGCCACGGTCAAACCGAAAAAGGCCTTGGAAAAAACATCGATTTGGTTGTCGATTCGATCGGCTTCATCCTGATTGGGATCGACCGGAGCGTGCGTCGCTTGATGCAAGTACCAAAAACCGGTGGCGACGATCGATTCATTTCGTCTCGTCGCTGGGTCTCGACGTGGCTCCGACAGAAGATCACCGGCAATATGTTCACGCACGAACTGATCGTACGGAACGTCGGCATTGAGAGCGCGAATCACATAGTCACGATACTGCCAAACATGGGGAATGTCATAATCCTGTTCATGACCATAGCTCTCCGCATATCGCATCAAATCCAACCAGTGCCGACCCCAACGTTCTCCGAAGTGAGGAGAGGCCAACAGTCGATCGACAACCTGTTCACGCGCGGCAGGAGACGAATCGCGCTGAAACGCTTGGCTCTCCGCAAGACTGGGAGGGATGCCGGTGATTGCCAAATGGGTTCGGCGCAGCCACACGAGCGGTTGGGCAGTGGCTCCTGGTTTCATCTGGTTGGATTCGAGAGTGGCCAGGATAAATCGATCGATCGGATGGGATGACCAATCTTCATGTTGCACGTCCGGAACAGGCGATTGTTGTGGCGGCTGAAAGCTCCACCAAGCCTGGCGCGCTGCAAACACTTGGTTCCAATCCGCGTCAGGCGAGGCATCCGCGTCGGGCGGATTGACGCGCGGGTCAACGGCGCCTTGGTTGACCCAGCGGACAAAATCGGCAATGACCGCGTCGGTCAGCTTGGGCCGGTCCAGAGGCATTTGCAGGTCGTCATGCTGATGCTTGATCGACCGGATCAGAAGGCTGTCGTCGGCTTGGCCAGGGACAATGGCCGGACCCGAATCGCCTCCCCGCAGCAAGCCCTCGCGATGATCAAGTCGCAAGTTCGCTTCGGAGCTCTTCGCTCCGTGGCAATCGTAACACTCAAGCGCCAAGAACGGTCGAATACGCTTTTCGAAGAACTCGGTCTCGTCAGCGTTCCCGGCCGGTGTCGCAGCCGGTGTCGCAGCCGGTTCTTCTTGGGCGTCGGAAGTTGGTAGCTGCGGAAGCAACACGAGAGCAAGAAAGCCGCACAGCCAAAGCATCCCATTGGCAACCTTTGTTCGGTGCAAAGGTCCCATTCTTTCGAGCATTGATTTCGGATGAAAAAGATCACTCGCGTTGAACATGACGAATATCTTGGGAGCAATCGGGAAGGCGGGTAGTGCATGCCCAGAGCGATTTATCATAGTTTGGCAGCGTACCGGTGAACACCCAGCCTTTCTCACCATTCGCGTGAAATCGGCAAGCACAGCCGGGCCTGGAGATTGTGAGATCGTGAGTCGATTACCGATTGAGCTGCGATGTGCGTTGTTTAACACTTACTGTAGAGGTA
>JAUXWY010000393.1 GCA_030681235.1 Pirellulaceae bacterium | reverse complement strand
ACCAGTCCCATGTTGAATCCATGCCTGGTTTGCGCCGACGACCACGAACAACTGGGGCGTTTCATCGGATTCCGGCGGGCGTACCAGACGCCGAGGATCTTTAAACATATTGACCAGTGCCGCTTCACAAGCCGTCCACAGTTCTTGATTCGGAGTTTCGTTCGCGGCCGCCATCAAACCTACCGGCAAACGAGCGTCCCCCAGTTCCCGATAGACCAATTCGGCATTGGCACCCAATGGCAATTCGTCGACATGGACCGCGGTGTGGTTCTCGTACGCACATGGTTCGGCCAAACATTCGCCCGCCTCGACGCGGCTCACCTTCAGGAACCCCAGGCGAACGTCGCTGCCCTCGGCTCGATCGGCCGGAAACAACTCGAAGATCGAGCCCGGTGCAATTTGATCGAGAAACCCCACATTGAGTCGGAATCGCTTCAACTCTTTGGTGGCCGTGATCCAAGACCGAGTCGGCCACTCGCGAACTCCCAGCACTTCGCGATCAAGATCCGCTCCGTTGATGTACGGTCGCGGGTTCCAGCTCCACGCCTGGTATTGCCAAACAAGTTGTTGGATCAATTCGCGATAGGTCAACGATCGTCTCGCGTTCCGGAGTACTTGATTCAAGGCAAAGGTCAAACGCCCATGAACGGTGGCGACACCACCATTCGAATGCGGTGGCATTCGATCTTCCAATTCAGCAAAACGCGCTGGGACGGCAAACAGGCTCACCACACCAGCAGGAACTTCCCATTCTTGTTCGTCTTTGGACGGATCGGGCGATGACTCAAGGCGGTCGTCGAGGACCGGCGAGAAAATAGGCGGCAAGCGACGCTCCCGAACCCAATTCAACGGTTCGCCGGGGCCTCGGTTGATGGACCCGGCGTGACAACAATCCGCGACCAGAAACACTCGAGCCCCAGCTTGGCTCATGCGGTCCGTCCAAGCTCCAATTTCATCATCCAAGATCAGTTCGTTGGGACGCGGCGGATTCTTTGCATCCCAGGCCGAAACATCCGCCGGGACAAACGCTTCATCCAATCCATCGGGCTCATGGTCTTCTTCCGGATTGTTGTTGGGGACCTGACAACCATGGCCAGCCAACAGGATCAATACTTGGTCATTCGGTTGTACGGTGGAGCACATCTTTTCGAAAGCCGCTCGAATATTGGCGCCGGTCGGTTCGCGTTCAGGAACGGAGCCGCTGACCAGGACCATGACATCTTCTGGCTTGACACCAAATCGTTCACTTTGAATCAACTCGCGAGTGATTGCGACATCATTGGGCGGACCTTGAAGTTGATAGTCGCGTGGTAGATTGGGATAGTGACCACAACCAATCAATAGCACATAGAGTCGCCCGGTGCTTGGCGCTGGATCTTCGGCAAGGTGCTGTTCATCAATCGCTTTCGCTGGTGGTGTCTCATTTGGTTCAGCCCCCCGCGAGAAAGCAAGCGTTAAACTGGATCCAATGACAAGCCCGATGATCGTCGAGAAAGCCAGCAGACCTGCGAACAGCAGAAGCCTCATGTTTTCTCGCCTCGCGCGGGACACGATCGCCGACCCAGGCAATGACTTCCGAAGATGATTTGGATGGTTGATTGTGATCATAAGGATACTCGGTTTTCGAATCGGTTGATAAAAACGGTTTTAGTGCCCGCTGGACATTGCCAACGCCCCTTTGGTCAAGACCTACGATCTCGCCATTTTAAAAGTTCAGGCCACGCCGGGTGTGGCCCAGTCCAACGATGCCAACGTGAAACGTAACTCTGTGAACAAACTTACAGCCTATTTTCAGAACGTTAGAGTTTGTGGTTCTTACTCAGGGCTGCCGTATAGAACAAACGCACTCCAATAAAATGGGTGAGCGAAAGGAAAGTCCGATCCATTGGCGTCCGCCAATTCGTCATCTCCGCCGCGAGTGAACTGAGTTACAGCCTTCGCTCCGTCGGTTCCGGACATGGCGGCGGTGATGGTCGCAACCTGTTCGCTATTCAATCCACGCAGCCAAGCTTGAGCCTCGCGCAGTGCGGCCAGTTTGGAGAGCGACTGTCCGGGAGCGAAGGTGACTCCATCGATCACACGTTCGGAATCTGTTTTTCCCAACCAGTTCGCGTAGAATCGACTCATCAACAGCGCGGTCGCCGTGTCGTCCACTTTCCACTGACTGGCGATCACCGTCTCCGCACCGCAGACGAACAACCCCAGCGGCAAAGCCATGCTGGTATCCCCCTTCTGCACGCCGCGCGCCGTATCGCAAGCACTCAGCACGACAAGTTCCGTACCCTTGAGCCGCGCACCCCAGGTCGAGAGAATATCTTCCAATGTCACAAATCCGGTATCACCTAGGGTCGGTTCGGCCGGCGTGGTCAAAGCCAAACTAGCCAACAGCGGTCGCTCACTAGAACCCATCAGCCCATGCGTGGCGAGATGCAACACACGCGGCGGATTTGATTCAATTGCTTCGTTCAGTTTTGGCGCAGTAGCGTCTGCACCGAGCAACAGATTCGCATCCGCGCCCAATAGACTGGCAACAACCATGCCTTCCAACCGCGTCCCGGGCAGCGGCGTCAACGACTTGCCATACAATCGAACCTGTTCAACGGCGCTGACGTGTGCTGAGAATGCGTCACCTGATCGGTCGAGTGTCGAAGCGTCATTCGTGACGTTAAAAAACAACGGGTCCCCTAACACAATAGCATTGGTTCCTGACTGGTTATTCTCTTCAGTGGCTCTTTGAAGGTAGAGGGCAATTGTAGCCGACGGAGCATACGTGAATGGCATGTCGGGAAGAAAAAACTCTAATGGGATTCCTTGAACCGGCCCATCAGGAACGGCTATCAGTGATTTTAGTCCCAGCAACTTTTCTCGTGCAGCCGCCGGCAAGATTTCCTCGCGTACTTTGTTGATAAGGATTTCGTTGGATACGCTTGCATTGTTTGGTCGGACAGAAGTCCAGGTACGCAGGATCGTCAGCATGTCCGCTAGTGAGCTGGTCGCGTCCTCGCTGTTCGCCAATCGGAACCCAAAAACTTGGTGATCGCGTGCGACTAGTAAAACTGGGCCATTACCGGCCCAGACCCAAGCAATCAAGCCTTGCCCGTCTCGCAACTGTGAAAGTACTTCTTCACCCGTCAATGGATCCATCTGAGGGATTAGGTCCCTCAGTTCATCGAAGACTTTCGCCGTTGATTCAGAAAGTTTTGTTCGAGCTGCAGCAACCTGTTCAGACCATACTTGTTTATCTTCGTCTTCAGCCCTGCTCATCCGAATTTCGGATTCCAATAGCTCGGCGCGAGCCGCCGCTTCCACGGAAATGGCCGAATCATATCGTGCAATGCTGTCTGAGCTACCTGTCACGCGAAACGCTCGCTCTGCTGCGCGACGTCCACCCCCAAACAAATCGAGCGCGACGCGGTTGTTTCCACGCTCCAAAACACCAATCGCCGACGAAGCTTTGTTTAGGTTGGTCAAAACAGCGGCAAATCGTTGGGCGGTCTTTCGAAGACTTAGCTCGTCCGAGTACGCGGTAAAATCCAAAACATCGCCTCGGACTTGCCGACGCATCCGATCAATGCTAGCCAATGATTCTTGGTAAAGGTCTACAGCTTCGTGTAACTGGCCGACTGACGAAATTGTGTATGCCAGGTCGTTTAGAGTAGATGCGACCCGGGGATGGTCACCGGGGAACAATCGTTTTTGCATTGCCAAAGACTCGCGGAACAAAGTTTCCGCTGCCGCGACTTGCTGAAGGCGCCGACGAACGCACGCCGCAGCATGAAGGCCAAGTGCCATTTGCGGATGATCGATGAGATAAAGACGGCGGTTGATTGCCAACGCCTCAGTCACTAATGACTCGACTTCGTCGGTCTTGCCCAACTCGCAGAGCAGACTCGCCAAGTTTTGAAGGACGCTCGCGACGTCAGCGTGATCGCCCGGGAATAGGCGTCGACGCATTGATAAGGCTTCTCGAAAAAGTATTTCCGCGTCGCTCGTTCGGCCCAGAGACCGATTCAATGATGCCATGTTCGCAAGTGTCGAGGCGGTACTGGGATGGTCGCCCAAATAGAGACGCCGATTTATTGCCAGGGACTCTCTAAGGAGCAACTCTGTTTCAAAATCTCGACCAAGTGATTGCCGGACCACGGCTAAATTGGTGATGATGCGGGCTATCTCTGAATGGTCTTTATCATTGAAGCGGTTCATCATAGCCAGCGATTCTTCCAAAAGCAGTTCGGCTTCGCTGGATCGCCCCAATTCATAGTAAAGACTCGCCAACGAAGCTAAACATTTGGCCACATTAGAATGGTCACCTCGGAAGAGGCGTTTCTGCATGTCTAACGCCTCTTCCAAAAACAACTCTGCTTCCGCCAATCGTCCCATCGATACAAGAATCGATCCATGCACATGAAGTGTATCCGCAAAACCGAGACTATCGGCCGGGTCGACTCGACGATACATCGCCAGGGCCTCAGCACTCCGCAATTCGGCTTCGTCTGCACGGCCTTGGGCTTCAAGGCAAGTTGCTAGGTTGCAAATTGCCAACGCCAGATCGGGATCGTCACGGCCAAACGCATGGCGGTAAATTTCAATCGCCTCGGCGTAGAGCTTCTCCGCCTCGTTCGTGCGTCCCAATGAGTAAAGCAATGCCGCCAAATTATTGCAACCAAGAGCTACATCCTGATGGTCGGCTCCGAAGAGCCGTTTCCGAACCGCAAGTGATTCGGCCAACAAGACCTCCGCATCGGCCTCCCTCCCAGACTTAGTCCGCAGAAAGGCCAGATTGTTAAGACTTTTGGCAATCTCTGGATGTTCGTACGGAAAATGCAAATGAGCTGACGCTAACGATTCTTCAAGAAGTGATTCGGCGAGTGAAATCCGTCCGAGTGAGGACAAGACAGCGGCCAGATCCACAACACTTTGATTCGTGTCAAAGTGAAATCGACCGAGTACCTCGTGGCGGATTGCTATGACTTCTTTAGCGAGAGCGAAGGCGGCGGCAGAGTCCTGTTTTTCCCACATGGCGAACACTTCGCGGCTCTTTGCGCTCGCAATACGAACATTTGCAGCTTGGTCGCTGTTGAGACTAGGGGAAGCCTGTGGAACAACTTGGATGTTAAGTCGCTTCAACGACATTGGTCCACCGGTCGTCGTAATCTGCGACTTTAAGATCCTTGAGTGACCGAGGTATTTGCCAGCCAACCATGTTGAGGAATGATTGGGCGCCTCGACCATCCAAACACCAGTGTAGTAAACTATTTTCCATGCGCCACTGATAAGCGGCCCCTCCTGACGCACGGTCCGAACCATTTTCGGCAGTGAAAGGCTCGATTGACCCGGAGTTGCGATGGGTAGCTCATAGGAAACCAGTTCCGATGATGTTTGACCGTCACGTCGCTCCTGCCGCAAGACTAGATAACTTTTGGTCGCTGGTCCTAAGTCCAAAAAGACCTTGAATTGGTTTTTTTGCCCGTCGTCGGTCAACTGAGGAAATTGAATATTAATGTCAAATTCCACCCAGTTCTCAGCACCTAGTTCGAGTGACAACTGCGCGCCATCATGCAACAACAATCGCCCTCGTTCCCACTTCACCGCCCCTTGTTTTCCGCCGATCTGGTAATCACCTCGAACATCGTTCGAAAAATCGTCTTCAAACAATAACTTCAACTGTGGCGGTTTCGCATACGGTGCGTTGGGGTTGGGTTCGGGAAGTCCGAGTTGCTTCCAGACGCTGTCCGAGTTTTCGGCAGGCGTGGTTGTTGGCGGTTCGATGGCTGTCTCTTGAGCGCCGGACGCAGGACTTATACTCAACCAAGTTAGAGACCATAGCCCAATACAGGCAAATAATCGCGAGGCTTGGTTTTGCTTCATGCACCTTGCATTTCGATCCGCTACTTGACTGTTCATAATGCAATGACGATGCCGCCCAATTGAATCTCGTGATGCACAATCGCATGCCATCCTGATTCTCCTCGTTCAACAACCCGACTTTCGTATCGCCGAATCCATAATCTGCCGCGAAACCAGTTTTGATTCTACTTGAAATCGACCCCCAATGTGGGTGTCCGATTACTTGACCTGCAGTTCGCGGCGGGGCCAGAAACAAAAGCAGCGGACCGAAGGTTCGGTCCGCTGCTGGCTGTTGTGCAAGGATTGCTGCGTTTGAAGTTTACCAAACCTGAATCGAATAGGCGTTGTAGACGTTTCCTCGGTTGACGACCTTGATCGTCATGGTCTGCCGATAATGGGGCCGGACTTGAACCTCTTCACGATCCGAATAACCGGTTCCCGAACTGATCAAGTTGCCGTCCTCGTCGTAGACGTACAGATCCAAGTCCGTATCGCCGTCGCCCTGAATCCGGAAGGCGGTCACCTCGTCACCCCAGCAGTCGACCTTAAACACATCGGTTGAATTGGCCTCGACCCGGGTGTGATCGGCCTTGGGCCCACCCACCGGATCAGCCGCTGCCGACGAAATGCCGAGAACCGAAACCGAAACCAACGCTGCGATGGTCATCCACTTGCTCATGTCGTTTCTCCTGTTTGAGAACGTTTCTGTTTGCCAACCACTTCTAACCAGAAGCTCGCCTGGCTCTTGGGACCGGCTGAATCTGACTTCGATTCACCTCACCAGTCCCACTTCGCAAACAGATACGCACCTCCCGAAACAGACTTACATGAAACGCCAAAATTTTTTTTCAACCGTTCACGCCGGGAGCCGGGAGAGTCGGTTAACCGCGTAGCCAGAGCAAATTTGGCGAATTCCAACTTGGCGAAAAATAATAGTTCCGACCGCCAAAATTGCGGCGGCCCGCGTTTGGGCTGGAAACGGCTAAGAATCCTTTTTCAACATACTCGGCCAAATGACGACAGAAAGATGGGGACAGAAAAATTTGTCGGAACAATGGAGTGGGCAAGTCTGATCAAACTCAGCCAGATTCGATCGGCGGAAATTGTTTTGATCTCTCCGTAAGTCTGCGGGTGATGTGGCGTTTCTGGTAGGTCGAGCCCTTGAGCCCGACGATTGAAACAACCCACATTCGACCATCAACCCGCAGGAGCATCCACATGCAACTTGTAACCAGCCGCAATCGCCGTCCACCCGCCCCACCCAAGCAGACCTCCGGTGGAGATCTTCCTGACGGTCGCGACCGCGAGAATCTGCTCAAGCTCATTCAATGGTTCCACCAGCGACGAGCAGCTCGTCACCAAGCTGAACGACACTGCAACAGTCGTCCATCATTGGCATGTAACGACTCACGCCAGTTTGCTCAACAGGCTTCCAAACTGAGGTTCGAGTCCAACTAATCGGACAGAGTCAGAGGTACCAGACCGACGCTAACGCTGAAACTCCGACGACTCACAGGCCGCATGTCACCGCCAATCCCCAGACAACACCCAAGCGGCCCAGTATTTCGGTGAGGCGTAGGATTGATCGGTTGCACCGGCCAGTTCGTCCTCGCCACCGCGCAGTTTGCCGATTTCGGCTTTCGCTTCGTCCGAATGCCGAAGCATCCAGAGTTGGGCCTCGCGTAACGCCTCCAGTTTGGATAATTTCTTGTCCCAAAGGTTACCGTAGAACCGGGACATCAATACCTGTGTAGCTCCATCGTCAACTTTCCACAGACTGGTTACCGTCGCGCCGGCTCCAGCGATTTGGAACGCCCGTTGCAACCCCAAGACTCCTTCGCCACCGGCAACCTGGCCCAGTCCCGTCTCGCAAGCGCTTAATACCGCTAGTTCCACACCTCGCAGGTCCAACTCTGCCACTTCGGTGGCTGTCAGGACACTGCTGTCACCTCTTTGTGCATCGACCGTTTGATTGGCGCCTGCAAAGACGATGCCTGAGAGCAATCCAGGATGGAATCCGGTCACACGGCTTTCGCCCATCAGTTCCATTCCAGGATTCTTGTCCGATCCGCTGGTCGTGAGTGCAGACTTCATGTTTTCTGGTGCAAAGAAGCCGTGCGTGGCCAGGTGCAGAAATCGGCTGCGAGGAGCGAGTTCGGTAAACCGTGACTTGGTCGCGTTGCTGCCACTCATCCGGTCGATTGCGCGATCGCTCCGAAAACTGCTATGAATATTCGAGATTTGCTCAATTTCCCGAGCAGTTCCGGGTAAAGGAATATACGATTTCGAACCAGTCCCCGATCGATCGATCGATCAGCGATCGAACAGTGGCACTGGTTGTTTGGAGAGCAGCGGCTTGTGTGGTCGATTCGACAATCGGTTCTTCACCGGAGACCTGGTCAACAGCTACCGACGTTTTTGCTTCATCAAAATCGATCCCACCGACAAGCAGCAAATCCAGCTGTGAAACGCTTTCGGTCTGATTCGCATCCAGCATTTCCGGAAGCATTCGCGGAACTGGCAGATTGACGATGGAAATTTCTTCGATCAGAAACGATCCGGGCTGACTGCCAGGGAGTGCTCCCCAAGGGAGCATCGCCAGCAGACCTTCCGGAGAAACAAGTACAGTTGTGGTTCCCTCCAGTTCAGGAACGAGCGGCCTCCAAAGCAGTTCTCGAAGCGCTCCGCCGAAATCGGTTTCGGACGCCGTGGATTCTCCATAACCGTCGCGCCAAAGGCCAATCAGTTCGTCGATCCGGGCCTTTGATCCAAGCGCAACTAGTCTTGGCGGTTTGCCGGCGCGAATGACAATTGCACAGTAGCCCGCTTCGTAGTTCGGCGCTCCATATTTATTCTTCGTTTCCAGTTTACGGTTGTACTCGCGTAGATCAATCAGCGCCGCGTCAATGGGAAGTATATTCTGGATTTCGCTGAGGCCAATCTGCGATTGGGCCTTGAGTGCCCGGAACTCGGCACTGACGGTACTGAGTTGTCGCTCCACCTGCTCTCGTTGGTCGTTCAATTCATCGAGTTGTTGCCGCCAGGGACCGCGCATGGCTTGCTCGTCAGGGACCGATAGGGTCAAAGTCGCCAAGCGGGAAGCAATGGACTGCAATTCGCTCAGCTTGGCCTGCACGTCAGCATCCCGAGATTCTCGCGCCAGCCGCATCAAACGCTGTCGCGTAAAAGTCGATCCCTTCCAGCGTAGCACCGGCGAGAGAAGGGCAGAAGCAGGATTTCCGGACGCGGCTAAATGACTGATCATGTTACCGACCTGGTATTCCACGGTTTGGGCCATAAGCATCTGCTGTGTTTCGGACAGAACGACAGACGTGTTTTCGAGACGGCGCTCATTGATTGCCGCAGCCTCGACGTACATTGGCAGAGCCCGATCGTACGCTCCTAACTCCGTATGCAAAAGGGCGAGACTGTTCAGACTAGAGGCGTAAGAAGGGTGTTCCTTGCCAAGGACTTTGGCCCGGATGGCAAGTGACTCTTTGTACATCGGCAGAGCTCGCGCGTCCGCTCCGATGGACTTCTGCAAGAGGGCGAGGTTGTGCAGGATGGTGGCATAATCGGGGTGTTCCTTACCGAGGAATTTGTGTGTGATGTCGAGTGACTCTTCATACAGCGGCAGGGCCTGCTCGTACGCACCCATGTCCTGATGCAACAAGGCGAGGTTGTTCAGGATACTGGCGAAATCTGCATGTTTCTTGCCGAGGACTTTCGCAAGGATGGCTCGCGCCTCTTCATACAGCAGCAGGGCCCTCGCGTGTGCATGCATGTGATGATGCACCGTGGCAAGGTTGGTCAGGACGGCGGCGTAATCGGCGTGTTCCCTGCCCAAGACTTTGGCCAGGATGGCGAGCGACTCTTCGTACAGCGGCAGGGCCCGCTCGTGCGATCCCATTTTCTGATGCAACAGGGCAAGGCTGTTCAGGCGACTGGCGTAATCGGGGTGTTCCTTGCCGAGGACTTTGGCTGTGGCGGCAAGCGACTCTTCATACAGCGTCAAGGCCTGCGAGTAAGCTCCCATGGCCTTGTACAGGTGGGCGAGGTTGTTCAGGCTGGTGGAGTAAGTGGGGTTTGCTTTGCCGAGGACTTTGGCCCGGATGGCGAGCGACTCTTCAAACAGTGGCAGGGCGAGGTCGTACGCTCCCATGTCACGATGAAACGCGGCAAGGGTGCTCAGACTGGTGGCGTACTCCGGGTGCTCCTTGCCTAGGGCCTTGGCCCGGCCTTGGCCCTGACGGCGATTGACTCTTCAAACATCGACATGGCTTGCACGTAAGCTCCCAATTTCTGATGCACCCTGGCAAGGTTGTCGAGGATATTGACGTACTCGGGGTGTTCCTTGCCTAGGACTTTGGCCGTGATGGCGAGGGCCTCTTCAAACAACGGCAGGGCCAGTTCATAAGCTCTCAAGTCACGATGCAATGCGGCGAGATGGTGCAAGGTGTTGGCGTATTCGGGGTGTTCCTTGCCGAGGACTTTGGCGATGATGGCTAGAGACTCTTCATGCAACGGCAAGGCCCGCTCGTACGCTCGCATGCCATGATGAAACGCGGCAAGGCTGCTCAGGCTCGTGGCGTAATCGGGGTGTTCCTTGCCGAGGACTTTGGCCTTTATGGCGAGCGACTCTTCGAGTAGAGGCAGGGCCTGCTCGTGAGCTCCCATTTTCTGATGCAACAAGGCTAGGTTGTTAAGGCCGGTCGCATATTCGGGGTGTTCCTTACCGAGGAATTTGTGTGTGATGTCGAGTGACTCTTCAAAGAGCGGCAGGGCCAGTTCGTACCTTCCCATGTAATGTTGCAAGATTGCAAGGTTGTTCAGGCTGTTGGCGTAATCTGGGTGTTCCTTGCCCAGGACTTTGGACTGGATGGCGAGTGCCTCTTCCAGTAACGGCAAAGCCTCCAGTCGCTTGCCAGCCTGAAAGAGTTCGAATGCCTGGTTGTTGCGTTGAGCTGCGATCGCCAACTCTGCCTTCTGTCCCTTTGTCAGCGGAGCCGGAAGCCAATCACAGCCCTGCACTCCGATTCGATTCAATTGAATCCGGGCTCTGACAGATTCCACGCGAAACTCCTTTACCCTGTTCACACCGTTCTCCACCAGTACGAACAAGGAGCTATAGGTATCAGGAGACTGAACGGTCCAAAAACCATATCGGTACCCAATTCGCCAGCGACCACTGGGCAGCGGTCCGTCCATCGCGAGTTCATCAATCTTCTCCGGGAGAAACCTACCGGAGTCTGGTCCGGGTGTGTCGAACACCGCAAGCTTGCTTTGCACCTTCCCATCGCGCAGCCGCTGCTGTAGCTGCAAATAACAGGGAGTCGAATCTTCGATCTCTACGACAACCCGCAGTTCCGCCTGCGGATTCGCGTCTGTCAATTCCTCAAACGTCAGATCTGCCTCCAGTTCTATCCAACCACCCGTGTCCAGTTCCCGCCGCAGGCTCCCCTTTTCACCAATCGATAGCTTCCCCACCTCCCATAAAACCGCTCCCTCCGGTCCACCGATCTTGTAGTCCGCCCGCGAGTCGGTCGAGAAGTCGTCGGTGTACAACGGTTCTAGTTCCAGCGAATCGTCTTTTGGAGATTGCAAGGGCAAGTTAGCCGTTGATTCCTGTTTCGAATTTTGCTGGACAATCAAGTGGTTTTCTTGCTCGGAAGTAACCAACGCGGGGAATTGGCCAAGACTGAAAATGCAAACCGCCAAAATGAAGATGTATCTTTTCGCAATCCACATGTTCATGAACCTCTGAAATGACCACGAAATTGGTTTCGTGATTCTATGATTGAAAATTGCCATTACAAGTAGCCGAAACTCGTGTATCTTGCGACTTTGTTCCTCCGACCGAGTCCGCCGACGAAACATACAGATCCAAAACCAGGGCTATCGCCAATCGCCTGCCAGGACCCAGGCCGCCCAATGTTCGGTCGTGACGGCTGTTTGACCGCTCTTCAGTTCGTCCTCGCCACCGCGAGAACGGTGTTCTCGCAGTAGCGACAATTGAGCTTGCCGCAAAGCTTCCAGCTTACTCATTCCACCGTGCCAAAGGTTCTCGTAAAACATGTTCATGAGTTGCTGCGCGGTCGCATCGTCCACCTTCCAAAGACTGGTCACGGTGGTCTTCGCACCGGCCAATTGGAATGCTCGCTGCAGCCCCAAGACACCTTCGCCACGGACCTCTTGGCCCAGGCCCGTTTCGCAGGCACTGAGGGTCGCCAATTCGACGGCTCGCAGATCAAGTACCGCAACATCCAACGCCAACAGAATTCCATCGTCCCGGCCGTCGCTACCCGCGCGATTGGCCCCTGCCAACACCAGACCCGACAACAAGAGCGGGTCGCGATCCATGACGCGTTGTTCGACGTTGCCCCTGGCCAGAGGTCCGCCAAGGTCTGTATTTGTATTGTCCGCCGAGCCCAGGACCGGCCCCTCAAAAAACCCATGGGTCGCCAAATGCACAAAGCGATTCTCAGCAATCGTTTCGCGAGTCATTTGTTCGGTCGCGGACGAACCGCGCAGCCAGCGAAACGAGCCGTCAGGGAATGCTCGCTCAAATGAATCGCGAACCCCAGTGGCCTCGGTGCGAGCATTCGGCAATGGATTCCAAGCGGATTGTTTTCCACCTGAACGGAGAACGGCAAGTCCCGAGTTTTCAGATGGTATCGTCGTTCGAGTCACGCCCGGATCAGCGTTATAATCGACGTCGGCGACCACCAACATCGTTGGTCGCGATTCGTGTTTCTCGAGCGGGGCCTCAGTTGCCAGCAACAGTTGCGGGATCGGTGCCACCGCGATGGCGTATTCTTCGATGAGGTAGGTTCCTGCATCACGCCCCGGCAACGCGTTCCAAGGAACTAACGACGTCGAACCTGCGGGCGATACGACCACCGTTGTCGTTTTATCTATATGTGGCACCAGCGGTTCCCACAAGAGACGACGAAGCTCTGCCCCGGAGTCTCCTGTACTCGATACGGCTCCCTTTGTTTTTCGCCACTCGGACACCCAACGATCGATCTCAGAAATGAAGGCCAACTCCACCAAACGAGGACGAACACCGTCGCGAACGATCAAAGCACAAAGAGCCGGTTCAACGAACGGCTGTCCATCCTCATTCATTTCGCCAGTTGACTTCCAACACTCATGCAGATCCACGAGTGCCACGTTTGTACCCAGCTGTTCTTGAATTTCTCGCCAACCGGCTTGATTCTGCTGCTGCAAGGCTCGAAAGTCTGCGCTCGCGGCACTTAGTTGTTGCTGCAGCATTGTGTATTCGTCTCGAGCCAGTTGCACCTGCTCGCGCCAAGCGTTCCATCGATGGGAGTCGTTGGGAGGATTTCGTTGCAAATGACTCAGTCGAGCGGCCGCGTCACGCAACCGAGTGCAGAGATTTATTGCTTCGGGCACACTCTCGGAGGGAGCCAGACGCATCCAACGCTGCCGCATGAAGACGGCACCTTTCAAGCGTAACGCCTGTTGGATCAAGGCATCGGTTGGTTCGAGAGGCAGATTTATCGGCTCGTGCAGGACGACCGAAAAGTAACTGCTCATGTATCTTCGCGCTCGAGACGACATCGCCATCTGCATCGCTTCGGATTGAAACGTGGCGGCGGTCTCGAGCAAACGAGCCGACATCGCCACCGCTTCCTCGCACAACGGTTCGGACTCCAAGGGGCGGCCCAACGACATGCGGACCGACGCGAGATTCAGCAAGCTACTGGCCATGTCCGGGTGATCGAACGGAAACAGACGCCGATTCATTGCTACTGCTCCCTCCGCATGTTGCTCTGCTTCTTTCGATCGCCCCACAGTCCTCAGAACGTTGGCCAAACTTTCGAGACAATTTGCCACGAAAGGATGGTCGCCCGGAAAGACTCGGCTGCTGATCGATAGCGACTCCTCGTACAACGCGACCGCTTCGGATCGTCGCCCCAATGACTCGCGTACAGCAGCTAGATTGTGCAGACTTTTGGCGATGTAGGGATGATCGCCGGGGAGCAATCGCCGAGACATCGCCAACGATTCAACGCACAACGGTTCGGCATCGCCAGATCGTCCCTGAGAATGATAAACCATCGCCAGATTTTCCAGACTCACGGCAATGTCGGGATGGTCGCCAGAAAACAGCCGTTTTCGCATTTCCAATGCTTCCACGAAGAGCGGTTCGGCATCACCTTCCCTGCTCAAGGATCGGCGGACGTCCGCCAGATTGTTTAGAGCAAGGGCTACATCTGGGTGATCGCCCGGAAACAAGCGGCGAATCATCTTGAGGGACTCTTCGTAGAGAAGCTCCGCTTCCGCCTCTTTGCCGATCGAGTCGTAGACAAATGCCAGATTGCTGTGCGCCCTGACCACGTCGGGATGATCACCGGTATAAAGCCGCCGGTACATCGCCAAGGACTCGACATTGAGAGGCTCGGCCTCTCGCCCCTTTCCTAACAACGTTCGGACATGCGCCAAGTTGCCAAGACTCAGTGCAACCGCTGGATGGTCGTCTGGAAAAAGTCGTTGCAAGATCGCCAACGACTCCTCGTAAAGTGTTTCCGCCTCCGCACCTTGCCCCAAGCGGGTTCGTATTTGTGCCAGATTGTTCAGACCGATCGCCACGTAGATGTGGTCCCCGCGGTAGAGTCGCCTCGTCATGGCCAACACTTCTACATAGTCCCGTTCGGCATTGGCCCATTGCCCAAGTGCCTCGTGAACCGTTGCCAAGTTGTTGATTGCTCCAGCCAACTTCGGATGGTCGCCGGGGTAGAGCTGTCGATACATCGCTAGGGCAGTCTCGCATTGCGATTGAGCTTCGCTCGTTCGACCGCCGCGATTGTAGGCGTCCCCCAAATTGTTATGGCCCATCGCGATTTTGGGATGAGCAGCGGGAAACAGTTTCTTTAAAATGCTCAAGGCCTCTTCGCGGACAGCAATCGAGTCCGCCATTCGCCCTTCCGAAACCAACAAGGTTGCCTGGTCGTTGAGACACATTGCGGTCGTTGGATGAAAAACCCCGAACCACTGAAGTTGTAATGTCAGCCATTCATCGCCCAAAGGTCGCGCTTCGGGGAATCGGCCTTGACTCAAGAGGAGGGACACTTGCGTTTCCAATTGCTGCGTGCGTTCCAGGGCTCGCGTGAAATCCTCTGAAAATCCTTGGTCGACCCATGGCACTCGTGTTGCAGAAAAACTCTGGAGGCCAATCGCTTGACCCGCCGACGCGACCTTGGCCGAGATGAT
>JAUXWY010000386.1 GCA_030681235.1 Pirellulaceae bacterium | reverse complement strand
GGCTTTAGCCGGGCGGGTCGCTGAAAAGATCTTTTTCACACTGCGGCCGGCTAAAGCCGGTACACCAGCGTTCGCTAAAGTGCCTTTTTCACACTGCGGCCGGCTAAAGCCGGTACACCAGCGTTCGCTAAAGTGCCTTTTTCACACTGCGGCCGGCTAAAGCCGGCTAAAGCCGGTACACCAGCGTTCGCTAAATTGCGTTTTTCATACTACGGCCGGCTAAAGCCGGTACACCAGCGTTCGCTAAATTGCCTTTTTCACACTGCGGCCGGCTAAAGCCGGTACACCAGCGTTCGCTAAAGTGTCTTTTTCACACTGCGGCCGGCTAAAGCCGGTACACCAGCGTTCGCTAAAGTGCCTTTTTCACACTGCGGCCGTTTGCGAAGTTACCGCGTTTGTTTTTACTCGAGCCAATACATCGATTCGGCGGGGCCTTGATACTTGACGGCCATGTCGGGTGTGAGATAGGGCGTTTCTCCTTGATGCAGCGATTCGACTCCGCCGATCACCATGCCCGAGGTCAATAAGGTGCGCTCGATCGGGTAGGCCGTCTTGCCGGCGACGATCATCTGTTCGAAATTCCGGGTTAATGGATTGAAAAAGTCGGCCGTTGTCGCACTGGAGCCGGGCATGGGCAGCATCATTTGACAGCCAACAATCGATCCGTTATCCCCGCGCAACCCGGCATAGTTGAAATCTTGAATCCCAGTCAAGAACATCGAAGTACGAAACCCGTCGCGGTGTTCGATAAAATAAGCCGTGGTGTTCGGCAGAACACGCCGGGCCCATTCGATGGACAGCCGATCGGTGGGATAACCGTTCTCCACTGGCAACGTGTGACTGCGGGCCAGCGCCGACAAGAAGAGTCGCTGGGTGTCTTCTTGTTTCGCCAAGCGTTCCCAAACTTTTTCACCTTTGATGGCATGGACTGAAACAATGCCAACTTCGCCGCCGCGACGACGTTCCGACATGCACTGGGCCGTTTCCAAAGCGTGAAAGTCATAACTGTCCACGCCGCCATAGGCCACGCAAACACTTTCGCGCAGGGGAACATCAAACGGCATGTCGATCGAGGGCAGTCGCCAGGTGACCGGAAGTGAAGAACCAGCATAGAACGCAAAGCCCAAACGCCGCGAGTCATCGACCATCTCTTGGCACTCGCTCCACGTCGTCGACAAATGTTTGTCGTTGAAGACCGGGACACTGCGACCGCTGTCTTCGAACACTTTGACGATCTTCTTGAACCACTCGTAGCGAGGATAACGAGTTTGGCCTTTTTCATTGACGGGATAGTCGCCATGTTCGGCAATGATCACCACGCCATCGACCGCCAGTTTTTCGCCGCCCAAAGTGAGGGCTTCTTCGACGGAAGGAAACACCGGCGATTTGTATTTCTCGATTCGTTGTCGGCCAAGATCGTTCGCCGGGAATTGGTCGATGTAAACACCTGCCATCTCGACCAGTGGCTCGCGCCATTCGCCGCCCATCAGATAGCCAATCGTCAAGCGATCCAAGAAATGTTGAGCGTGCGAATGTTGAAACACCGTCGTGCCCAAGAACGCGATCTTTGGTCGGCGCTTTGGCCAGGGCTGCACACTGCCAGTCGCCATTCCCGTAAGCATCGCTTCCCAGGCACCGAGGCTAACTCCTAAACTAGCGCGATGAAACTGACGACGATCGAGCATGTTCAATCCCTCCAAGAGTGGCCGTTCCAACAAAGCATGCGGTCAATCAAGGCCGCGACGCCTGTTGCAAATAGTGTAAACAAGTACTCGCCCTTTTCGCTACTGGCGAACGCTGGACAACCGATGTGTCCCACCGCCGAGCGATCCTGGGTCACCCACGCTCGATAAGCCGGCAAAAAGCTGCCATTAGGCTCCACGGCCGTCGCTTCGCGATAGTTGCCGACCAAATGCGGGGCTATTTGCAACATCATGGACGTCTCCCATTCGCAGGCGTGTCCCATTTCCGTTTGTTGGAAACCACGCGCCGATTCGACCTCCGTCGGTCGCAGTTTCCAATAGGAACTGAATAGCAACAGCAAATCGCTTCGTTGTCGTTGTTGCTGTCGGATCTCGAACATCGCTTGTTGGCCGGGAATATCATTGCCGCCATGCCCGTTGAGGATCAGAATTCGATGGAAGCCGTCGTCGAGCAGGTTGTTGACCATCCCTTGCAGCAAATCCAAGTACATGCGCGGCTGGGCGGACAGGGCTCCCGGGAAATCGCGATGGTGGTGTGAATTGCCCAGCCATTGCAGTGGCGTGATCAGAACCTCCGCCGAGCGAGTGGCTTCCGTGCGCCGTACGATCTCGCCTAACAAGTAACTGTCCGTAAACAGTGGCAAGTGGGCGCCGTGCTGTTCGTGAGCAGCGATCGGAATGAGCACGGGCAGGTTCTTGTCCAAGTCGCGAACTTGCGGCGAAGTTAGATCGGCCAACAGCATAAGGTTCTCCAGCAATAGCGTTTGAAGCGAACGACAAATGTTTGGCAGAGCACCGATCAACCGGGATACAAGGGTGATTCCAAGCCCAAGCGAGTCAACATGCTCTGCAGGCGATCGAAGACCTGCTGCACGAGCGGATCGCCATCGGCCCCGCGCCGCGCCGCTCGATCGGTCGAGACTTCCACGGCTTCACCGACCTCGATGACGCACTTCAAAGGTGGAAACAACGGCGCTTTGTCCGTTATGTCCTCTTCGAAACGCTCGACCGTTTCGCGGATGCGATCGACGGTCGGACGTTCGTTCAGATAACTCAAAGGGAAGCAGGACATTTGGTGCGCGACATAAGTATCGCGCAGATCGGTGAACCGCGCCGGCATTTCCTCCTTTGGGACTTTGCCTTCGGTCATGTCCGGCAGAATCTTGGTGCGCAGGGTCTTGATCCGCGCCGAGGTCGTACCGCTTTGAGGACTGCCCAACCATTTGACCTCGAGCGGATTCAAAAGTCTCTCGATCAAATTGGCCAACCTTTGTTCCAGCGTCCCAGCTTGCTCGCTTCCGAACGTCTCGACTTCTTTGATCGTAAGTAGGGCGTTTCCAATGCGGTTTATCCGTGGCAATAAGTCGGACACGCGATTGGGATGCCAAGTGAGTCGTTGTTCGATGCGATCCAGTACCGGCGATACTGCCGCAACGATGTCGCCTTCATAGCGATAATGAAACGCCAGCGGATGAATGACCGTTTTGCCTCCGTCGAGTGCCTGGCGTTTCTTGGCACCCGTTCGTGCGATAAACCCAAGTCCATCTAGGAAGGGCATGAGGCGATCGGCCGTGCGGCTGGTCGAGCCTTCTGGAAAAATGATCAACGGTCGCTCGTGGGATTCCAGGATTTGCAAAGCGTAATCGATCGATGCTCGATCCAGCCCTTCGCGATTGACGCTAAATGCCCCGAGTCCGCGAACCACTTGAGTGGTCAACCAGCCCTGATTGAACACATGCCAGCTGGCCATGGCGAACAGATCCACGCCCACCTTCTCTTCCAGGAAGCCGAAGGCGATGGGATCGGCGGTGCGGCTGTGATTCGGAGCGATGACAATGCTGTGCCCTGCCGCCACGGACTCGCGGAGATGTTCGGCACCACGCACTTCAAATCCGCGAACCCCTTCCAGTTTCCAAATCAGCCGCCGATGGAATCGAATCCAGCGTGAAATTCTGGAAAACCACCGGGATCGATAGGGTGGAATAAAACGATACGGTTTTAGGGAAAAAATCTCTTGCATCGAAATCCTTGGTTCTTGCTGTTACAACCGTTGCAGACGGATGGCGAATTGTCCGATGATCAACGAAAGCCGGTGTCGTTTGGCAATCAACCGGCTCGCGTCGTGAACAATTGGGTGCCAAGCACTCCCGCGTCTAACTTCCCAGGGGTCCGTTGATGTCGCCGAAGCCTGCCGATGGAACCCCGAAGCTAATCAAGGGAGGACGCCGCGGCAATCGTGTCACCAGCGGACCCGCGTCCGCCAAATCGGCTCCTGCCAACGCCGACCGAGTTTGGGTGGACGCTTTTCTAGACTATTGTCGCAGTGAATGCCACTTGGCAGACAATACCATTGTGGCCTACCAGCGCGACCTGAGACGCTTCTCAGCGTGGTTGGGCCGGCGACGCGAAGTCGACTTGACCGTCGCCCAGCTTTCCGACTTCATGGGCACCTTGTCCGATGCGGGGTTGGCTCCGGCCAGCATCGCGAGGTCGATCGTGGCTCTGCGGATGTATTTCAAGTATTTGCAATTAGAAGGCGTCCTGCGAGAAAACCGCGCTGAATTGCTTGGCAGCCAAAAACTCTGGCAACGGATCCCTTCGGTTCTTTCTCCGAAACTTGTCGATCGTTTTTTGCAAGCTCCACGGCTGAGCTTCTCGCTTTATCTCCGCGATCGAGCCCTGTTGGAAGCACTTTACGCCAGCGGTTGCCGGGTTTCGGAAGTGGCACAGCTGCGGATGCCAGACCTAAATTTGGACGAAGGCTATGCCAAAGTCAAAGGCAAAGGCAGCAAACAACGCATGACGCCGCTGGGACAACCGGCCGTGGCCGCGATCCGAGTGTATTTGGCCGAACTGCGCCCCAAACTCATGGAAGGCAAAACCGACTACGAGCACTGGGTTTTTGTCTCGCGGACCGGAAAACCCTTACGGCGCGAGGCGATTTGGGAATTGGTCAAAAAATATGCCTTGGATGCTGGCATTCCGGATTCGATCAGCCCGCACAGTTTGCGACATAGCTTCGCAACTCATTTGTTGGCCGGCGGGGCCGACTTGCGCCAAGTGCAAGAAATGCTTGGGCATGCTAGTATTGCCACGACCCAAATTTACACGCACGTGGATCAGACTCGGCTGAAACAGGTTCACAGTCGGTTTCATCCTCGGTCGTAGGCAATTAAGAGGCTCCTTCAGTGCTCGAACGACTTGCCGCCGCCGTGGTTTATTATCCAACGCTATGGTGGAATATCTTCCAAGGACGTTTAACCCGCCGTTGGCAGTGGTGGACGGTGCTGGAGCCCACCTTGATCTTGGGTGCCGTGCCGTTCCGGTCGGACGTCGAGAAATTGAGCGAGCTAGGTGTCAAAGCGGTTGTGAACACATGCGAGGAGTTTCCCGGGCATCTGGATCTGTACGAGAAGTTTGGCATCGAACAATTTTGGATGCCAACCGTTGATTTTCGGCCGCCCAAATTGGCGGATGTCCAAGCGGCCGTGGCTTTCATGCAGAGCCAAATCCGTGCCGGAAAGCCGGTTTATGTCCATTGCAAAGCCGGACGGGCTCGCAGCGCAACCGTGGTCGTGTGTTACTTGGCGGCCCAGTACGGTTGGACTGCGGAGCAGGCCCTGAAGTGGATTCTGGAGCGGCGGCCGCAGGTTCTCAAGACCATCGCGAAGCGCCATGTGGTGCGCGAGTTCTTAGCAGTCCAAGCCAACTCGAACCAGAAGTGTTGATGAGCGTTTCCGAAAGTTCATTCGGGGAATTTGCCGACTTGGGAGGAGAAAAGCTCTATTCAAATTGAAGCAAACGGATAAAATTTCAGGTTCTGGGGTTTGGAATTGTTTGTCGACCTGGAAAGGCGGACTTTGATGGAACACCACCACGCTGAGAGTTGGAACATCGATCACGCGATCGATACGTATCAGATTGATCGTTGGGGCGACGAGTTCTTTTCGATTGGCGAAAATGGTCACATCATGGTTCACCCTAGCCCCGGCAAAGATATTGCCTGGGATTTAGTCGAGATCGTCAATCAGGGTTTGGCGCAAGATCTGACGCCACCGGTCCTGATTCGGTTGCCCGGCATTATTCGGTCACGGGTCCAGCAGCTCTACGCGGCATTCGCAGCCGGTCGCGAAAAATACGGCTATCGCGGCAAGTACACGCTCGTGTTTCCGATCAAGGTCAACCAGCATCAAGAGGTTTTGGATGCGGTTTACGCCAGCGGTGCCTCGGTCGATTCGGCAGTTGGCATGGAGGCTGGGAGCAAAGCGGAGATGATGGCCGCCATTTGCAAAGCCGACAACATGACGCCCGTTTTCTGCAACGGCTTCAAAGACGACACCTACATCGAGTTGGCCGTTCGTGCGTTTCAGTTGGGTCGGAATGTCACGATCATTATCGAAAAGCCACATGAAATTCAAATGGTGGCCAACTGCGTCAAACGGCTGGGCGTTTGCCCTCGGTTGGGCGTTCGCGTCAAATTGGCCGCTCGCGTGAGTGGTCACTGGCAGAGTTCGGCTGGAACCAATTCGAAGTTCGGCCTCTCGACCAGCCAGTTGATGGAAGGCATCGATCAATTGCGCGGGTTGGGTTTGATCCACCGCTTGGAGTTGATGCACTTTCATCCGGGTAGTCAAATCAACAACGTACGTCACATCAAGGCGTCGATCATTGAAGCGACGCGGATCTACGGTGACTTGTACAAGCAAGGCATCCCGTTGAACACCGTCGACGTCGGCGGAGGCTTGGCGGTTGACTACACCGGCAACCGCAACACGGAACCATCCAGTATGAACTACACCTTGCAGGAATACGCCAACGACGTGGTGTATTACATGCAGCAAGTGTGCAATCAAATGGGTGTGCCACATCCGGACATCGTGTCGGAAAGTGGCCGAGCCGTCGCGGCCCATCATGGCGTGTTGGTCGTGCCCGTCTTGGGTGCTGGTCAAGCGACGCGCGAAGATGGACTGAACTTGACGGCGGAAGAGGAAAAGATTCCGCCGCTGTTTGAGTTGCAAGGCAACTTGGTTGAATTGAACGACGACAACGTGTTGGAGGTCTATCACGACGGCCAACAAGCAATGGAAATGGCCTTGCAGTTGTTTGCCAACGGTTACATGACGTTGGACCAACGGGTCAAGGCCGAGCGGATGTTCTACGTGCTTTGCCAACGCGTCCGTGAACGTTTGGAGCAATTGGAGTTTATTCCCAAAGAATTGCAGGAACTGAGCCAATCCTTGGCTGAGACCTACTACGCGAACTTCTCGTTGTTCCAGTCATTGCCCGACAATTGGGCGATCGACCAATTGTTCCCCTTGATGCCGATCCATCGTCTGTTGGAGAAGCCAACGGCACAGGGAACGTTGGGCGATATCACCTGCGATTCGGACGGATGCATCGTCAACTTTGTCGGACCCAACGGCAAGCGGAAAACGCTGCCTCTGCACCCGATGCAAAAAGACGAACCCTATTGGTTGGGTATCTTTTTGGTCGGCGCGTACCAAGAGGTCCTGGGCGATTACCACAACCTGTTGGGCCGGTTGCACGTGTTGACGGTCGACGCGGACGCCAACGATCGAATGATGGTCTTCACGCGACGCGGCACGGTCGTGTCCGAAGCTCTGGAGTTGGTCAATCACACACCGGAAGACGTGATGCGTGGCGTGCGGTCGATGATCCATTCCGCCGTCAACGAGAAACGTGTGTCGACCGTCGAGGCCCAGTCTTCGTCCCGGTTCTTCCAGCGCCTGGCGACCGAATACACTTACTTGACTGACGACCTGGACTCGCAGCCAGAAGTGCCCGTGACCCGTGCAGTCGAAGAACGCGGGAATGGCACGTTTGCCATGCCGGTTGTGGCTGCGTTGGACTTTGTCCACGACACCGAGCCCAGCGGTGATGTCGAGGAGTACGTATCGGTTGACGGGTAACGAGTCCGAACGACCAGCACCCAAGACGAAACCACGCCCCAGCGCCGCCCCCGCGCTGCCCCCGCGCTGGCTCGACGTGATGTACAATGGCGCAGTTCCCCCCGGGTGTCGCGATCACCGGGGAGCAGGAAAAAAGGGACCCTGGGGGGTCAGACTCCTTTTTGATTAGGCTCTTAACTTAACATAACCCTGCTCCACCGAACGATAGTTGTTTCTCACCGACGCATTCATTAAACTTGCAGCACCGTCGATGCTGGATCTAGATCTGTCAAGCATTTCGGTTATTTAGTTAGGTCGTTTTCTTTTTTTGCGTACGGAACACTCTTCAGGTAGTGTTCGTGCGATGGGTTAGACACCGTTTTTTCTATCAAAGGAGCTTCAACTTGGCTGCACCGCACGCGAATCATGGCGAATCGTATTCTTGTCCGTATTGCAATCAGCGACCGTTGGAGGCCGTGGCATCAGCGCCCTATGTTCGGGGCTTGATTGTGGTGATGTTGTTCGGGACCAAGACCTATATTGGCTGTGTTCCCTGCGTGCGTGGCCGCGTTCTTGGGGAGGTGGGTTGGTCGATGTTGTTGGGTTGGTTCAGCCCCAAGTCGCTGATTATTAATCCCTTCTTGATCGTCTATAACTTATTTCGAGGGGCTTTGGTTGGTGCGGATCCGGCGGGTGTGGCCAAAAAGTTGCGTGAATTGGGTCTGCCGGAAAAACCCAGCTTCGTCAACGTCCAAGCGGTTGGCGTGGCCTTGGCCGCTTCCATGATCTTGGCCGATGGAAAAGTCGACGAGGAGGAAATCGTCGCCGCTGAAAGAGCCGGCGACGGTGTCTTCGAAGGCTTTGATGAAGCTGGCCTGCGGATGATCTTGCAACATGGAAAGGACTTGCCACCGGCCGAAGATCTAGCGGCCATGTTACACAATGTCTTGGACGACGAAGGCAAGACCAAGGTCATGGTATTCCTGTCCGAAATCGCCATCGCCGACGGCAACGTCTCGCCCGAAGAACGCGATCTTCTGGAACGAATCGCCAGCGCCCTGGGTGTCCGATCACCCGCTGCCTAAAGATTCGACACGTCCATCCGGCCGCTCGAATCGATCGAGTCCGTGTGACTCGATTGATTCGTCGTGGTATACTTGGGGCTCACCTCACGTTGCTGCTCGCGTTTTAGATCCCTGAGCAACGTATGGTGATCGGCAGGGTTGGGGTGTTCGAGATACTGAGCGGATGGAACGATGTTGATGCGATGTTCTGATAAATGGTTTTGTGGCGTTGGCTGGGTGGTCATCAGTGTCTGTGGAGCGTTGGGCTCGTTCGCGCCAAGCTTGGCAGCGCTACCACAAGATCAAGAACGCCCGGCGGTGATCCCGCACAATCAAGACGGTGTGCCCAACGAAGCCTATTCGCCAGAACAAGCGATCGCGGCGATGAAGTTACCTGACGGATTCGTAGCGGAGATTGTGGCCAGCGAACCCGATCTCATGAATCCTATCGCGATGACCTTTGACGAACGCGGTCGGTTGTGGGTCACCGAAAGTTTCGAATACCCACGTCGGGAACCTGGACCGGGCCGCGACCGAGTCAAGATCTTGGAAGACACCAATGGAGACGGCACGTTTGACTCGGTGAAAATTTTTGCCGAAGGCCTCAATATCCCGTCCGGAATTGCGGTCGGTTACGGCGGCGTGTGGGTCGCGAATTCGCCCGATCTCTTGTTCATGCAAGATACCGATGGCGATGATCGCGCTGACAAAGTCGAAGTGGTTGTCACGGGGTTTGGCCGCGATGACACGCACGAGCTGCCAAACTCGCTCACTTGGGGGCCCGATGGGTATCTTTACGGCTTGAACGGCGTGTTCAATTACTCGACGGTTTTACAAGATGAACTAACGCATAAATTCACTTGTGCCATGTTCCGTATCGAACCCAAGACCCGGCAGTTCGAAGTCTTCGCCGAAGGCACCAGCAACCCCTGGGGCATTGCATTCGATGATCAAGGCGAGGCCTTTGTCAGTGCCTGTGTGATTGATCACTTGTGGCACATCACGGAAAGCGGCTACTACCTGCGGCAGGCCGGAGCCTATCCGCCGAATACTTGGATTATTGATTCGATTGTTGATCACAAGCATTTCAAAGCCGCCTACTGCGGGATCCATTTTTTTGACTCGGCGGCTTACCCCGAGTCGTATCGCAAGAAGCTATACATGGGCAACATTCACGGCGGGTCCATCAACGTCGATGAAGTTGCCCGCCACGGCAGCACCTACCGCGGCAGTGGCAACGATGACATTCTCCGCGCCAATGACGTTTGGTTCATGCCCGTCGCTCAGAAGACCGGGCCGGACGGCTGTTTGTATGTCCTGGACTGGTACGACCGGTACCATTGCTACCAAGACGCCAATCGCGACCCGGCCGGTATCGACCGTGCCAAGGGGCGTTTGTATCGAATTCGTTATCAAGAAACGCCGCGGGTCGCCAACTTCGACTTGGCCAAAGAAACCGATGTGCAACTGATCGAGCAATTGGGGGATGCCAACATCTATGTCCGCGACACCGCGCAACGTTTGTTGGCCGAGCGTTTGCTGGCTGGAAAGCTTGATGAGTCAGCTCAGAAACAATTGGTCGAGTTGGTAACGAGTACGACGAGCCCAACGGACGCGCGGCGGCATGCGATGTGGGCTTTGGTCAGTGGTCGGGGAATCACTCCCAAACTTTGGTCCGATTTGTGTCGTCATTCGGACCCCGTCGTGCAGGCGTTTGCGATTCGAGCGGCAGGGAATTACGCGAGCCTGCGCCGTGACGCGGCCCTGGCCCAGCAATGGCAAGGTGTCTTGCGAAACGAACTGTCCAAGGTGGCGATGTTGCCTTTGGCTCCCACGGCACAAGTGAACACGATCATTGCGGCTCGGAAAGTCTTGGGGCCTGAGGGGGTGGACGCCATGCTCCAAGTGACCAAGCAGGTGAAAGCAGACGATGGATTGTTGCCGCGGATTCTTTGGCAAAATCTGTTGGCAATCATGCAGCAACACCCCGAGACGAGAGCAACGTTGGTATCGAATTCAAACTTCACTGCACAACCGCTGATTGCCGATTTGGCGCCCCGATTGGCGGAGGTCTTGATTTCAGGCCAAGCCTTGGTCGGTGCCCTGGAATTGGCGGCAAACCTCGGGGATTCGGAAGCTGGCGTCGTGGGTCGGCAACGCATCTTACAGGCCATCGAACGGCGAGTGATCAACGGCGAAATTTCACTGACGAATATTCAAGCGGCGCTCCAAGCTGATTCAGTAAATCTCAATGCGTTATCCGGTAGTCCCGAATTCGACCGTCTCATGGTCAGTGCTGGAACCGGAGTAGATATCCAACAGTTGGCCGCCACTTTCCGGGACAAGGGTATCGCACTCGATCAACGCCGCGCGACGTTTTCAACGTTGGCTTTTGTGGCACGGGATCCACAAAAAGCGGAAGCCTTGCAAGTCTGCTTGGAATTGGCAGATGAAACGATACAAAACGGCCAAGAAATCGAACTGGCCAATCATGTGATTGACCAATTGATTCGGTTGTCCGACCCAGCGGTCGCCAAACTACTGGTCAGTGCCGCGATCAAAGTCCCGCCGACAACTCGAGCGAGAATCATTGACGCGTTGACCAGTCGTTCGGAGTCGGCGAAAGCATTGTTCCAAGCCTTAGGCGGTGGACCGCTTGGACTCACGAGAGACATGATCAACGAGACCCAAGTGCAACGTCTGTTGCTGATGGGCGATGCGGAACTGGCAACGTTGATTGCTGACAAATGGGGAACCATGTTGACCGGCAAGCGGGGCCTGATGATCGATGAGATGACCCGAGTGCGGCGAATCGTTCACGAAATGCCTGGCGATTTCAATCGAGGTTGGGTCGTCTACGATCGCGTCTGCGGGCAGTGCCACCAATTTGCCGGTCGCGGTGAAAAAGTGGGACCGGCCATCGACTCGAATGGCCGTGCCTCGTTGTCGCAACTGCTCTCCAACATGGTGGACCCGAATCTGGTCATCGGCACGGATTATCAGGCTCGATTGGTCGCGACCACCGATGGCCGGGTTTTGTCGGGACTGGTGATTGAAGACTCTGCCGAACGGTTGGTCTTGAACCTCCAAGGTGGAAAGACGGCCTCCATTCCTCGCGATGAAATCGAACAAGAGAAGATCAGTCCCAATTCGCTGATGCCCGAAGGACAAACTCGACAATTGACCGACCAAGAGATTGCGGACCTGATGTCAGTTCTGGTGTTGAACGATCCTAAAGATCGCAACAGCGGCCGAATCCCCGAAGCACAAGTGCAAAACCAAACGCAATGGTCGGTCGATCGATTCGGCCCTGCGCTGGCGGAAGCCTTTGCAGATTTTACTACGCAGCAATGGTTTGACGGCGGACTCGGGTTACTGGCAAAGCATCAAGGTCGCAATGCTGTGATTCGGACCTTTCCGGCGGCCGCAGATCAACCCACCGTGTTGCAGCGGACGGTGCAATTGCCCACCGAGCCAATGCTGTTGCGATTGGGAGTTCATCATCACGAATCCGGTGCGTGGAAGCTTGTGGTCGTGATCAACGATCAAGAACTTTATAGCCAAGTGGTCGACGAGTCCAAGACTCGCCATGGTTGGCTGGACTTGGAATTGGATCTCAGCGCGTATGCCGACCAGGAAGTTCGAATTCGTCTCGAGAATCATAGTCATCAACAACAGTACTCGTTTGCGTTTTGGTCCCACGCGTACTTGTTTCCAGTGAATGCGGACTTGCCGGACATGAATAAAATCGATCCCGCCGATATGGAACCGGAGTTCGTCGACCGGCGGAAGCAACCGCCCGTTTTTCCGATCGAAGAGGGTTGGGTCAAGTTGTCGCCTGATTATCCGGTGTTTGCCGACCTGAAGGCCAAGCGAATTCTGGTCGATGGGCAAATCGTGCAAAACCACGCGATGTTGGAAATGTTCGCCTGCCCGCTGGATTCTGGGAAAGAGCATGAGTCGGTCGTGGCCGTGTTCAGCAATTCGCAATTGATTCACGCGGCGCTATTGGCGGTTGGTGCCAAACCCGGGCATCCTGCAAAATTCGATCCAGGATTCCAAGCTGCCACAGGGACCAAGATTCGTATCGAGGCTCAATGGAAAGATGAA
>JAUXWY010000381.1 GCA_030681235.1 Pirellulaceae bacterium | reverse complement strand
CCCGGTGGCCTGCTGAATGGCTCTTAGGGAAGTAACCAAAGGGTTGAACAAGAACAACAACACGCCAAGACAATATTCATCCATGTGCAATTCACGGTTGCCCGGCTTGTCACGTGCGCACCCGTTATCATGCAGGCTACTGAGCAGTTCGCGGACAGAATGGAAATGCTTGAGGCCACGAATATCAGACGGTTTTAGTTCTTTCGCCGATTGAGCAACCACCGCAGTCCATCCGTAAACAACACTCCATGAGGTTCCGTCACGCGAATATTACGGTTCAAAGATGGTACTGGTTCGCGCTTCGCTGCATAATTGTTGACAAATATGAAACATGATAGCATACGTCCAGCGCGGGGCAATTTCCATGCCGAACAGTATTGGGTCAGACCCCTTTTGGGACAGGCTCTTAGCTACCCAGACAGCGGTGACAGGATAGTCGGTTGGCGGCGTACCGTACAAATCATGCCTTGTTTCCCAGGCGTTTGTTTCCGTTGGAGTCCTCCCGATGTTCTTCGAGCCTTCCGTTTGGGATTGGATTCTGATCGCGATGTCTGCTTATGTCGCCGTCACCGCTTTAATCTACATGATGCGAGAATATCAGAAAAAAATGATCGTCCAGCTCAAGACGACCCTTCTCAAACGCCAAATGGCCGAAAAGAGCCGACAAGAAGAAGCCGACGAAGTGGGCTTTTAGGATTTGTCCTGCGGCAAAGTTGAACTTGAGGCCACGGTGTTGGTAGGCGAATCGAGTTCCTTTTATTAGGATGTGTGGGCGGTTGGAACACACCATCTCTTTCTGGCGAGGTTTACCTTGAGTCTTCTCCGACATTTTTTTTGGGGACAATTTTTGCTGGTGATTCTTCTCGTTTCGAGAAGTGATAGTGCCGCAGCGGCCCAAGTTTCAACTTCGTCCGAAACCACCGCGATTGCGGCTCAAGCTGCGGACGAATTGGATTCTCAGTTGGAGTTGGCGGGTGACAACCGACCACAAATCGAGCAAGCGCTGCGCGATTGCCCTCAAGACCAGCAAGCGGCGCTGCGATTCCTGATCGGGCACATGCCGCCTCGCGACTTGCAAGGTTTGACGGCCGCGTTTTTATTGGAGCATGTCGCGCTTGCCTATGAAGCGAAGGCGGCGGCCAAGTGGGGTTCACAACTGCCGGACGAGATTTTTTTTAATGAAGTCGTGCCCTACGCCAACGTCAATGAATCTCGCGACGATGTCCGTCGAAAACTCCGCGAGCAGTTTTGGCCCGTTGTGAAAGACCTGGATTCCATCAGCCAAGCAGCCGCTCGTTTGAATCATGAGGTATTTCAACAAACAGGCGTGCATTATTCCACGCAGCGTCGGCGTCCCGATCAGGGACCCCAAGAGACCTTGGACAACAAGACTGCCTCGTGTACCGGCCTGTCGATTCTGCTGATCGATGCTTGCCGAGCCTGTGGAATTCCGGCTCGGTTTGTGGGCACGCCGCGCTGGTCCGACAACAGCGGGAATCATTCTTGGATCGAGGTGTGGGACAATGGTTGGCACTTCACGGGTGCCGCCGAGCCCACGGGTGATCAATTGAATCAAGCTTGGTTCACGGACCGTGCCTCGCAAGCGACTGTTGGCGATCGGCAGCATGGCATTTATGCCGTGAGTTATCGCCGAACCGACCTCAAATTTCCCTTGGTTTGGCAGCGTGGCGAGAATCACGTTTATGCGGTCGAAGTCACCGCGCGTTACGCCGCCGCGCCCGCGCGTCCTGAGGGGACGATCGATGTCCGGTTCAAAGCGTTGGCTCCGGGGCAACCTCAACGGTGCCGTGCAAATCTCTTGATTAAAGATGAAAGTGGCGAAGTGGTCTTTCGAGGCCAGACACTTGATGAATCGGCGGACAGCAACAATCACTTGACGGCCGCGTTGAAACCGGGCAAGTATCGATTGGAAGTGACGCTGGCGGGCCAAATCACGACCCAAGAATTTGTCGCTGAAACAGACGGGCAGTTGCTAACCGTTCAAACAGCGGAACTGGACCCCGCATTGCAAGCGTTGCAAGCTTGGTGCGATACCGACGAGGTCACTCGATCTTCATTGACGCTGCAGGACTTTGCCAACACGCCGCTGACCAAAGCGCAAGCCGAACAGGCCCGGCAGCTCTTGGTTGCCGAACATCAACGTCGCTTGAAAGGGCAACGCGCGGCCGAACATGAAGCAAAAGTCTTGACGCATGGCGAGTTGAAGATGCCCTATGAAGTTCGCGTGTTCGGCGAGCGACCAGCGGCAGGTCACAGCCTGTTCATATCGATGCATGGCGGTGGTGGTGCCCCGAAACGAGTCAATGACCAACAGTGGCGAAATCAGCAAGGTCTTTACCAATTGGAAGAAGGCATCTACGTGGCTCCTCGGGCTCCAACGGATACTTGGAATCTGTGGCACCAAGACCATATCGACGTGCTGTTTGCTTGCTTGATTGAAAACATGATTATTTTCGAAGGGATTGATCCAAACCGCGTGTATATCACGGGTTATTCGGCGGGTGGTGACGGCGTGTATCAGCTGGCGCCGCGGATGGCGGATCGTCTGGCAGCGGCCGCGATGATGGCCGGACATCCGAACGAAACTCAGCCGTTAGGTCTGCGAAACTTGCCCTTCACTTTGCACATGGGCGAATTGGATGCGGCCTACGATCGGAACAAAATTGCTCAGCAATGGTCGGAGAAGTTGGCAGCGTTGCAACAAGAGGACTCGCAGGGCTACATCCACTGGGCCAAGATCCATAGCGGCAAAGGTCATTGGATGGATCGCGACGACGCGGAAGGCGTGAAGTGGATGGCCCAGTACTCGCGAAACATGATTCCGGACCGAGTGGTTTGGTTGCAAGACGACGTTTTGCACCAAAGGTTTTACTGGCTCAGTGTCGGAGACCAACCGGCTCGGGAACGAGAGAAAGTGGTCGCTCGTCGCAGTGGACAAAAGATCGAGATTGAATCGAGCGACCGTTCGAACTTGGTCGTGTTGTTGCGCGACGACATGTTGAATCTGGACGAAGAAGTCACCATCGTGTCGGGCGACCGAGTCTTGTTCCAAGGCCAAGCACCACGAACGATTGCCAACATGGCTCGAACCTTGATCGATCGTGGCGATCCGGAAGCGATATTCTCCGCGCAGGTCGAAGTGAAATTTTAAGATGGGCCGGTTGCCGTAGCCGTTCACCGCCCAAATTGCGGCGGCACGCGAAAGTTTTTGGAACACTAATCGACGCTAATTGGCACTAATCAAAAAGGCAGGGAACGCAGTTACGGAACTGGATATTTTGTTACCAAACACCTGACAGCAACCCCAAACAATTTCCTGCCCTGCCTTCCTGCCTTGTTTCTTCATAAGTGTCGATCAGCGAAGATCAGTGTTCCAAATTCCATCCATTGCCTTTGGGTCTATCGCGTGGGCGTCAACCAATAGGTCAACAGCCAGAACGCAACGCCGATCACCAAATAGACCAGGGACTCCAAGTATCGCCCACCTCCTAATTGTGGTTGATCGGACTCGACCGTGGTCAACACGACCGGGACCGCTCGGCGACAGAGTTCGTGAGTGATGGTCAGCAAAGCGACCGAAGCCACGCCCATCAAGCCTTCGGTCCACCCCCAAAAATCACCGGCGACGGCATGTGTGAGCACCAGTGCCGTCCCGATCAGATAACTGGCAGCCGCTCGGGCGTCGCCGATGCTGCGATCTTGAACCACTCGTTTTCGCAGCGAGCCACGTTCGCCACGTAGGTAGATGCCCATGACTATTAGCAGAGCGATCCATCCGGCGAAGAAGAAGCCAACGGGAATCCACCAACCGCCCTCGGCGTCGCTGCTGGGGTCGGCTTCACCCCAATTCGAACCGCCGAAAATCAAGCCTGTTGCTAGCGCGAAAGCCCCGATCACAATGGCGGCGGCCATGTTGCGACGCTGATAGACATCAACAGAAGTTCGAATCCCGTAGATTGACGTGACCCAGAAACCTGGGCCCAGGACCACCGCTAATCCCATCATCCAATAGAAAAACTTGTAGACCCCGACCACACTGGGGTCCGCATATTTCCAGAGGACAAACGTCGTCCAAGCCATGGCTGCGGCGACCGCCAACAAAGGAACGGCGGCGGCCGGGTTGCGGCGGAGGTACAGACGATGTTTGAGCCAGCCGAACACAAACGGCAGACAAACCAAGGCCAGTCCGATCGACCCGATTAGAAATAAGACTTCATCTTCCGACACTCTTGGCCTCGTACCGTTCTTGGGGATCAAAGCACGAATCACACATGATCGCGGCGATCGATTATAATCGACGGCGACTTGGTTCTCGATAGCTGCATCGAAAGGAAGCATGACCATGCAACGGCGTCAATTTTTAACCACAAGTTCGGCGGCGATTTCGGCGGCCAGTATAAATCCGTGGTCGGGGCGAACCAGTGCCCAGAATCCTGCGGGTTCGGCGACATGGGCCTCCGAGGATTTGGCTCAAATCGCTCGCGAGACCGGACGTGGCAAGCGAGTTGGTTTGATCGGCTGTGGTTGGTACGGCAAATGTGATCTGTTGCGACTCGTTCAAGTTGCCGATGTCGAGGTGGTCTCGATGTGCGACGTGGATCGCCGCATGTTGGGAAACGCGATCGATGTAGTTGCCCAGCGGCAAGTGTCGCGACAGAAGCCGCGCGGCTTTCACGACTATCGCCAGATGTTGGCGGAACGCGATTTGGACTTGGTGTTGATTGCGACACCCGACCATTGGCATGCCTTGCCGATGATCGCGGCCTGCGTGGCCGGCGCGGATGTTTATGTGCAAAAGCCGGTTGGCGTGGATGTAATGGAGGGCGAGGCCATGCTGCAGGTGGCTCGGAAAACCGAGCGGGTCGTGCAAGTGGGAACGCAGCGTCGCAGCACGCCGCACTTGATCGATGCCAAGCAGCGAATCATCGATCAAGGCAAACTGGGCGCGATCGGCCACGCGGAAGTTTATTGCTACTATCACATGCGGTCACGGGACACGTCCGAACCCATCGCGGTCCCTGACCATTTGGATTTCGACTTCTGGACTGGGCCGGCCCCGATGTTGCCATTTCGCGGGATCACGCATCCTCGTTCATGGCGAGCGTTCATGGAGTACGGCAACGGCATCATGGGCGACATGTGCGTTCACATGTTGGATATGGTCCGCTGGATTTTGGACTTGGGTTGGCCCAAGCAAGTTCATAGCATCGGCGGCGTCCACATCGAGAAAGGCAAGTCCGCGAACATCACGGATTCACAAACCGCGACCTTCACGTTTGACGACCTTTCGGTGGTGTGGCAACATCGAAGTTGGGGAGCACCGCCCGATCCGCGTTATCCCTGGGGAGCCACGATTTATGGCGAGAAAGGTACGTTGAAGCTGAGCGTCAACCGCTGGGACTTTGAGCCGTTTGGTGGCGGTCAAGGCGAGTCCGGACAAGTCGAACTCGAATTCGCTCAATACCCCGAAGACGAACACGAACCAGACTTGGAACGCCACGTGGCTCCCGCGATTCGGCGACACATGCAGGACTGGCTGGCAGCGACCGCGCATCGCACTCGGCCTGTTGCCGACATCTTGCAGGGCCACATTTCCAGCAGTGCGTGCGTGTTGGCCAATCAGTCGTTGGAACTGGGACGCAGCTTGGTTTATGATCCGGCGACACGGACGATTCCCGGTGATGAAGAAGCAACGGAACGCTTGGCGCGGAACTATCGCGCTCCTTGGACCCATCCCCAAACGGTGCTGACCGGCGAATGACATCAGGGACGGCAGGCTCTTCTCGCACGAGCGTTTGGGTGGATGCGGCGATCCATAGGGCCACGCATGTCTGGAGGCAACTGCCATCACCCAGTCGATCCACGTGGGTGGTCGTGTGTTTGATTATCGGCTACTTGCTTCAGCAATTGTCGTGGCTGAACCTAACGGCATGGGTGGCCGTGCTGATCGGGGCTCTGGTCGTCTTGGGGTTGGGACATTGGAGCCGACGACACGGGTGGCGAGTGCTGAGTTTTGTGCTCGTGCTGATCGCCCTGGGAGGTTTTTGGAGCCAATGGAGACAACCTGGTAGCCACACGCCATTCCAACACTTGGTTCCGCAGGATGCGGAACAGGTGCAAGTGATCCGCGTTCGAGGAACCGTGACGTCGGTGACCCAAACGCCTCCGATGCAACCGCTGGATATTTTCGAATCGTTTCAATTCACGGTGCCGAAGTTCAAGTTTTTGGTGCGTACCGAAGCCTACGAATCGACGACCGGTTGGATTCCATTAGCGGGTCGCTTGGACTGTGCCTTGGAAAGTGACGTGCCCATCGATGCGGCTGGAATCGTGCGGAATGATTTGGTTGCCTCGCCAACGGCAATAGTGGAAATTGGCCAGCGAGTGGAAATGTTGGGACGGCTCTCGTTGCCGACGCTGGCCAAGAACCCTCGTCAATTGGATCATCGCCGCTTCATGTGGCTCGCGCGTTTGGACGGTCAATTGACGATGAACCAGCCGGGGCAAATCAAGGTAACGCAAGCCAAGCCGGATTGGACTTCGCTGGGAGACCGGTTGCGCAACCACTTCAAGGTTCAGTTGCGGCAACACCTGACTGACCAACAGTACCCGATGGCCGCCGCGATCTTGCTTGGCGATCGTTCGATGTTGGTGGGCGACACACGCCAACAATACGCGGCCACAGGAACCGTCCACGTGTTGGCGATCTCGGGCTTGCACTTGGGAATTTTGGCAGGAGCGATCTTGTGGTGGAGTCGTTGGAGCTTTGTGCCACAACGGCCTGTGTTGTTGGCGACGGTGGCACTGGTGCTGTTTTACGCATGGCTGGTGGAGTTTCGACCTCCGATCGTTCGAGCGGCCGTGCTGACGACCATCATGTGTACCGCGACCCTCTTGGGACGGCGGGTCCTGTCTTTCAATTCGTTGGCAGTGGCGATGGGCGTGATCTTTGCGATTCAGCCGCATCAATTGGCGGAAGCGGGAACGCAGTTGTCGTTTCTGGCAGTGGCCGGGATTATTGTTTTTGTTCAACATCGAGCGAGAAAGGTGCCGAGCCCTTTGCAGGAGTTGCGTGAGTCGCAGTTTTCGCCAGCCCGTCGAAACGGACTCGTACTGGTCCGTAGTATTCGAGAAGTTTATTTGTGCGGTCTGGCGGTGTTTGTGGCAGGCCTGCCCTTGGTGATGCACTATTTCAATTTGTTTGCCTGGATTGGTTTGCTGATCAATCCGCTGGTTATTTTACCAATGACATTGGCGTTGCTGAGCGGGTTTGCCGTGTTGTTGGTCGCTCCGTTTTCATCCACAGTAGCCAATGGGTTGGGTTGGCTTTGCGGAACGTCCTTGGATGTTATGAATGGGATCGTCGAGTTGGCGTACCACCTTCCGGGAAGCTACGTTTGGGTCACGTCACCGGGTTGGATTTGGATCGTGATTTGGTACGGGTGGTGGTTGTTTTTGGTGTGGTATCCCGAGGTCACTCGGCGGGTGGCGATCGTTGGTTGCGTGCTCCTTTGTCTGGGCGCGTATTTCTTTCCCTGGCCAACTTATCCGGACCGCGACGCAGTGGAGTTGCCATTCGGACCGAAGCTGACGTTGACGTTTGTTGATGTGGGGCATGGAGCTTCAGTGGTCATTCGCACGCCAACGAATCATGTCGTGTTATTTGATGCGGGCAGCTTTCCGTCGGCCCGTGCGGCGGGGCAAAGGATTGGTGGCGTGTTGTTGGCGCATGGGATTCAACGGATCGACCAAATGATTGTGTCGCATGCCGATCTGGATCACTACAACGGCGTGCCTGAATTGTTGCGACGATTCTCGATCCGCGAGTTTGTCAGTCCGCCCGACATGCTGCGAGACGAATCAGCTTACGTGCAACTGCTGAAGGAGTACTTGGAAAAGGAGAACACGCCGTTGCGCACGATTCATGCGGGCCAGTCGTTGTGGCAGGAGCCGGGACTGCACATCCGCGCGCTCTCTCCTCCACCGACCTTGTTCTCCGATGGTGACAATTCCAATAGCCTGGTGTTGGTCATCGAGTACGGACAGCGAAAGATCTTGTTGACCGCAGACGTTGAAGGCGCGGGCTTGGACGCTTTGTTGTCACTAGAGCGTGGCGGCTACGATGTGATACAAGTCCCCCATCATGGCAGTCGGCAGAGTCAGCCCCCTTCTGTGTCCAAGTGGGCCAACGCCCACCACGCGATTCTGTCGGGACTGGAGCGCCGGATCTCCAGGGAGACGCTTCAGGCCTACCAAGACGCGGGTACCGAAACCTGGATCACGGACCAAGAGGGCGCGATTCTGGTGGGCATTCATGGCGACGGGCAAGTAACGCTCCGCCGCTATTTGGCCAACCCGTGGTTGGTGCGATGAAAAACGCAGATTCGTACTCGAATTCGGCCTTGTGATTTGTTGGCGATCGGCGAGAAGTGATGTTCAAAAAGCGGTCGATAGGGGCAAAGTTCAGTCCATTGCGGCGAAACAAGGGCGACAAGCGCTTGCTGGGGTGGGAGGTTTCGGCGATAATCGCCCTCCGGGGACCGGCGAGTGGGTTTGGCATTCATTTGAAAGCTCTTGCAATGCAGCGTCAGTTGATAGTTTGGTCGATGGCGAGTTGGAGTCTGTTGATGTTGTCAGCGAACTTGGTAACGACGGGGGCGTTGGGGGCGAGTGTTCACGGGGAGGACGAGATTTCGGTCGAAGATTTCTCCTCGATCAAGCTTTACAAACTCAAGAACAAAAACGGCATGGAAGTTCATGTCACCAATTTCGGCGCGATCATCACTTCGATCCTGGTTCCCGACCGAGATGGAAAGATGGGTGATATTGCCTTGGGCTACAACGATGTGTCGGGCTATATCAACGCGGTGGACAAGCCGTATTTTGGGGCCATTGTTG
>JAUXWY010000379.1 GCA_030681235.1 Pirellulaceae bacterium | reverse complement strand
GATAATGAAACTGGCGTCATTGCCCAGCGGTTCGCTGCCAACGATCGTCGCTTGGTAAAGCCATCCCGCGACTCCAGAACCGATCAACGCCGTGACGACCAATCCAGCGGCAACTCTCCTTGCCGTGGCAATCGAGATGGTACCAATAACCAACGGTCTTTGGGGATTATGGATTCGATCCTCTTCCACATCATTGAGATCATTGAGAACCATGCCGAAGGAATACAAACAGACGCTGGTCAATGCCAGGGCCACCAATGGCGGCCATTCGACAATGGTACCAACTGCCAACATGTAGCCAGCGACAACATCGGCCACGGCCGTCGGTGTGTTGGAGAATCGAATCAATCGCAACAGGCCTAAAACCTTCTGATTCATGCGGAATCCGATCTGTGTTCTAATTCGTCGCGTCGATAAATTTCGTAGTTGAGCCGTTGAATTTTCTTCGGACCGTCGATCCGGTAGTTGATCCCGCGCCAGGACATGGCCTGTGTCAACAACGCTCGACCGGTCGCCAGCGGATACATCACTTGAGTCAACAACAGCCCAACGGAGGCCCACAACCGTTCGGAGGCCTTCCGATTCGACTCTGGGTGGTTCACAGCTCGATCAAAATCTAGCTGAGATAAACAACCTTCGGCCGTTCGTTGTAAACGCCACCATACGATCGCATAAAAGGCCTGATAAGTTAACAGACCAGCAACCAGTGTCCAAACGGTCCACCAATCTTGCTGCACCGCCGCAAGTACTGCGACGATCATGATGAGCGTATGGATCAGAGCCAGGAACCCGGCGTGAAAAACCGTTAGGAGAAAACTTGGATGGTACAGTCTCATGTCCAGCAGCTGTCGCGATATCCAGTTGGTGGCGACGCCAACGCTCGTTGGTTCGTAGCTTTGGACCAGAACGCCGGGTGCCGTCACCACTCGATGCCCTGCCGACTCGACATAGGTCCTCACCTGAGTGTCTTCAAACAAGGAACCTTTCCAAGACTCGAGCAGTCCGCAATTCTGCAAAACTTCGGCCCGAATTGCCCAGCTGCCTCCCCACACAACTCGGTACAAATGCATTTGAGGCAATGAACCTAAGTTCCAAAAATAACGAACGAAGGCCCCCCACGAAACGGGATTTTGGACATTCATTTCGCTTGCTCGCTCGCTTGTGTTTTCGAACGTCGTTCGAGGAAAACACGTGTACCAACGATGTCCTGTCGTTGCACCAATCGCACGTCCACCGCTTCGTTGTTGATCGCACCGGACCATTGGATCCAGCATTCGTCGGAGCCAATCTTGAGAAACCAAGCCGTCTCCATCGGCGAACGCGAAGTACTTTGGCGGAGTTGTCGAGGCCAGTAGTCTTTGAACGACTTGGGATAGTCCCAAACATTTCAGACTACATTGGTCGGAATTCAGTTCCAATACATGCAGAGTCCAGCGATTGGCAAGCTCCGCCGGCAGTTGTCGAATGACGGCGACGGCAGGATCGTGTTCGGAGTCGACAATCCAATGCAAATGATGAACGACGTCCCGCTGCTGCAGATGGGCGATTAAAGTTTGGTCCAAGTTTCGGTCGGCTCCACGCAATGCCATCAGCACGGCACACGATTCTTCCGATTTCAGAGCCCCGGTGTAGGGCCGAGGTCGCATGTAACGGCAATAGATCGCGACAATGATCGCTTGGACGAGGGCAAACATTCCCAACAGGGCCACAAAGTTCAGCGCCAAAAGCTTCAGAATCATGGTCCGATCAATGTCTTTGAATGAAACTGCTGGCGTAAGAGCGAACTTCCATGCCGTTCAGGACATGGACCAAGCGAAGTTGCTGGACGGTGGAATCGCTGTATTGGCCCAACGGGACATGGACCAGACGTTTGCCATAGAGTCGAGCAATTCGTTTCCAAGAATAGCCCGGCGCCAATGGACTCAACAAGGCGACGTGTCGGTGGACCGCAAATCGACACGCTGCCGCAATCAAGCGCTCCTCCAACGTGGTGGTGAAGTCAAACATGGGTTCCCGCCAAATCTCGGGAATGCGACGCGGAGGGAACAAAAACATGGCTCCGCCGTATGTTGCGGAACAAATGCCGGGCCCAACTGGGTTCTTCTTAAAATCAGTCGCGTAAAACGCGAGCGTTGATTCGTTTTCATGTTCCGCAAACCATGTCGTTCGCCAAGAGTAGTCGCGAGGGTCAGCGGGGGTGTCGAACAACATGACCACGGCGTCCATTCCGCTTCGGATCGGGGGATTGATTTTGACGTATAGTTCGCCATCGTACCAATGCCGCAATGTCTCTCGAATATCGATCCCGTCCATGACGCTGCTCATGAACTTTTCGCTCTTGACGGCGTCCGCGCCCATGATTTGTTTGGCTCGATTGAAGACGGCCGAACGAAACTGTTCGATTCGCGCGTCCTCAGGAGGAAAGCTGCATTGGTACCCAGGGTTCCATCGCTCGATCCAGCGTCGTTGATCTTTGGGCCGCGATCGATGGGGTTGTAGCTCCAAGTGTCGCCAGACCAACGGAACACCCGATAGGCGATTCACCGCGCCCACGATTTCATCCGACGGCAGTTCGATTTGCCCGATGCCCATTTTGACCATGGGCAAAGGATTCTTCGTTTCTTGCTCCTGGTCGGTGATGTGATTTGGTTCATCGGACTTTGCCGCATCCGAGCCATCCGACTCAGAGCCTTTAGCGTCGGCGACTTCTTCGTCTCTCGTTTCAACTCCGGCTTCCAACCGGTCAATTCGATGTGGAACGTATCGCTTGGCCGTGTTCAAGACGTAATACGCATAGGTATCACCGCCGACTTGTTGAGCGGCCTGAACGATATGAATCAGATCCGGCGTGAGACGTCGTTCGATCAGAGTCAAGTTTCGAATGTATTGCAAACACTGCCGCAATAAGAGGGGCGTGATCTTCCGAGCGGATTTGCCCAGCCTTCGCTGGTAGACGGCTCTAGCTGTCAACAGCAATCGCTTGACGCCGTCGATACTCAACTCCGAATCATCACCCAACGTCATGCGGGCGTGTTCGTAGAGTGCCGTCGTGAACGGTAACTCGCCAAACAGAAAATACAACGACCGCAACCGAACTCCGAAAACCTGTGGCGTTTCCGTCCATTCAGGTACAGGCGGATTGGGATCCGGTTGAAAGTAGGCCTCGCGAATCCACGGCCAGTCGTGAAAATCACAGACCAAGAGAATGTTCTTGTAGTCAATCGACAATTGTCGCAACTGATAGGCCATGTACCGAATCCGAGCGATGCGCTGCGGATCGGTCGGACGTTCGATGTGCGGCAGCATGGCTGCGGCAAAGCGTTCGATCGAAACTCGCTTCAAGCAATAGGGATCGGCCGATTGTTGTTGATAGCCTTCGTAGCGATTGACTTCCAAATCGATAAAGAATCGTGGAATGTGCTCGCCCATGGCCGTTCGAATCGCCGCGATGACTCCTTGGCAGGGATCGATCGGTACGTAGCTGGCGTTGAGATCAACTTCCCAGTCATCCGATTCTTCATCGTCCAACTCCGGGTCATGGTCTTCGCCGGTGGGATCGGCCGAGTACTCGGGGGAATCGAATCCGGGCTCTGAGTCGCTCTTCCAAGGCTCGGCTGCGGGTGATTCGTGACCGTGATCGTGCCCATGTTCGTCGGATTCGTCCCACGCCGGTTGATATTCGTGAAAGGTCTGAATCACGACCGCCGGAGTGGGCAAATTCAAGACTGCTTGTTCGACCGTACCTTGAAACGACGCCGGCAACGGAATCGCCAAGGCATCAAAATTCCCCTGCAACATAACGCGGCGAACTTCCCAAGCAAAATCGCCGCTGCCGTGGACGATGGGGAATACGCTGACTCGAGGTCCAATTTTCAATAAAGCAGGATGCTTCCAGGCCATTTGTTTCCGTTCCAGCGTTCGCGACTCACTCGTCGGAGTATAGTCTAGCCGTTCGCACCGAGTTGAACAGACGCGGTTTCCACCAGCTTGTCGGCGGCTTCCCGGTCGAGCAGCGAGTAAAGCGGTCGGTAGGGCGCCCAGCCCATGATGCGCCGTTTCTGTTCGGGGACGGGACCGCCGACTCGACGGCACACCGGACAATGCCGAAAATCTTGGCGACTTTCGCTACCAGCCCCCCCTGCGACCGAAGCCATATCGGCACCACAATGGCTGCAATACGGACTGAGCCACCAATCTCGACCATCGGCGAAACCGCAGGGAAGGTACTCGGTTTCCATGGCAATGCGATGTTCCGACGCGACGGTCACGGCTGAATAGAACGGCGCCCAACCGGTCAGCGATTCCGAATCGCTTGGTGAGAAAGACCGTGATCCGCACTTCAGATCCTGGAACATCGCGTCAATTCGGGCAGCGTTCCAGCGTATGACCGGACCTGACGAAAACCACATCCGCTGCCAGAGTTCGCGTGGCGTCGAAGCCTGAAGCATTTGCCGTAGGCGACCTCCCGAGAATAAGGCCTCGGCCAGCGGGTCGATCAGCTTCCACCGTTCCTCTGCGACCGTCGTGTTCCAAACGGTCTTGGCAAGCGGCTTCGGGGCATTGCACAAGGTGCGTGTGCTTTCGCTCAATTGGCTCAGGCTTCCAAAGACCAAAACTTGGTTGCAGCCGGCCAGTGACGGCTCGGGCGAGGCCGGCGCCGCTGGAAATCTTGGCACGTTGACTGGGCAGTGACGGCACGCATCAATCGTGACTTCCTTTCCGCCGAATACCCGCAACGATTCGGGTAACGAAAACGCCAACGGTTGGTCACGAAAATTCCCATGCGTTCGTTTGTCCTCTGGCAGTAAGACAGCCCAATCATCGTGGACATTGTGAAGCTCGGCTGCTTCGCTGATCGCCTGGAGCGGTTTGAGGCAATGCTGGATCGCGACCGGTGTTTGTGGTGGCCGATAGAATTTCGCGAAATTCTCCAGAATTGGGCAGGGATAAACCAACCTCCACACCACCATTGCCGGAGTATGACCCAACCAACGGCATCTGGAACCGCCATCACCGCGATTCAAAGCGCCAATTGATGAGTCGTGATCCATAGATTTTTTTCGTGATGGTCATTGGAGGTGATCAGTCAGATCAGACAGATCAGACAGATCGGTCAGATCAGACAGATCAGACAGATCACCGTCTTACCCTTTTTGCAAGCGCTGTTGAATATTGCGGAGCATCTTTTGTTCAAGCTCAAAATCGCGGCCGATCGAAAACCAGCGCAGTTTGGAGTTGGGATCTTGAAAACTGGCCGAAGAGTCTTGCAGTGAATCCATGGCCAAGTCATGCCTCGGCAAACCGCTGGTCACGACCGAGTGATCGGGCGGATGTCGATCTTCTAGCTCTTTATAAACTTTGACATCGATCAAATAACCTTTGCCATTCGGAATGACGCGGACCTTCGCCCAACGACGAATGGTTTGCAAAGTTCCCAAACGCCGCTCTTCCAAAGTTGCCGCATCGCGACGCCAGGGCTCAAAAACGCTGGCACCGATCTTGGGCTGCGTTTCGATCCAACCCTCCATCAAAACATTGTCCATTAACGCAATTCGCTGCTCTTTTCGAATTTGGAAATAATCGTCGACTTCGTCCGAGACCTGATCCATCGCAAAATCGCGATCGCAGGCAGGCACGTAGAGCGGATTGGCCAATTGCGGGTATTGGCTCGCATTCTTTTCTTCTTGCCGCAGTTTCCACAGATTACAGCCATTGGCCGTGGCCAGGAGGCACCAGCCAAGAAAAAGCCCCAAAAAAGCCGCATGCAATGACGAACCGGCTCTTCGGGGCTGGCGGAATCCGGCCGTGACTTGAATCAAATTCTCTTCAACCGTCGGACAGGACACGACATGGCCTCAATTAAATCGCTATTCTTGGCGACTGGAAAACGAACTCCCCGGTTCTAAATAGCGGTTTCTTGCGTATCGTTCAAGCCGGATTTTCCCCAATCAGCATGCCTGCCGGAAGTTACATAGAATCTTGGCCAAAACGACGCTCCCCCTCCCAATCAATCTGATGTAAGTTTTGATTAGGATGTGCTGCGAGCTTCAATTATGAAAAGGAGTCCGTCATGGCGGATTTGCGAACAATGAAATGGTCCCCACAAGCAGCAATAGCTTCGGGTGCGCTACTGGTGGCCTGCGTCGCCAGTTGGAACCCGGTTCTACAGACAGCTGCGGTCACATCGCCTGGGCCCTTTAATTTGAATCAAGTCTCGATTGAAGCGACGAATCGAAATACACGCTCCAACCAGGACACTAACCAGACGGCGTCGGACGACTTGTCATCAGCGAAGGGGGACTCGGCCAAGTTTCCTGTGGCCAGCAATGCCGATGAAGCACGCGCGCGGGCGCTGCTTTTGCACGATTCCATCCACGGGGCATTGCAAGTGATGCATCGTGATTTTTTTGACGATGAAGAGTCACGAGTTTTGCCGTCTCAATCGTTGGATGATGTCTTTGTTACACTGAATCAAAAATACAACGTACAAATGCGGTGGTTGACGATCGATGGCGACGAACTGAATGTCCATCATCGCCCCGAAAGCGACTTCGAACGTGAGGCCGTGGCCGCCATTGCCAAGGGCGCCGAACAACACAGCGTTGTCTTGGAAGATCGTCTAGAATACGTGGGCCGAATTCGGTTGGCCAACCAATGCCTCAAATGTCACGTCCGGCAACGGACAAGCTTGGAGGACCGATCCGCCGGACTGGCGATTTCGATTCCGATACAGGCAAAAAAATAGTCAACTTTCGTTAGCGAGAGTGACGCTGGACATCAATCAACCAAACGTCGGGAGTCGAACGATGCAAACAACCAATGAAATAAAGCAATCGCAATTATCGCTCAAAACGACCTATCAGCAAAACCCAGCCTTGGCTCAAAGCCAATTGTGGGCCAGAGTTGTCGTTGACCCGCGGCATTTGTCTTGCCAAGTCGTGGAGCCTGCGGGACTAAACCCGGTCGGTATGCACGCGATGGGCGGCGGCGACGGAACTTGGGTCTGTCCCGTCGAATTGATGTTGGCCGGTTTGGCCGGGTGTGCGGGCGTCACGTTGGGGGCCGTCGCCGATTCGATGAAGATCGAATTGCGCTCGGCTGCGGTAACGGCTGTCGGTGATGTGGATTTCGGCGGAACTTTGGCGGTCAATCGTCAGGCTCCAATCGGCTTGACCAAAGTGACGCTGCGTTTCGAACTGGATACGGACGCGCCGGAAGTTTCTATACAGAAACTTATTGAATTGACCGAACGCTATTGCGTCGTCTATCGCACGCTGCAGGCACCGCCCGAGTTAGTGACCGAAGTAGAGCGAACCTAGCAACAGTCGCCAGAGCGTGTGTACAGTCCCCGAGGCAATTTAGCGGGCGCTGGTGTACCGGCTTTAGCCGGCGGGGGTGTGAAAAAAACTAATGTCAGCTAGCCGCCGGCTGAAGCCGGTACACCAGCGTTCGCTCAACCGTTTCCATTCTATTCGTCGTCACTGCTAGAGGATTCTTCCTCAGAAGCGGCCCGTTGCCAGCGATTATTGGTTCGACGCGAATCCGGTAGGCGGCGGTCGGGATCAATCATCACTTGTCGAATCGATTTGCCCTCTGTTGGAACGCGAAATCGCCAACGATTCGTGTAATGCCAGATCTGGACTGGCAACGACACGCGTTTTGTCGTTTCATCGTCGAACTCGATTTCTACGGTTACGGGCATCACCATCTCGTTTAGATTGACGACAGAGATATCTGCCCATTGACGGGCATCATCTTCAACCACTTCACCGACGCCTTGATCCAGCGTCAGATTTTCCATGATCCAACCGCGCCAAAACCAATCGAGATTCATGCCGGTCCCGTTTTCCATGCAGCGAAAGAAGTCCGCGGGTTGTGGCGACTTGAAGGCCCATGCACGAATATACTGCTGGAACGCCGCATCGAATCGTTTCGGTCCCAACAACTCCTCGCGCAGGTATTGCAAGCCCGCACCAGGTTTCCCGTAGGCCAAGCGCCCGACGAGAGTAGGTTCGACTTGGTCCACCGGCAGTTGGCTAGGTGGATTGCGCGGATTGGAGTTGAATCGCCCGAATTGTCGCAAAGAAATCGGTCGCAGTGGCCGCGGAGCGTCTGCTCCATAAAGAACTTGATCGAAAACTTCGAGCCGATCGTACGCATTCATGAAAGTATTGAAGCCTTCGTCCATCCAGGCATGCCGTCGCTCATCAGTGTTGACCACCATGGGAAACCAAGTGTGACCGATCTCGTGCGATGTCACTCGAAACATGAAATCGCGATCGTTATCGCCGCTGCAAAACAAGATCATCGGATATTCCATGCCGGTCGGATTGCCATTGACGTTGGTGGCCGTTGGATAGGGATAGCGGAACCATTCCTCGCTATAGTGCATGATCGAGTGCCTGAGCATTTGTGTGCTTTCGGACCAAGCCTCTTTTGCTTCCGCGGGGTAAACCGATTGGACCAATACCGTGGATCCATCGTCCCACAAGATCGCCGCTGCATCCCAAATCGTCGCTGCCGAAGCCGTCCAAGCAAAATTCCGAACGCGGTCCGCTTGGAATCGCCATGTCAGTGGTCCTTCGCCGATCGGCATCGTCGCCTCGGTGCCAATCTCGTCCTCACGGCGGACGCCGATCGTCGTTCGACTTCCGGCCGCCGAGGCCAAGCGTTCTAGTTGGTCCGTTGTCAAAACCTCCGTCGCATTCCTTAATTCACCGCTCGCCAAAACGATATAGCCACGCGGGACCGTCATGCCGACGTCAAACGATCCGAACTCAGAGTAAAACTCGCCCTGCCCCAAATATGGCAAGACATTCCACCCATGCACGTCGTCGTATTTGCAGACATGTGGAAACCATTGAGCCAATTGGAAAATCTTGCCTGCATTGACGCGGCGAATGCCATGTCGATTGATTCCGTCCTCCGGGATTTTGAACGACCATGCGATGTCAAAGACCACCTGCCCGCCGCTAGCGGGAACGGGAGTTGGCAAGTCCAAGCGTCCCAAAGTATCGTGGATGGTCAAGGGCAGCGGTTGGTCGCCGACTCGGACGTATTCGATCTTGTAACCGCCCTTGATTCGTCCGCGACTTTGAACGCGACCATTGGGTTGCGACGTTTTCCACCCCAAACTGTCTGCCTGAAAGATATTTTGCTCCAAACTCAACCAAAGGAAATTCAATGGATCCGGACTATTGTTCGTGTAAGTCACAGTGGCTTTTGCTTGGATCGTTTCCGCGTCCGGGTCCAACGTGACGTCCATGCGGTAGTCGACCTGCTGTTGCCAATAATCGGGACCCGGCAACCCCGCCGCCGTGCGAATCCGATTGGGTGTCGGCAAATCCAATGGCGAAAAAATGTTCTTGTCGTTTCGCGCTCCCATTTTTCGAAACCGCGCTGGTTGTTCTTGTGTCGAAGCGACTGCTGGCTCTTGGCAAGCAGTCAAGGCCGCCACTCCAAAATTGAACGCGACAAAACAGAACAATATCGCGATCACCTGAACGTGTCGTGAAACGCGGGAACGGATTTGATGCGACGAAACACTCTGCATGGCCAGATCTCAATGGGTAATGGTGTTGTACGGGTCAGTTGGGAATTCGATCCCCAAATACATTCGCGAGCTGTTGATAGAAAACTTGTGCGATTTGGTCGAAGCCGGCGGCCGACGGATGGAGCTCGTTGTGCCAACTACTGGTTGTCGCCTGGAGCGTTCCTTGAGTGTTGAGCAGCGTCACCTGCGGATGAGTGTTCGCGAGGGTTCGCAGCATCCCGGCAAACTGTTGCAGCATCGCTTTGACGACTTCCGTGGCGACGGTCGCCGTCGTGGGGAATTTTCGCAGTTGAAATGTCGGCTTGAGCCAAGGTCCCAAATGGCAAACGCCTCGGCCATCTGGAATCGCAAAATCATAAGCATGGAAATACAATTGCGTCGCAGGACTTAGGTCGTTTCGCATCTGAATCAAGTCCTCGTAACCGGCCTGAACAATCGCCAACGCCGCGGCAAATCGGCTTTGATGAATGAATGTTTCCGGTGAAACGCCCGGGCGAAAGTCTTGGATCCACAAACTCATCGGTTCGCCGACGATGTCGTTCCCACCGCCAGAAAACAACATTGCGTCCCAGGCCCCGCCTGCTGGGCAGCCGTTTCGCAGTTGCTTGGCGAGCATTTCGCGTTGCTTCACCCCCAACATCATTCGAACTTCGTCGCCCGCGTTGGCCAAGTTCAAAATAGGAACGCCCAACCGCTTTTGCAGTCGCGGAATGACTCCTCCTCCAAAGAACGGTACAGGATAATGGAACCAAGAATCACCTTCGGCAAACACTTGCAGCGGACTGGTTACAGTTCGAGCGGCCGTTCGAACTGCCCCTTTGCCTTTAGACGCGGCGCGGCTCTTGGCACCTGCCGTCGCGGCGGCTCCGCTTACAACTCCCCGATGCTTGAGTAGTTTCATGAGCGCCGTGTATTCATCGGTCCGCTGCTGTCGTTCCTCTTGTTGTTGTTGTTCGAGATTTTGGCGCGCAATTCCCACACTGGCTACCGTGGGAGCATCTGCTTCGATCTTTGGTCGATTCGCGGGGGCCATCCGTGCGCTCGCCTTGGTCGAACGTGCGGCGGGACGCTTTGCCGGAGAGGCGGTTTGCACGATTGCGATCGCCTCGTCCAACGTCAGCGGCGTGTCACCTTCCGCGTTCGCTCGAAACGTCAATTTTGCAGACGGCGCTTTTTTGGGCGGTACTCGCTTCTCTGATCCACGAAGCGAATTTGACTTCATGGAGTGTTTTGTCGAACGCTTGCTCGACTTCGATTTGGCAGTCTTTTTGGCGGCCATGTCAATGACTCCTTGGCGATCGATTCCATGGGGTTTGGGCGTACTGGATAAGGTAACGATTTGCAGGTCTAATGACCATCCGGCGACCGGGAAGGCTGTCCGAAACGGTAACCAGCATCCGAAAGCGGGTACAATTTCCGGGGCGTTATCCGAAGATCGGCCGGATCGAAACACTGACGCACATTTTGAGAGAAAGCTCACGCCTTATGCCATGGTTTCACCACGAAGCTCCCAAAATCTCCCGACCTGAAATTGAAGCGATGTGCCAGCGAGTCCTGGATGAGGCTCGGCAGCGTTTGGGTTGCGAATTCCGCCGAGTCCTGCTGCTCCCTCCGGATCTTACGCGCGCTCATTCCGGCGCGGGTTGGATCACCGAGACGATCTACAACTTGCTGCCGGCTTCTTGCGACACGCACGTGATTCCGACGTTGGGACAACACATTCCGCATACGGAAGCCGAGAACAAATGGATGTTTGGCTCGATTCCGCACGCCAGGATTCATGCTCACGATTGGAAGCAAGGCGTGACGAAACTGGGGACGATCCCCGGTGAATTGGTGGCCGAGACCACTGGCGGAATCGCCGACTGGGAGATCCCCGTTGAAATCAATACGATGACGGTGACCGAGAAGTGGGATTTGATCATCAACATCGGACATGTGGTCCCTCACGAAGTGTTGGGCTTCGCCAATCATAACAAGAACTACTTTATCGGATTGGGTGGCAAAGAGACCATCTGCGCGTCACACATGGCGGCAGGTGTTTACGGCTGCGAGAACAACCTTGGCCAGTTGATCACGCCCCTGCGAGCATGTTACAACTGGGCGGAGGAAAAATACCTCGCGAACTTGCCGGACGTCTATTTCCAAGTTGTGATGGCTCGTGACACGAACAATCACTTGGTCCATACCGGTGTTTACGTCGGCGATGATCTAGAGACGTACCTGATCGCGGCTCGAGCCAGTCGCTCGCAGAACATCACCATGTTTGATCAACCTGTCAAGAAGATCGTGGCGGTCATGCAGGCCGACGAATTCCGCGCAACCTGGGTCGCGAACAAGGCCGTCTATCGAACGCGAATGGCGATGGCGGACGGCGGCGAACTGCTGGTGATCGCGCCCGGCGTGGAACGGTTTGGAGAACAACCCGAGGTGGAAGCGTTGATCCGCAAGTACGGCTATCGACCACGCAACGAGATCTTGGAATTATACAAACAAAACGCCGACATGCGGGAAACAGCTCACGGAACAGCTCACTTGATCCACGGCACCAGCGATCGACGATTCACGATCCGATACGCTCCTGGCAAGTTGTCAAAAGCCGAAATCGAAAGCGTTCACTACGAGTACGCTGACGTGAACGAGATGCTGGAACGATACCATCCCTCTCGGATGCGTGAAGGCTGGAATACGATGCCCGACGGTGAAGAAGTCTTCTACATCAGCACCCCATCTGCCGGACTTTGGTCCACCCGAGAAAGGCTGATGTCACGCGAACGGGGGTAACTGGGCGGATTGATCGTTGAGTACTGCGTGAAGTCGGGCGATTCTTGATGTGTTCCGCAAGCGGATAGAGCGCCGAACTGAAGGTTGACTTTCCATCATCGTCAGTTGCCCGACGTAACGCACCATGTTGCTGGAGCGATCGGGGCGCTCGCGCTACTATGGGAAATCCCGCCGACTCGCTCGGCGGATTTTTTCGGTTTCTCGCTACAAAAAAACGCCGCAAGTGTTTTAGAGGCCGTAGAACTGGGCATGCTTCAGATCAAGCTGCAAGTAGGCCACATTTGGTTTGATCTTGGGTACGAATGACGAGGACCATGCATTCCGTGTTTCGAGAGTCAAGCGTTGCGGTCTCAGTCGCATTAATTTGCCAAATAAGCAGGTCGATCCTACCCGCGCTCACACTGCGGCCTGGCTATTTGTTGGTTTGACCATCTTCTAGTCGATTCCCGTTACCGCACGAGTACGCCTACCGGCTAACTGTTAAACAGTCTCCCACGAGATCAGAGCGCTGCCGAACAGATCGCAGCACACGACATTTGTTCGTGCTATAATCTAATCGACCGCGATTACCAAATTTGGAATTCGATGGCCCCCGCCTTTGATTCTCGGATCATCCGATGTTGATATTTCCTGCCCATATTGGTCGAATCGGCACTGGTCGCAGCATGTCTCGGCAGCGGTTTGGTTCGACATGGTTGCTGAAATTGCCCCTAGCGGTTGTCGCCGTTTGTCTCGTGACGTGGTCATGTGGAATTCTTGTGGGGCAAGAGGCGTCCGTTGAACATTACTTAACCAAGATCAAACCGATTCTGCATGAACGCTGCTTTTCCTGTCATGGAGCGCTCCAGCAAGAAGCGGATTTGCGGTTGGATACGGCGGCAGCGATGGTGGGTAAAACCGGCCGCATTCCAGTCGTACTTGCCAAGCAACCCAACGATAGCGAACTTGTGGTTCGGCTCCGACATGAAGACCCAGGCATGCGAATGCCGCCGGAGGGTCGAGCACTCTCGGAAGACGAGATCCACGCGATCGTTCAATGGATCCAGGACGGCGCCAACGCTCCGAACGACGAACAACCGCAAGCCGACCCGCTGAGTCATTGGGCCTTTCAAGGTCCGCAGCGCGACCCGACCTCGCAGTACACCGAAAATACACATCCCATCGACCGCCTGCTCGCCAGTTCCAAGGGGCGACCTGAACTCGAGTCCTTGCCCCGAGCCGAGGCGGTGACATTGGTTCGCCGAGTGTATTTGGATTTGCTGGGAATTCCTCCGACCAAGTCCGAAGTGGAACGGTTCGTGGCGAATGATTCACCCGAGGCTTATGCTAACTTGATCGATGAATTGTTGGCGCGCCCCGAATACGGGCAACGTTGGGGTCGACATTGGATGGACGTTTGGCGGTATTCGGATTGGTACGGACGGCGGTCGGTGCCCGATGTGATGAACTCGTATCCTCAAATTTGGCGTTGGCGAGATTGGATCGTTCGGTCGCTAAACGAAGACAAAGGCTACGACCGGATGGTTATGGAGATGTTGGCCGCCGATGAACTGGCGCCTAACGATCCAGCAAACACTGTGGCCACCGGGTTCTTGGTTCGAAATTGGTACAAGTGGAACTATGAAACCTGGATGAAAGACAACGTAGAACACACAGCCCGAGCGTTCCTCGGGTTGTCACTGCACTGCGCTCATTGCCACGATCACAAATACGATCCGATCACGCACGAAGATTATTTCCGCTTTCGAGCCTTCTTTGAACCGCTGGAACTTCGCCACGACCGAGTCGCCGGAGAACCGGACCCTGGACCATTTCAAAAGTATGTCTACGCTCTGTCTTATGGACCGATCGCTTCGGGTGCGATTCGAGTCTTTGACGAAAAGTTGGACGCAGAGACTTACATGTACACGAGTGGTGACGCTCGGAACCGAATCCTGGGTCGGGATCCCGTCGGTCCTGGTCCGCCCACTAGTTTCCAATGGAGCGAGTTTTCGTTCGCACCAATAACGCTTCCGGCAGAAGCTGCTTATCCAGGGCTTCAAGCCTTCGTCCGTGAAGAAGAAACCAGAGCGGTTGACGCACGACGAATCGTCGCGGAAAAACATGTCGCCGAGTCCCACGCGGCGGTCTTAGCTGCCGAAGACGAGTGGTCGCAAGCTCGACAAGCCGCTTCCGCAGCTGGGACAGTAGGAGTGAACGAGGCGGCACCGGATTTGTTGTTGGCTGCCGAAATTCGACTCACGGCGGCTCGATTGGAACACGATGTCGCGGAAGTTGCCCTCCGACTGGCTCAAGCAGCCGTCGATACCTTGGCCGCGCGAATTGCCGCCGACGAGGCCCGTTATCGATCGTTCGCCAATCCCGAACAATTGGCCAAACATGCGCATCGCAGCGAGAAACGACTGGCGTATCAAACCGCTTACCATGCCCAACAAGTTGCCCGCCAACAACTCCAATTGGCTCAACAACAGTGGTTGATTGCCAGCGAAGAATCGGCTGCCGCCGCGCAACAAGCCATCGTCGCCGCCCAACAAGCATTCGATGCCGCTGCTGCCGCAACCACATTGGCCCAAGGAGCTTTGGCCGCGCACGGGACCGACTATGCACCGCTGTCGCCCCAATACCCAAGCACCAGCACCGGCCGGCGATCGGCGTTGGCGCGTTGGATTGTCGATCGGCAAAACCCCTTGACGGCTCGCGTCGCCGTGAATCACATTTGGCTCCGACATTTTGGCCAAGCCTTGGTCGAAACGCCGGACAACTTCGGACTGAATGGCAAGGCACCAAGGCACCCGCAGTTGTTGGATTGGTTGGCGATCGAGTTGATGGACAACCATTGGAGCATGAAACACTTGCATCGAGTGATCATGACCAGTGCCGCGTACCAACGTTCTTCGCATGTGCCGCAGGATCATCCCGGTTTGACGCACGACGGAGAGAATGTTCATTATTGGCGACGGCGACCCACGAGAATGGAAGCCGAGGTTGTTCGCGATAGCGTTCTGTCGTCCGCGGCTTTGATCGACACAAGCCAAGGCGGAACCGACATCGATGTTTCCCAGTGGCACGAATCGACGCGACGAAGCATGTACTTCACGATTCACGGCGAGGCCGAGATGACCTTCTTGAACACGTTTGATGGGCCAAGCGTCGGCGAATGCTACCGCAGGATCTCGACGGTGTTGCCGCAACAGGCTCTGGCATTGACCAACAGCGAATTGGTCCTGAAGTTTGGTCGGCACTTGGCGACGCAAATCTCCACCGAACTAAACGAACGGGACTCGGTGATGGACGAACCAACGCAAAACCCGACGCACCCGAACGAACGCTTTGTTCGGGAAGTTTTCTGGCGAGTCCTGAATCGCGGGCCCTCACCCGCTGAACTGGAACTCTCGCTCGAATTTTTGAGCTCGCAAACCGAGCGATTCTCTGCATTGACGAACGCCGAATTGGTGGGTACTCCTGTCGCGGGAATCCCGCCCGCCGCAACCGATCCCGAGCTTCGTGCTCGCGAGAATTTGACCTGTAGCCTGTTTAGTCACAACGATTTCCTGACCATTCGCTGAGGTAGTCCATGTCACAACATCGCTCAACGTTTTGTGGTCGAACCAACCGACGCCAACATTTGATTGATTTGGGTATGGGGTTCGGCGGTTTGGCGCTGGGATCGCTACTGAGCCAAAGCGGTTTGGCCACTGCGAGCCCGATCCCATGGGGCGCGGACCTTCCCGTCATCCCAACGGCAACCCGAGCCAGAGCAAAGAATGTCATATGGATCTTTCTTTCCGGCGGTGTCAGTCATCTAGAGACCTTTGACCCAAAGCCGTTGCTCAATCAGTTCGCGGGAAAGACGTTTGAAGAAACCGGACTGCCAAACCCGCAGAAGTTGCCGATCTACGCCGAACGTTCTCGCAGTGTCGTTGGCATGGATCGCGAAGTGGTTTCCACGATCATGCCATTGCAAGTCGAGTTCAAGCAATATGGCGAGAATGGAACCTGGGTCAGCGATTGGTTGCCGAATCTGGCTCAAGTGGTGGACGACTTGTGCATCGTGCGTTCGATGTACACAACCGACAACGATCACAACGCTGAATTCCAGTTTCAAAACGGTCGGCATTCGCTTGATGAGCAGCAACCGTGCATCGGTTCGTGGATTTCCTACGGATTGGGCTCGCTCAACGAGAACCTGCCGCAGTTTGTGTTCCTTGGCAAGTACAGCGACAATCGCGTCAAACGTAATTTTGATGCCAATTACTTAGGTCCGCAGCACGCCGGCGTGGAGTTGTCGTTGGATCCAGCGAACCCATTGCCGTTCGGTCGTCGGGCCACGGATGTCCTGGAGGAGGAGCAACGTGCTCAGTTCGAGTTGATTCATCGCTGGAATCAACAGTCGGCTCTGGATCATCCAGTCGACGAACAATTGCGAGCCCGCATTCGAGCCTACGAATTGGCGTTTCGCATGCAGATGTCGGCTCCTGAAGTGCTGGGGCTGAACGCTGAAACTCCCGAATCCTTGGCCATGTACGGCATCGACGATCCGACGACCGAATTGTATGGTCGGCGACTGCTAACCGCGCGACGTTTGGCGGAACGCGGCGTGCGTTATACGCTGGTCTACTTGAGTGACTACGGCGAGTGGGATTCGCATTCGAACATCAAAGATCTACATTCGAAATGTTGTGGCCGAGTTGACAAACCGTTGGCGGGATTGATTCGGGATTTGAAACAACGCGGCATGCTGGAAGATACGTTGGTGGTGTGTGCAACCGAGTTTGGTCGGACTCCGGCGTTAGAGAAGACGACGTTGAATCAGGCGGGGACTGGTCGCGATCATCATCCCCACGGTTTTACGATTTGGCTGGCGGGCGGTGGGGTGAAGCCAGGATACGTTCACGGTGCGACCGACGAACTTGGCTTCCATGCCATCGAGCATCCTCATTACGTGACGGACATTCACGCGACGACGTTGCACTTATTGGGTCAGGACCCCACCCAATTAAACATTCCCGGTCGAAAACGTTTGGAGATCGATTATGGCCACATCATTCACGACATCATTGCCTGATCGCGAAAGTGGAATGGGTGACCGGTAGTGCCCTCGACCGGTTTCATCGCGTGGTGGCCGTTCTAGCTGCCAAACTTTCGCTATAGCGAGCTACGTTGGGGCGTCCTTTCTTCTTACCACCGAATTGGACCCGACCGCCCCATTTCCTTTCATTCCCTTGCCATCCATTCCTCTGCCAACGCTTATGCCGCGCGAGTTGATTGGCAGAGGAATGGCTGGCAAAGGAATATGTTCTTCGTGTGTCCGTTCGAGTGGCGAATTTTGTTTGTCGAGTTCGATTGTGGGAATTCGACAAGCCCTATTGGGAGTTGTGCGATGGAGCCGCTTCGAGCAAAATGCTGAGGAGAATTTGCAACTTCAAGGGAACCGCCACAGTGAATCGAGAGTCTCGTACCGCAAACGGTCAGCTTGGTTTGGACCGCTCGTTTGTCACCTGTGCGAAAGTTTGGGAACACGAGTCGTCGGCCATCTTTCGTCGCGATTGGCTTTGTATGGGTCGCGAAGCCGAATTCACAAGCACCAGCGTGACTCCGTTTGTTTATCTCGGCCAGCAACTGTTAGCGGTGCGCGGGGACGATGGCGTACTGCGAGTGTTTCGCAACTTCTGCCGTCATCGAGGAAGTCTGATGGTCACGCCGGAGGAATGTGCCTCGGTCGGCCAACGACTGCAATGCCCCTATCATGCCTGGACGTACGATCGGCAAGGTTGCTTGGTCGCCGCGCCCAATATGGATGGTGTCCTAGGATTTGAGAAACAGAAGTTTGGCTTATTCGAAGTGCCCTGCGCGGTCGGAGCGGGGTTTCTTTGGATCTGTTTTGAACCACAGGAATCGCTCCAGGCGTTCCTGTCGCCGCTGCAATCGGTATTCCAAGCTTGGCAGGTTCGTGAACTATGCGTGGGTGCCGAAATTCAGTACCAAGTCCAAGCAAACTGGAAGTTGTTGTTCCAGAACTACTCGGAGTGTTACCATTGTCCAACGGTCCATCCGGCACTGAATCGATTGACGCCGTATCTCGGGTCAGATACTGGCCCAATTCTGGGCGGCCCGATGCAATTGGCTGAAACATGCCAAACGATGTCGAACGAAGGACAGTGGGTCGGGACACCCTTGCCGTTGTTGGACGAGGACCAACGACGACAAGTCCATTACTTCACGATTTTTCCATCGATGTTCCTAAGTGTTCATCCTGATTACGTCTTGATCCATCGAATCGAACCGACCAGTCCGCATGAAACGAAAGTCGTCTGTCAATTCTTGTTTCAACAAGTTGACCTTGATCGATTGGGCTTTGACCCAGAGCCAGCCGTCCGGTTCTGGGACTTGACCAATCGGCAAGACTGGGAAGTGTGTGAACGCAGCCAACGCGGCATGGAAGATCCCGCCTACGTGCCTGGGCCTTATTCGAATCTAGAAAGCATCGTGGCTGCGTTCGATCGGCACTACTTGCGATCGTTGGATGCTGTGGAATCTGAAGTCAAGCCGGTTTGACCGTTGGATTTCCAGCCTCGACCAACACCACCGGGTTCGCAACGCGACGCTCCTGCATGAATCGCACGATTTCCATCCGTTCCGCCGCATAGCCGGGCCATTGATCCATCGAGTACTTTCCTGTGTCTGGACCATTGGATCGATTGACCATCTCCATCATGACCTGCTGGGCCAAGACATTCCAGGTCGCTGTGGAAGAAACCAATTGGCGATACATCCAGTTTTTCTGTTGGTGGCCCAACATCGACTGTGCCGCATCGGGCGTTAACACTGGCAAATCATGCGCTGAGTCAAGACGCGATCTAAAACGATGCTTTGGTAGGGTATTTTATCACTGGTTGTGGAGTTGTTCCGGCTTTTCAGCCTCAGGTTGAACCTTGTCTCGTTCATCTTGTTCGGCATCGGCAATGAAGAAGGGGACGTACGGAAGTACATAGAATATTGACAACATTAGAATAAATGCCGCGGAGGCCCCGACCATTGACCAGTTTTCAACCATGGTCGCTGCCATAACCAAGGCAGAAATCGCCATAAGCGAAACTAGCACGATTGAGGTATAGATCCCAGCATATTGAACATCCATCTCGATTTCTTCGGACGAAATGGTCGTTTGATTCTTTGTGCGCAGCATCTTCACGGTTGCTCGACTCTCAAGATAGCTCACGACGATAAACGCCAGGAGCAGAATCGGTATTTGCAAGCCAATCAGATAAGCCGCCGGTCGATAGAGGAAAATGAGCAATATAGTTGCGATCAATGCCGCGACCAATAAGGCCAATAAGATGAATTTGGCGTTCCGCATCATCGCATGTGCGCGAGGTTCGCCCAATTTACTTTTTCTCACGACAAAACCCTTTAATGTTGGCGCATTCGCTCTACCGAGTGCAGGCAAATGTCTACGATCAGCCGTCAAAAGCGGCTTATCGAACCTCCAGCAGCATTGGCCAACGCAAGAATTTATCCCACAACAGTGGCCAGATTATTGGGTCTACCATTCGGCATGACACATCCGAACTGAAAACTACTCAATAGAACTATAGCGTCGTCGCCCTAAAAGGCAACTCGAAAAGTACGCCTCTCGACGCGGTTCCCCCTTTGCATTTTTCAATCTCCATGACTCATTAATCATTCACTAACCGCTAACCGCCAACCGCTAACCGCCAACCGCTAACCGCTAGCTTAGCAACTGTTGCAAGTCATCGGCCGTGAGCGAGCGGATCAGGCTGTTGTTGCCGGAAATGATTGATTCGGCAAGCTCTCGCTTGGTCTTTTGTAGTTCCAGAATTTTTTCTTCCACGGTGCCTTTGGAGATCATGCGGTAGGCAAAGACTTGTTTCTTTTGCCCCATGCGATGGGCTCGATCGATCGCTTGAGCCTCCGTGGCTGGGTTCCACCAGGGATCCAAGATGTAAACATAATCCGCAGCCGTTAAATTGAGGCCATGCCCACCAGCTTTCAAACTGATCAGGAACAGATTGCAGCGTTTGTCAGTTTGGAATCGAGCCACACACGACTTGCGATCCTGCGTCTGTCCATCCAAGTATTCGAACCGCATCTTTCTCTTCTTGAGGTCTGTTTGGACCAACTTGAGCATCGAAGTGAATTGCGAAAAGACCAACACCTTGTGCCCTTCGCTGGTCACTTCTTCTAGTTGCTCCAGTAGCAAGTCCAGTTTGGCCCCGCGAGCACCCAGTTTGGGGTTGACCAAGCGTCCGTCACACGCCGCTTGCCGCAACCTAAGCAACGCTTCCAGCACATGAATCTTGGACCGCTTGATGCCTAGTTCCTTGACCGTGTTGCCTAGTTTGATGCGATAGTGATCGCGCAGTTCGTTGTATTGTTTGGCTTGTTTGGTGCTCATCTCGCAGAACAACGTTTGTTCGTTCTTTGCGGGCAATTCCTTAAGCACTTCCTTCTTGGTTCGACGCAAGATAAACGGGCGGAGGGCTTTCGAAAGTTGTTGCAGAGACTCCGGGTTGCAATCGGAGCGACTGAAAGCCGAAAACGCCTGGCTCTGTCCCAAGAGGCCGGGATTTAGGAAGCGGAACTGGGACCACAGATCGCCCAAGTGGTTTTCGATTGGCGTCCCAGTCATGGCCAACCGATTGTCCGCTTTCAATAAGTAACAAGCCTTTGCCGCATCGGTACTCGGATTCTTGATCGCTTGAGCTTCATCCAAAATCGCATAGTCGAAATCGAATTCCTTCAGCCGAGTAATTTCTATTCGCAGGGTTCCATAGGTTGTTAAAATAACGTCTGCCGTTGGCAGTTCATCCACGAACTCGCGCCGCTTGAGACCCGTAAAGTCGATAACTTTTAGTTTGGGCGCGAACTTGCTGGCTTCGTCGATCCAATTGAAGATCAAGCTTTTGGGCACCACGACCAGTGTTGGCCTGCGGACTTCATTCTTCTTCAAGCGGCGACTGCGACGTTGTTCCAACAGCGCGAGGACTTGGATCGTTTTGCCCAGGCCCATATCGTCGGCCAAACAACCACCAAAACCGAACGACTTGAGGAACTCGAACCAGCCCAAGCCTTCTCGTTGGTACTTGCGAAGTTTTCCTACGAAGCCCTTGGGCTCGACACTTGGTTCGATACCACGAAACGCCGCCAATCGCTTGCGCAGGTTTCGAAAGCCAGCATCCACCACCACTTGGTTGGACTCTTGATCGGCCAAGAGCGCATCCAACAATAACGCTTGAGCGCGGCCAAACCGAAGCGTATCGCCGGACTCATTCGCCAATTCCATGAACTTGCCGAACTTTTCGATCCATTGAGTCGGCAACATTCCGTGCGACCCGTCATCCAATCGGACAAAGTTCTCTTTCCGCCGCATCGCTTGTAGCAAGGTCGGCAAAGGTACAATCTGATTGGCGTAGGTGACGCCGCCCGAGAGATCAAGCCAATCAACGCCGCTTTGGACGTCGAACGAGAACTGCCCCGGCGCCACCAAGGGACGCCCCTGGGCCTCTAGCAACCAACCGATCTCGGAGAGAGCGGTGTTTAGACTGGCCACGTCGCTGTATCGGACATAGGTTGCAGCACCTTCTTGCAAGTGCAACACATTGGACTCGTACAGGATCTTCAGGAATTCGCATTCACGCTGGTCGTCTCGCACCAAGATTCGTGAATTCTCGGCGTCGAACAATTGAGTTCGGCTTCCGGCCTGTTCCAATTCAAGTCGGCCGTAACGAAACGTTGGAATCGCAGTCAAACGAAGTTCGTCAACGGACGACGGAATCTGTGTTGGCCACTTGAGCTTCACCACGGGCGTGGGAACGCCGACCTCGCGCCGTAAGTCCCAATGTTCGGGCCAGGCTAATTCCGGAGCGTTGGGCAACAACAGCAGTTGTGCTACCAAGCCGTTTCGCTGCTCCTGCGGAAGGATTTGCTCGCCATTGGCCAAAAAGTGCGATAACCAGGCCGTCGGGAGATCCTCAATTTGTGCCAATCGATTCCCGGCCAAGACGATCCCAATACCCCAAACCCAGGCCACGTCGTTCAGCGTTCGGATCTCTTGTCCAAACTGAAGCGCGAGCCCCAATTTGATAAAGCCCGGCTCGGCGTCGCTCAGGACCAAAAGCGGCTTTACCGGTTCGTCGGCAAAGGATTCGACGCGGACAGGTTCCGGTTGAACGCTCGGATCGACTCGCCAAAACAAACGCCCGGTTCGAACCAGATCACGCAACATCCATTCGGGCTGCTCTTCGGCTATCGCTAAATCCGCTCGGCGAGTTTTCTCGCGATTCGATCCACGTTTCCACGTCCAGCGGTCGTCGTAGAAATCATCGTCATCGAATTCTTCTTGGTTGACGAACAATATTTCGGAAATCAATCGTTCGTCCGGACCTAGGAAATAGTCTTCGATATCTCGAAGTTCGGCGTAGGTTGCAGCCCGAGTGGTATGCCAGTTTTCAGATTGCTGGCCGATTTCGGTGAGATGAATTTGGACCCTGGGTAGGCTCTCCGTTTGTTTGGACAACTCCAGTACGTACCACGGTTGTCGGGCCAGTCGATGGGGGCGCGAGACTCGCGACTTTTTGCGATCGATGTCTTGCAAACCCGTTTGGATTTGGTTGAGAAAAATTTGCCATGAAGGAACCACCGCATCTGTGCCCGGAGGCGCCGCGGCGATCGGCGACGTACCGCCCAGTGCCGAATCCCCCAATGCCGAACCCACTGGGGAATGTGACGAGGAAATCAATTCGCCCGAGTGGATGCGACCTTTGACGGGTTGGCTGGGGGCGGCCGTTCGCGTTGAAGCTGGGCGATGACCCATAGGGGCCGTCTTCGAACGTTCGTTGTCGAGTTTGGACGACAGGTGCTTCACTCTATAGCTTCCTTGCAATCGAGACTGGGTCGAATCCGTCAGTGGCCGCGAGCGGCAGTGCGGGCTGCTCCACATATTAACCCACGGATCGGAATCCTAAAAGTCGTGTTTTCAAGGGGTGGATTTATTTACCTTAGAGCCTATCCCAAAAGGGGTCTGACCGGTCTGACCCTCTCCGGCGAGTCTCGTAAATAGGTTAGAAGAGCGACTCGCCTCCAAAGGGTCAGACCCCTGTTGGGATAGGCTCTAAGGATTTGTTCTGAATTAAATTCCCGACTTGGGGGAGCGTCCGAATTCGAAAATCCGATACCCCATGGCGGTATCGGTTTAGCGAGCGCTGGTGTACCGGCTTCAGCCGGCGAGTGGCTGAAAAAAGCGTTTTCACTGCACCCGCCGGCTGAAGCCG
>JAUXWY010000370.1 GCA_030681235.1 Pirellulaceae bacterium | reverse complement strand
CTTCAGCCGGCGGGAGCTGTGAAAACGCTCTTTTCAGCTACTCGCCGGCTGAAGCCGGTACACCAGCGCTCGCTAAACCAATATCGCTACGGGCTCTCGGATTTCCAAAGCCGGACGCTCTCCCAAGTCGGGAATTTAATTCGGGACAATTCCTTAGCGCCGGGACACAATCCCATCGCCTCCAAGGAAAACGACGAAGCCTCTGCGGAAGAAAAAGCACACTAATTTCGCATGACGCTGTTCCGTAAGCTGTGGGAGTTGAATCCCCAATGTTCTAATAGCAGCAGTCGGAGTTGACCGGCTTCGGCGACTTGGGGATTGGACTGAGCGTTGAGAAAAATCCCTTCTAACCGCAGCTGCCAAACGAGTTTCTGCCGCTCAAGATCCACGTTGACTTTTGTCGTATTTCGATCCGAATCGTTCGAGGGGTTGGCAAGACTTGTCCATTGCCGTTCAACTTCCAAGTAGCCAAAACGAACCTCATCACTGGCCAACAGATCTGGGTTCACGCGCCAACTTTCGATGGTGTCGATGGTTTTCCCACAACTTGCGAGCAGCTCTCGTTGAGCGTTGTTCGCTTGGGCGTAGCTTCGCTGCACGATTTCTGCGAGCGTTTTTCGGTCGCGCGGATTCGCGGCATTCAGACTTGCCGCGACCAAACACAATCCGGCCGCTGGACGATCGGACAACTCCAGCAATTGCTGTTGTTCCGCGTCGCTCCATGAAATCGGAAACGGAATCGACACCGGCAAGTTGACAATCGAATCGGCGGGTAAATCATAGCGATCCAAATACACGGCAAGCCAAGTGGCCTCGATTTCTGACGGCCCACCAATGGCCAAATTCTCGTCGTCGCTTTTTCGAGCCATCAACCAAGACAGCCATGCGGCCGCGACATCGCCACGGTCGGCCAATTGCCGAGCAAGAAGTTGCCGAGCCGCCATCGCACAGGCTGGTGCGGGTTGTTGCTCTGGCCCTCGTTCCGCCAGTTCCCGGAGGAGACGCTCCACATCCAAGGACTCTCCACGAGCCAAGCGGTTGCGGACCAAAAACCAGGGTTGCCCGTAGGTTTGCTGGTACTCGAGTATTTCTGGGCTGGGGACGGGCACCCATTCGGTACCAGAAATCTGCTGCCAATTTTCGGCCACCAAGACATCGTACCAAGGGACCAACGCCCCCGACTGCATCACGACACCGTTGGGGCCAAGATCGGCAACGACGACGGGGGTCAACACCGAGAGGTCGCGACGAACCAGAATCGATTCAGTGGATGTCGTATCTTGCTTCCGCAAAGCAACATCTTGCGGAAAGTTGGCCCTCAAAAGACCGGGCGAGGTTAAACCACCCGACACAAACAGCAGCCCGAAAAAAGAACAGGCCAGTAAGCGTTGGTTGGTCGAAGACACGGCCTAGGGCTCCATGTTCATGACATCACCGCGAGCCGGAATCATCACAGGCGGAAGTCCCTGAGTTTCCATTTCTTGCCGCAGGGTTTGGGCCGGCTCCAATTCGCAATGGGTTAGCGCGATCTGCTTGAGTTGACCGGCGTCGCGGACTGCATTGATCCACCGCAATAGCTCGCTTTGATCCGCATGACCGCTGACACTATCCAGCCGCATCGTTTGACAATAAAGCGGGTACTCGACGCCAAAGATTTTCGCGAACTCGGCGCCTTGTAGGATTCGTCGCCCCAGCGTGTGTTCGGCCTGGTAGCCCGAAAACAGAATCGTGGTTTTCGGGTCGTCAATCCGTTGCTTGAGATGATGCAAAATTCGCCCACCTTCCATCATGCCCGATGCGCTGATGATGATCAACGGCTCCTTCATCCCGTTGATCGCCTTCGATTGTTCCGCGCTGCGGACGTAATAAAGGTCGCGAAATCCCAAGGGGTCTCGGTCGTCTTCTTGCAAGATCGATTGGAGGAATTGCTCGTTGAAACATTCGACGTGGGAGCGATAAATCTCGGTGGCATCCACGGCCATGGGGCTATCGACAAACACTTTGAAAGGAGGCAAGCGATTGCTTTCGGCCAACTTGTTCAATAAATACACAACATGCTGGGTTCGACCGATGGAGAACGCGGGGATCAGAATCGTGCCGCGATTCTTCCACACGTTTTGACAGAGCTCGAAGAGTTGTCCCTCGGCATCGACTTCGTCCGAGTGCAGACGATCTCCGTACGTCGCTTCCATGATCACGTAGTTGGCGTCCGGAACGACCTGCGGAGCACAGAGCATCGGATCTTGGTAACGCCCAATATCGCCACTGAATACCAGCGTCTGCTTGGTTTCGGCCCAAGACAACCGAATGGACGCCGCCCCCAACATGTGACCCGAGTTGAAAAAAGTCGCGGTCAAACCTGGCATAACTTCAAATGATTCTTCATAGTCGCGGACCCGAAACGCCCGAATGGTCTTGACCACATCTTCCGACCCATACAGCGAGTGAAATTCGGGTTCTTTGTTTTCGCGTCGTCGCTTGTTGACGAACCGGAGGTCGTTCTGCTGCAATTTCGCGCTATCGAACAGCAACGTACTGGCCAACTCGCGCGTCGCGCTTGTCGCATAGATCCTACCGCGAAATCCTTGCCGAACCAGCGATGGCAGATTGCCGCTGTGATCGACGTGAGCATGCGACAAGATCACCGCGTCGATTTGAGCGGCCGGAAACGGAAGCTTACGATTGATGTCGTAAGCCTCCGAACGTTTGCCTTGAAACAGTCCACAGTCCAACAAGACGCGATGCGGTCCGCACTGGACCAAGTGCATCGATCCAGTCACCCGTTGAGCCGCGCCAAAAAACTGGACGTGCATGTTATTTCTTCACACGTTCGGAGTATTCACCCGTCCGAGTATCGACTTTAATGATATCACCCTGATTGACGAACGCCGGAGCAGAAATTTCGGCACCCGTTTCGAGCTTGACGATCTTGGTGACGTTGGTCGCGGTGTCGCCCTTGGCGCTGGCAGCACATTCGATCACTGCCAATTCGACATGGTTCGGCGGCGATAACGTGATCGGTCGGTTGTCGAACAAGACCATCGAGCAGGGCATGCCGTCTTTGAGATACTTCCAAGCATCGTCAACTTGAGCTTCGGTCAACTCGTACTGATCGAAGGTCTGCGAGTCCATGAAAACGAACGTCTCGCCTTGCCGATACAAGTACTGAACTTCGATTTCGCTGACGTCCGCCGCCTCCAATTCATCGCCGCCTTTGTACGTTCGAGCCAATGTGGCACCAGAAATCAGGTTCTTCATCTTGCATTTGTACAACGCGTTGCCTTTGCCCGGTTTGACAAAGTTCATCTCGGTCATCAAATAAGGATGACCGTCAATTTGCACCTTGATTCCCTTACGAAATTCACTAGTCTTGTACGTTGCCACGAGTCCCTGTTCCTTGCCAATGTCCAAAATTGTCGAGCGATGGGGGCCCGAATGATTTCGGTACATCCCTGTTTCGCTTCGTTCGTACGCCCCGTAGGTCCGATATAATAATGTTGTCCGTTGCGTCGTGGTAGGGCTTGTCCCCATCGACCCTTACCGCGGGGCATCGTATTCTTGGGGCGGATGCGTTCGCCTGATTGTTGTGCTTTGGAGCCAAGACGCTTGAATTCTCTGCCACTATCGTCCCTTGCCGATGCCACCGAGCGGATCGCCGACGCCGAAACCTCGTGGACCGAGCAGATGAAACGGGCGATTCGCGATTCTCATCAGCTTTTGGCTGCCGTTGGTTTATCCCCCAACAGTGACGTTTCGGTGGCCAGGACGCCAAAGTTTTCAACGTTTGTTCCGCCAGCGCTTTTAGCCCGGATTCGGCCCGGCGATCCATTCGATCCCATTTTAAGGCAAGTCTTGCCGCTGGCCGACGAGGACGATCCAAGCGTGCAAGCCGGCTTCACGACCGACCCGTTAGCCGAATTCCCGGCCCTACCCACCGATTCGGACGCTTCACTGCAGTCGACACCCAGCCAGCGGACCTGGATTCAAAAGTACCAAGGTCGCGCCCTTTTGATCACGACGGGAGCTTGCGGGGTCAATTGTCGCTATTGCTTCCGTCGCCATTTCCCGTATCCATCGGCTCCCCAACAGGTGACGCGATGGCAACCATGGCTGGACCCGATCATGGCGGACCCCACCGTTCGGGAAGTGATCCTGAGCGGCGGCGATCCGTTGGTCCTGAGTGATGCAAGCCTGGAACGGCTCATGATCGGTCTACGAGAGATTCCCCACGTGCGATGGTTGCGGATTCATAGTCGAATGCCGGTCGTCATTCCCCAAAGAATCACTCCGGCCCTGTTGTCGCTGTTTGATGGCTTTTCCGCAAAGACGATGGTGATTCATGCCAATCATGCGCAAGAATTGGACGAACAAGTGGCTCGTGCTCTCGCCGACCTGCGCAGCCGTGGCTTTAATGTCATGAATCAAGCGGTTCTGCTGCGCGGCGTGAACGATTCTGTCGAGGCATTGGCCGACCTGAGTTGCCGTTTGATCGATTGCGGAGTGACCCCATACTATTTGCATCAATTGGATCGAGTCCGCGGGGCCGCCCACTTCGAAGTCCCAGTGGAACGGGGCCTTGAACTGATCACCGAGTTACGCCATCGACTCCCTGGCTACGCCATCCCACGCTACGTCCAAGAGATTCCTGGCCGGCCGAGCAAAACGATTCTCGCATGATTTCCGCGACGCGTTTGCCTTCGATACTTGCTGAACCGCGATGCAGAGCCAAGAGTGCCGAACACCCAGGAAGCCGAACGGCGCCGACCGAGCTAACGATCCTTACCAATTGACGTCGAAGCGAATCGCCAATAGGTCGGACTCTGTCGAGCCGAAAACCGTGTTTGCTGTCGTGAGCGGATGAATCCAATCGAACATGATCCGAGTCCGGTCCGACCAATACCAATTGAGCCCCGCCGATAGATCGTTGTACTGGCCGGCACTCACATCGGTGAGATCCAAATACGACCAGCGAGCCTTTGCTTCCCATGCCCCCCAACCGCATCCGTCTTTTGTGGAATAGAAATTAACAAAGGGTTTATTGCGACCGAACTGGGCTCCGTGTTGGCCGAACCTCTCATAGATTCGATTCTCGCCGGTCAAAAAATAGCTCACATGCGAATACGCTCCGCCGACGTGGGCTGACTGCCCGGACAACAAATTCACTTGCGACAAGAACGCTTCGTTCTGAATCGTAATCGCCCCCCAAACCACTGCCAATTCGGCTCCGCCTGTCGTGTAGGAACTTGCCCCGAGGTTGCCGCTATCGATCAAGATCGGACCGCGTTGAACCTGCGGCCGAGCCCGAAAACGCGCGATATCGTTGTGTGCATTTGTATGAAGAATCCCCAGTCCCGTATGCACTAAATATCGTCCGGCGGAGGTTTCGTCGTAATATGGCAACCAGACCAAACGGCCCGACAATCGATACCCCTGATTGTCGTCCAACCGCGTTTTGACTGTATCGTTGATGTCATCGAAGAAAATCCCCGTCGCCCACGAGATATTCTTGTCTTCGGTATGATTGTACACCGCCATCCCAATTTCGCGGTCGGCAGCAAAAATCCCTTGCGTTGGAATCGACCGCTCGTGAAATATGTTGTTCGTGTCGTTGGTGACCTGCTCCAGACTAAACGGGACAAAGAAATTACCGATTCGAAAACGCCCGATGCCCGGAATATCGTTCATCGAAACGTAAGCGTCTTTGACGTCGGGGGAAGCAAATTGATTCTCGTGCGAGCCTTGTCCGGGCTCCAATGTCATCTGCAATCGAAAATCAAACTGCTTGTAGCCCGTTCCGTCAGCGACCAACCGCAAACGGCGAAAACTGAAGTAGTTCTGTGCCCCGTTGATCGCCGGATCGGTATCCGCCCACATCGTGTAGTCGGTCTGAATGTGCCCGCCCAGTTTTACGGTCCATTTGTTTTCGGATTCGGCATCCGTGCTACTGGCAGACTTCGGTTTTTCGGTCGTCTTCTTTTCGGTCTTGGCCTGCGCCTCCTCCAATGCTTGCAAGCGTTTTTCGAAGTCCTCAATCTCCGACGGTTCGCCAATATGGTCCGACCGCCCTTCCGCCCCATTCCCAGCGGACCGCCCAACCAAGACCGGCACGCCCGAATTCGGAAATTCGATGCCTTGAGCGTTGACCATTTCGAAGGCATCTAGAAACAAGACGGCTGCGATCCCAACCAAGCTCCATAGAACCAGGCGAGCACAGCTGTCACGCTTTGGGCGGTTGCTCATCTTTGATCATTCTTACGTAATTCAAGCGGACTTGGGCCGAAGCGGAACGGAAGCCTTCACCACAACGACGCGGATCAGTCGACGATGTATTCTGCTGGATCGGCAAACTTTACCCAGACTCTTTAATTAGAATATGGTTATAATCAAGCGACCAGGTCCAACTCGCGCGAGTCGTTCGAAATGTGTTTTCAATTCGGTTCTCAAGTATCGTTCATGTGTTTCGTCTTCGTGATTTGTAGCCCTTGGAGCTCGGGCAATTCCTGGCAAGATTCCGCTTCCACAACCGAGTCCGGTGGCGAACTTGACCTGCATCCCTTGGAAGACGTGTGGCAAAAACTTTCCACCCTCTCCCGCAGGCAAATCGACCAGGCGGTACTGGCCGCGTATCCGGCAATTTCCGAGCAAGGATCTTCGGACTTG
>JAUXWY010000358.1 GCA_030681235.1 Pirellulaceae bacterium | reverse complement strand
TCCAATCGAACCCTTCCTTGGCCATTCCCAACGCAATAATGATGTCTACATGATCCCGGTTTTCGCGACCTGCCGGATCGCGCAACGCCGCCGCCACCTTGTCCCGTTTCAGTGGTTCGTCGTCCACCAAATCCGCAATGCGTAGCACACGCCCGGTCGGGGTTTGCACCAATTGGAATCCGGTCATCTCGTCCGTACCGATCCACTGGCCCAGGCTCTCTAAAATGTGTTCGACCTCTTTATGTTTGTCCTGCGTGCTCTCGCGACTGTTGACGTTGGGAATGTGGATGATGGTCTTTTCGGTTTCGTCCAAGACCTTGGGCAAGTCGTCCAAATAATTGCCGGAATAAAAGTAGTAACCGATGTCCAATTGCTTGAGATGTTGATACCCGCTCAATTGCTCGTAATAAGTGTAGGTGACGGTAGCGAACCGACGTTCATCTTCGGGCCGCAAGACCGCCGCTGCGTCGCCGCGAAAATAGCTGCCGGTCATCGCGATCAGATGCGCCTGGTCGTGCTCCATGAGTTGACGCACAAATTCGCCCAAGCGGTTTTCGTCGCTCACGGACACATGATGAAATTCATCGACCGCAATCAAGCAGTTATCGAACGCTTCGACTCCGAATTTTTCGAAGGCAAAGCGAAAGGTTGCATGAGTGCAAACCAGCAGGCGATCGTCGGAAGCCAAAAAACGTCCCAGGGCTTCGACCTTGCCACCATCCGTGCCTGGCGCATTGCAGAGGTTCCATTGAGGAGCGACCGTCCAATCCGCAAAAAAACCGCTGCTCATGAGCGGCGTATTACCGAAACTGGCACCAATCGACTTCTCCGGCACGACGACAATCGCTTGTTTCAGGTTTTGCCGATACAGCTTGTCCAAGGCGACATACATCAGTGCTCGGCTTTTGCCCGAGGCCGGCGGGGATTTGAGCAACAGGTATTGCTCGCCGCGATACTGCCATACTCGTTCCTGCATCACTCGCATGCCCATCGCATTGGCGGTTACGGATTGGCCACCGCCCGAATAGCTAACACTGACGCCGGGCATCTTGGGGGATCGGGTTTCGCTCATGGGTGTTTCTCTCCATCCTGCGGCGGTTTTTGTTTCAATTCACGTTCCATGTCTTCAATCACGCGCAAGTCATCGGCGTCGGCGGCGGACGCTTCGGTCGTTCTTCGCTGCGCATCGAAGTCTTCGTACCGCTGCTGAGCGATTTTCAACATCTCCTCGCGACTGATTTTACCAGGACCTTGCAACACGGCCTTGTCGCTAAACCGTAGCAAGTCATCCACGTTCTTTCGCCAATACTCCAGCGTCAAGTCCTGCCGGTTCTTGACACGCAGTTCGGCCTGTTCCAAAAAGACCACGACCAAGCGATTGAGCGTATCGATTTCATCGGCGGTCAGGTAGTTCTTGGCAATGATCACATCGTGCTTGCGAACGCGGGACCCGCTCCAGGCCGTCAGAGCCATGTTGGGCTGCTGCGAATCCGCGCGACCGACGATGATCTCGGCGGCGGTTTGGCCCGTCGCGGCAAAATGGAATTTGTTCTGTACCTCGGCAAAAAAGAGTTGAGTTCCGGCATCGTCGGCTTGGTAATCGCTGCTGAGCGCCAGCAAGTCGCGGACTTTTTGGTAGAAGCGTTTTTCGGACGCTCGAATTTCGCGAATCCGAGCCAATAATTCGTCGAAGTAATCCCAGCCCCGGGGGTCTTTTAGACGCTGGTCGTCCATGACGAACCCTTTGACCAAGAATTCGCGCAGGTGCATCGTCGCCCACTGCCGGAACTGGGTTCCCCGTGCCGCGCGAACCCGGTAGCCAATCGCCAGGATCAGGTCCAGATTGTAGTAGGCAATGGTACGTTTTACCGAACGTTTCCCCTCGTTTTGAACTGTTAAGGAACTCTTAACAGTTGCCTCGGGAGTCAATTCCCGTTCGGAGAATATCTGTTTGGTATGGATCGAAATGTTGTTTTTAGTCGTTTGAAAAAGTTCCGCGATCTCCATTTGGGACAGCCAAATGGTCCCTGCTTCCGCCCGCAACTGCATGCGGGTTTGGCCATCTTCAGAAGTGTACAGAATGAGTTCGCTCATATTGGTTCCCCAGACGCTAATTCTCAATTTCAACCGCGTTCAAATTGTTGCTCCAACCATAAGTAAAAACTCCGCCACGCGGCTTTTCGCTTCAATCAACATTTATCGGGCACGACCAATCCCTGATAACGTCATGGTAGAAAAATGCCGTTCGCCTGCAACCGGTGTCACGCCTTATGGTAATATCGGGGTACGTACAAAAGAATGACACGCGATTGAATTCGTCGAGTGCGAGAACGGGAGGCGGAAAATTGCTGAATAAACGAATTACCGATATCGTGGCCGGCGACATCCAAGGATTGATTGATAATCAAGTTCCCGAAGGTAAAACCATTGAATACAAGGAAGCTCTCCCCAGCGATTCGGACGACAAGTTCGAGTTTCTTCGGGACGTCTCCGCATTTGCCAATGCTGTCGGCGGCGACATTATTTATGGCGTATCCGAACGCAGAGATTCCCATGGGAAACCGACCGGAATTCCTCAGGAAATTGTCGGACTACCAGGAGCCAATCTTGATGCGGAAAAATTAAGGCTTGAACAGATTCTTCGAACCGGTATTGAACCAAAGATCCCGGTCATCCAAATGCAGGCCGTCGAGATCGATTCGGGCACAAAAGTGCTTGTCATACGCATTGGCGATAGTTGGCAGAGACCGCACCATATCTGCTTCAAGGCAAGTCCGCGCTACTACACCCGCACAAGCGCTGGCAAGCAACCGTTGGATTACCTGGAAATCCGAGATGCATTCATACAATCTGCCGATCTCCCGAAACGTCTGCGCGAATTCAGAGACCAACGACTGGCAACAATACTATCTGGTGACATGCTCTTTGAGTTACCTGGAGGGCCAGTCATCGCCCTGCACTTTTTGCCGCTGGAGGCGTTTCGGCGGCAAAACGTGGTCGAACTAACGCCCTTTATCTATGGTACTCGCGTATTTCCGACCGGGATCGGAATTGGGGGACATCAGCGTCCAAACTTGGATGGTGTAATTCAATACAGCGTCGGCGGCGGTGAAATTGGTCGGCACATGTACGGATTTACGCAAATATTTCATTCCGGCGCAATTGAGATTGTCGACGGCTTCACAATCTCCTCTGACGAAAACCAAATTGCGACCGTCGCATTAGAGAAGTCACTGTACTTGGCTTTAAAAAGTGCTTCCAATTGCTTACGAGACATGGGGATGAACAATTACGTGTACCTGTTCCTGTCGATTATGAACGTCAAGGGCTATCGACTTTACGAACGTGGAATTTCAAGCCGCGCTGGACTTAGAAAAGAAGTGGATCGCAACAATCTGCTTTTCCCGGAGCTTCAACTAGACCTAGCTGAGTCATTTGAAATCCCGCATCGAAAACTCTGCGATCAATTTTGGCAAGCTTGCGGCGCGAACTGTTCGCTGAATTTTGACGAGACCGGAAAGTGGACGGCCTGATGCTTTTCGTTTTCACCGCCGATCCGATTGACCGAACGCTAGACCGGGTTGCTGGACCTGCGTGTCATTCCGACCGAACGAAGCCCCAGTGCCTACAACAGCTCAGAATCAGCAGCCATACGCTATCTTTCCTCCTTCTCCTCCACAGCGTCACCAACTCTATTTACGACGTTCTCCGGGTTCACAACGACAACCTGTCTTGGCGTCGTATTTGCCGACCGAAAACAATTCTGCAGAACCTCATGCTTCCAACTCGGCCAACCGGCAATAACTCCTTGTACCTTTGTTTCAAGGGCTTCAACAAATCGCTCACGTGTCATGTTGCCTCTCCATTTGCTAGCAAAATCTCTCGAAAATAGTCACTTGCCTTAGCCTCTAAGGCAAGGTACGAACTCGGATTCATCTGTACTCGCAGGCGTGTTTTTGTAAAAGCCCAATCGTACTTCAGCCCCGTATCATCGTCCTTCCTTTGAAGATCGTAGCTTGACCCAAGATTCATTGAGAAAAGATCGAAATAACGGCGTGGACCAATACCAACGAATGGCTGAAACAATACTCGAACATCACCAGGGTCCTTCTCAATGCCCCACACAATCGAATCGTCATGAAAGTCAAGAGCCTTACTTTTTGGATACGGCTCAATATAGACAACGCGATCAACTCCTGCGGCTATAATGTGTTTTGCGCAATTGTGGCATGGGAACGTGGTGCAGAATACCGTTGTTCCAACAGTCGAATGGCCCGTACGTCCGCATGAGAGCAAGGCCTCCATTTCTGCGTGAACAACTCGCCCAAATTCTGTCAGATCAGCGATGCGACCTTTGCCAATTTTTTCAGCCATTTTATCAAAATCAAAATACTGACGATGCTCTTCAACGACGCACGACTCAACGATATTCCTAATGTCTTTTTGAATTTCCAGTTGTTCAATCTTGTTGGAATCATATCCCGTTACACCGCCCCGAGAACGCATAAAATCACGGCCGTCCTTCACATCGGCAATACAACCCGATGGTCCACTACGCTCCGGCCAATACAAACCACCTCCCGCTCTCGGACAATCGTTAGCACCCGTTGCTAAGACTTGATGGCCTTTGGTTACAACCGCACCAACCTGGCGGGACAAATCTGCCGAACGCAAGGCGGCAGAAAAAGCCATGTACATTGCATACTCGTCGAACGTTGGCGTGTGGAACGGGCAACCAAACAACAACTCAACCATACGACGAATATCGCCTCGTAAACGATCTGCGTCCCGTGACGAATGGACAAAAAAATCAGCCAAATGAAAAGTCTTATTGACCAACTGACCGTTAGGATGCGTGGTTTCATATTCTTTCGACGTTTCATTTGCATCCCTACGAATCAGATCCTCAGCGTCCGCCAGAGAAATACCCATGCTCGGCAGCAGTTGAATTCTGCATAAGCTCGATCATCCAACAATCAACAAACCCACAACTCCCCGCCCAAAGTGTCAACGGAAAAATCAAGTTTTTCCATCCCACCTAACCGCGCCTAGTTTACTGGCTATGATCCTGGATTCAAGCAGGGCGAGAGTCAAGAAAACGACGCATGCAGAAACCGAGCTACGTTTACCGTTTTCTGATGCTTATCCGGTGGTTCCTTCGACGATGAGGCCTCGGTAGATGGCGCCGCGAAGTCGGTGACTTGCGGCCTCTTGATACGCGGGACTGTCGTACCATCGGCGAGCCGCGTCCGCACTGGGGAACTCGGCGATCACCACTCCTTCAACGTCCGGTCCCTCCAGCGTGGTATGGGGTCCATATGCCGACAGTACCTTGATCGGAACTCCTTCGAGCGTGGCAGCAACCTTGGCCCAATACGCTTCGAGCTCCGACCGATCGAGCGTTTGTTCACGAATGAAAACCATGTAATCGTTTTCGGACTGTTGATTTTCCGAGGCCCAAAGCCGGTGCTGACGTCCATCGGCAGACCAGGACGTGAACAGCTGCTTTGTTTCAGTTCAGGTGTAATGTCTCGCGCATACCGCGTTGCTCCAGCATTTTCTGTCGGCAGCGACGTTCCGAATCTTCGTGAGATGTCCTTGCATTTTGGGGAGTTTGGACGGGCATCAATACCTGACTGTATTCTAGATCGGAAATTCCACACCTCAAGGCCGGTTTTGTCATCATGTATCCGAAGACCACATCCGAAGTCAAATAAACTCTGGGAAACGCGTCGAATCTTGTTGCAATGACCTAACCCTACTTTTAGAATCGAGTTCACCGATTCGCTTCGCTCCGTCACATTCAGAATTGGGGAGCAAGCCAAATGCTGAGAATTGAAACTAGAAGCCTTAAGACGGGAGAGAGTCGATGCTACTTGACACACAATCGCATACGTTTCGTTCGCGACGACTTTTCTTATCTCTGGCAAGTTGCTGCTTGGTCGCGGTTTCATGCCTAATCAGTTCGGTGCGCCTTCACGCGGGGTCGCAAGGCCTCGACGGAGTCGGGGCGACGAATCGTGGGCAAATCGGCGAGTCAAAACAAGACGACGACTCGCTCGTCCAGCGCGTTGACGACGGTGTGCGGTTGTTGGGCAAAGCGAATTTGACTCAACCGTTCGTTGGCTATCCGTTTGTGGCTTCGCCGGATGGCCAATGGCTGGCAACCCGAAAAGGGTGGGATGTCTGGCTCATTGATCGTCAACGACGAGAAGTCGTCCAGACCATCTCGTTTGCGGCTGGTAAGCGGCGGCCAATCGCCTTCGACCTGTTGTTTTCGCGGACTAGCAAGTACCTCGCGGTGCTGTTGCATGTTCATGAAGCCGATGATGTGGATTTCAACATGGGAGATTTTGAGGAACACGAGGAAGACAGCCTTGGGGTTGGCCAGGGGAAATACGTGTTGCTGTTGGAAAACGGGCGAATGATGGGAGCGCCGGTCCAGGTGGATGATTCGCCTGAGTTCAGATCGGCCCATGCCAGCATGATGTTTTCACCCGATGAGCGGTGGATGGCGATCAACTACGACGGGGCCACCTTTGCAGTTGATGTTCGGCAAAATCAGATGCTCACAAAAATCCCCGAATTCACGGCCTCTCACTTTGAAGCGAACCAGCGGTTGATCCATGTCGATAGCCAGCGGTCTTGGAGTCTTTCGACCGGGGAGTTCTCGCCGTGGCAAGCTCCGACCGGGCTAGAGAACTTGAAGCTGTTGGCGGTGAGCCCCGATGGAAGCACAGAGGCCTGGAGAGCCGAAGACGGCCAAGTCGTGTTCTACAATCCGGAGACGCAAAAACTTCAAAAGTTTGACGGATTAAAAAGCCAACCAGTCAAAGCGAGCCTGACTTCGTTGTCGCAGCGAGACTATCAGTTTTCGTCGACGGGCAAATTATTTGCTGGCAACGGCTTCAAGAAGGGCCAGTCATCGCCACTGTATTTTGTTTTTGATATTGAGCAGCAGAAGTACCTGCTTGAGCCCACGCCCATGCTTTCCGGTGGCCAACTGTTGGGTGATGAAGAGCAAATGCTTGTGTTAGTCAACACCGCGTGGCACGAGATCCCGTTGGGCGATGGGTCAAGTGAAGCACTGCGCGCAGCACTGGCCGCCTACCCCAGCTCCAGGCAACTGCAGTTTGCCAACATGGATCGGCATTTGGTCTTGGGACCATATCAACGTTGGATCGATGTGGCATCCGGTACAACCTTGGGCCAGTCTAGCTCCGGATATTTCGATGGTGTGTGGTCTCCACGGAGCACGTTGGGCTACGAGTTCAGCCCGGAAGGGGCGGCATATTCTGTGCAAGAACGTGATGCGGCGACCGGAAAGTCGAAGAAATTGTTCTCGTATCAATCGATTGGGTATTTGGGAGCGTTGCTCCGGAATCTGCTTGGCAGCCCACCGGAATCCTCAGGCGTCATTGGCTTTAAATTGGGAATCGAGCGGACTGGAAAAGCCCTGTTTGAATTGCGACACGATAGTGGCCTGGGCTTCGTCTTTCGCAACTGGGATTTGGTGCAAAACAAAGTCGGTTGGGAAAAGACGTTTCGAGTGCGCGCTCCCATTGTCGACATCATGGGAACGGCAGCCATTTCAGTCGATGGAACTCGCTTTGCCGTGACGACCAACGAGCACCTTTGGGTCGTCGATGCGGAACAAGGTCGAGCGATTCGAGAACTGGATTTGCCGGTGATTCCAAGCAAGATATCGCTTAACCGCGACGGAAGCTTGTTGGCAGTCTCCTACGCGGATAGCGATTGGTGGAGCCTGAAAAAAATCGTGTTGTTCGACGTGGCCTCGGGGCGAGAGCTTAAATCGTTTTCGGGAGCAAAGTTCGTGGCCCCATTGTTTCATCCCGATACCGATCGACTTGTGATCGTGGAAACCGGTCGTCCGAATCGTGTCACGATCTACGATACTCAAACATGGGAGCGAGTGTTCGAGCACGAAACATCCCACGCTCCCGCACTGGCCGCCGCCATCGCGGACAACTTCAAGTCCCTAGCCTTCTCACTCGCCGACACGCGAATCGAAATTTGGAATTTGGAGGAACTAGGCTTCACTTTGGAGAAGTAATTCGGGTACTGAAGAGATTCAGCAGACGAAGTCGCAGTGGCCTACCCAACGACGACCAACCCGCTCGCTGGAAGTACTCCAACGGCCCGATCTCTAAAATCTGCTGTCCTCCCTGAATCTGCGGGAAACCCGGTTCGAATCTTCGCTCAGTGAAGTCGAAGCCAAACTGATTATCCATCGATTTCAATCCGATCAGCGACCTCAAGAAAATTATCGAGTGAAAGGTGTTTCGTTAGCACGCTCCGAATGTCGGCTAACCTTATGCCCACAAAGCGCAACGCCATCGGGTCATCCGGATCACAAAAGTAGAAATAGAAAACGTTTGGGCCTTGAGGCCCGATCCAGCCAATCAAATCATCCGCAGGGGTGTATTCCCAGTCCGCCTTGTTCATATCACACTCAGGAAATCGTTGCAAATATTTCCTGCTGGCTTTCGGGCAGCAGAAAATCTGTGGGCCGCAGTCGCTGTGATCTTCCGGATCTTCATGTCCGTGGTAGATAAACGCATGTCCGTCAGTAAATGGAACAACCCATTCCGATTCGGCCCACGCTGCTCCATGAACCATGCCGATGCGTCCAGGTTTTCCTAATCGGTTCGGTTTGCGAACGCGTTTTGTCATTTCACGTCAAGCCTGAGTTGTTGACCTTATGTGGATTCCGCCTTTTGTCCCGTGACACACTTGATTTTAGAAGTGTCGACGGGTCATTGCAACACGATTTATGATGATTCCGAGCTTGTTTTGTAAATGAACGTGGTTTTGTGAATCGCGATGAGGCCTGCGGGTGGAAACTCGCTGTTTTGTCTTCGCGAAATCGCATGAACTGAGCCGAACTGCGGATCAACACGTTCGGTCTGGCTCCAGAAGTCTTAGGACAAGGGAATTTGGGACAAAGGAATTTCGAGCGTGTTTATGGGCTCGAATGAACAGGTTATTTTTTTGGAGTCAGACAATTACAACTGCGACCTAGCAGACCCAACATTGGAACACATTCTGAGTCAATAGAACCTCATGAAATCACGTCGAATCTTATTGCAATGCCCTAACCTTATTTTTAGAATCGAGTCGCAAATCCGCCGGAGGTAAGATGGACACAGATACGACACCATGGTTCAAGGCGCCAATGAGAGACATGGTTGATGATCCGGACTATCGTCCGCTTTTTCGCTATCGGCCGTGGTACTCTATTGGCATTTTGCTGTTTTTCGTGTTTGCGTACGCAACCATGAT
>JAUXWY010000341.1 GCA_030681235.1 Pirellulaceae bacterium | reverse complement strand
CGATGTAAAACTGCCATCGGCCAAACGCAAGCGATAGACCCCCGAGGAGTGACTCTGAACCATACCCGTGACAATTCGGCCATCGACGGTCAGGATCTTCTTCGAGTGGTACCCTTCCTTGACCTTGGATGCTGGATCGAGCAACGAATCCAACAAGTAGTCGACCGGGGCGCTGGCTCCAATCGAAATCATGTCCGGCCCGACCGTTGAACCAACTCCGCCAATGGCGTGACAATTCATGCATTGCAAGTCCGGGCGTCGATAGACCTTTTCACCGGCAACAGGATCACCGGCGTTCACAATCCGGTTCAAGAAATCGGTCTTGGCTTCTGGAGAGAATTTCCAACCGGCTTCCGCCAATTGGCCCACTTCTCGCAGAGCCGACGCTAACGCATCATCCGGCGCCGGCGAGGCTCGCAATAATCGCATTCCTTCGCGCGCGACTTCGGGTGACACGCGGGTCCCGGCGTCCAGTAAATGTTTGGCCAAGGCGGTTTGTCCGCCGCGTTGCTCCAACAAGTGCCCAAGCAATGGCGGCAGATTGACAGGATCAACCACGCTCAGTTCACTGGCGACAAGCCCAACGGCGGTTTCCAGATCCCATCGCGCGACCTGTCCGATCCACAGGCTGCGCCGCGACGATCCTAACTTCCAAGCATTCGATTGTTGCAAAAATCGTTGACTAACTTGCTGACGTGCATCCGCTCCCAACGCCATCACCATTCCGGCCAACGCTCGCGCGGCGGAGTCGGAGACCGCGTTGGGCGACTCGCCATCTCTCGTCGCCAAAGTCCAGAGCATTTCGGTGGTTGCGGGGTCGCTCCACTTGGCGGCCGTAAACACGAGCCGATCGATTTGGTCGACAGTCATTCCGGCATTGTCTTGCGCTAGTTGTTTCAATTGTTTGGCAAGCAACGCGGGACGGCGCGAAGGAACGAACTTTCCTTCCGTTCCCACAATAAGCAATAAATCCAATTGTTCTGCTTCTGGCCGTTGCTCCAACCATTCCAGCAACTGATCGAGTTGGTCCGAATTGGCCAGCATCGCAATTTGCCGAACCACGGTCGCCCCCGTCGGCGTAGGCACGTTTCCTGTCGTCAATAACTTCAGCAATGGCTGCACGACATCGGCAGAATCAACGGCTTTTAAGGCATATGTCAACGCGTTTGGATCGTTCCCGAAATCGAATTCACCGCGTTCGACCAAACCGATCCACGCCGGTCCGATGTCACGAAGCGTTTTCCACAACGCAAAATCGAGACTTGCGTCCATCGGTCGTGCTAACGCGCGCAGCGCCAACGTAGCGGATGCCGATTCGTTTAGCCGCCGCAAACTAGCGACGGCCTCAAGTCGGACCTGAGCGTGATCGTCTTGGATCGCCGTTGTCAGCGTGCTTCGCAAATCATTTGGTGCGGTGCGGTGCAAGAAATCGCTCGAGATTCGAACCGCTGCCGCTCGCACGCGAGCCTCCTGCGAGTCCAATAACCGGGCCAATAAGTCCGAGTCTAGCGAATCCAAGTGCAGCCCAGTCCACATCAGTTCCAATAAATATCGCTGTTCGGACGAGTATCGTTCGTCGGAGGGCAAGGGCATCTTTTCTTGCGTCGTCGCAATCGTTTGTCGAATGACTTTCAAAACGAGTTCACGTTCATGGCGCCGGAGCATACGTTTGGCCCAGGTCCGTGTGCCCTGCTCGGGTGCTCGCAATTGTTCTAACAAGCCAGCCACATCCATCGCGCTCAGATCCGGACGGGCGACCAACTCTCGATCGGGAAACGACAGACGCCAAACTCGGCCGCGTTGTTTGTCGCGCCGCGGATCACGGAAGTCGACTTCGCCATGTTGAATGATCGGGTTGTACCAGTCGGCAATGTACAGAGCACCGTCGGCGCCCATCTTCGCATCGATCGGCCGAAACGCTTGATGAGTGCTTCGAATCACTTCCTCCAACTGTCGAGAACGGTAGCTGGAGCCTTGCGGTTCGACTTCGAAACGACAGACACGATTCGCCCGGAAGTCGTTGGCGATCATGTTGCCTTGCCACTGGGCAGGGAAGTGACGTCCGCTGATTATCTCGAGTCCGCAATGTTTCGGACTGCCCGGATTCATGCCGCCGACAATTCGCGTCGCGCCGGGTGATGTGACAAACACGGAGTTTGGGAAAACGTAATTGACCCCTTCGCCGTATGCTCCGTCGGTCGCAAAACTTTGCCCCCAAGGGTCAAAGATCGTGCCCCATGGATTCACGAATCCCAAGCAGTGAACCTCTAATTCCAACGTATCCGGGCGAAACCGCCAAATACCTCCACCGTTCATGTGTTGAACGCCCCAAGGTGTTTCAACATGACTGTGGATATAGATCGATTGGTTCAAGAACATCGAACCATCGGGGCCCCAATTTAGGGTATGCAGCAAATGGTGAGTATCTTCGGTGCCAAAACCACTCAAGACAATTCGTCGCTGGTCGGCTTTGCCATCTCCATCGCTATCCCACAAGTACAACAGCTCGGTGCTATTGGCGACGTAACAGCCACCGTTTTCATCGGGTAGAATTCCAGTGGGAATCAATAGATCATCGGCAAACACGATGACCTTTTCAGCGACGCCATCTCGATCGGCATCTTCCACGATGAAGATCTTGTCGGTTGCGGGTTGGCCCGGTTCGATATGCGGATAAACTTCGCTGCCGGCAACCCACAATCGACCGCGAGCATCGAAGTTCATATGGATCGGCTTCGCAATTTGGCCGTCACCGGCGAACAGCTGCGCTTGCATGCCCTCGGGCAATGTGAACGACGCCAATGAAACCGCTGGATCGGGGTCGGGAATGTTTTGCAAGTCGCGTTGCGCGAAAACTGAGGAGCCGCCCAGCAGTGCCAGAAAAGCGATCACCGAGAACCAAGTCCAGGGTGAAGTGTGGGCGTCTCGCGACGGATGGCATTGGGGTTCGGGCCGCCGTTGAATCAGCACTTGGGGCATGCGTTCGTTTCCGATGAACATGGGATACTCTGATGTCTTTCTTGGCCGAAGTCGTCAGGTCGAGTGAATTGCAAATGCTACTTGGGCACTAGGCCGGTTGCCGTGCGACGAATTTCTTGCTCGGCGTTTTGAACAAGCTCGTCGAATTTTGGGATCTCGACGGCGTTGTTGCCTTGTTCGTGTTTGCGAAATAGAAACAAGTAGGTTTCGTTCTGTGGACGGTATCGGTGAAAATACCATTCATTCTTTTTGCGGATCTTCGCCAACAGATCACCGGAGTTGCTGAGCTGCATCCACTGTGCATCGGTGGATTTTTTTCCCAACAGTTCTTCGGCCATGATACGACTAACTTCCGCAGTTCCCGTCTGGGAAAGGTGCACGCCATTTTCCGTTCGAGCTTGAGCCGGCTTCGGTGCGGCTGAGATTCGCGAGTGCAAATCGAGAACCGCCAAGTTCCGCTGTGCGGCCAGTTCGCGAATGGCTTGACAATACAGCCCCAAGTTTTCGTTGGCAACCTGCATCGACGGCAGTGGCGGTCCCAAATCTTCAAAGGGCGGCGGCGTCAGCAACACCGGTCGACCACCCGTCTCTTGGACCATGTCCAAGAGACGACCCAGTCCCACTCGGAATTTCTCTAAGCCACCCGCTCCCGCGAATGATTCATTGGCACCATAGGCAACCAAGACAACGGTGGGCTGAGTGAACTTCAGATCCGACTTCAATCGCTCGAACCCGTCACTGGGCTGTCCAAAGACGGCTCGAGCCGTTCCCCCGACATCGTCTCCGCTCCAACCCAAATTTCGAATCTGAAAACTGCTGCTGCCCAGCGATTGATACAAGGCGGCCTCCAATCGGCCATCGGTCTGGAGCCGCTCGATCATCGCTCCACCAATCAAAGTCAAACGATCCTGAGGCTGCAAATACTCCGACTTCGATTGAGGATCTTGTTCGTCTTGAGCTTTCGCAGGGTCGACTGGTTCTAGCAGAACCAGGGCGGGGACCGAAACAATGCCCGATGTTTCCGCAACAAGAGTTTGATCGATCGGCCACAGCAGACTGCCAAGCAGAATCACGCTAAGTCTGTCGACAATCCAGCGAACGTCGATCACGGTCGTCGACTTGGATCGATAGGCTTGTACTATTCTTGAAAACAATTTCATTCGTCTGGCTCTCGGCTTGATGATCGTTTTCCGCAACGCTTGTCCTCCGCCTATCGAGAGGAAAATCCGAGTATACTTGGAATCCGACTCGTCAACCATCACGCCTCACACGACTGGCTAAAAATTGTCCCTCCTTCCGCCGCTAGATTCGCAGCAGGTATTGCAGTTCCGAAGTCGACGGTCCTTGGCCGATCCGATGGCGGCTCCGGAATTTATCACGGACATGGAACCCGATGCGGAAGGCGTTCCGAAGCCGGCGACCACGGTTTTTCTAATCGGCAAAGAATGTCCGTTTCGCTGTCTCATGTGCGACTTGTGGAAAAACACCGTTGAAACGCCGTCCCCGCCTGGCGCGTTAATCGCACAGCTGCAGTCGATCCTGCCTCAAATCCAGCACCGCCACACCATCAAACTTTACAACGCGAGCAATTTCTTCGACCCGCAGGCGGTTCCTCGATCCGAACGCAACGAACTGGCGCGGTTGGTCAAAGAATTTGAGTTGGTGGTCGTCGAAAACCATCCGAAATTAATGTCCAGTCAAGTGGTGGAGTTCGCTTCGCAATTGTCGGGGCAACTGCAAGTGGCCATGGGGTTGGAGACTGCCGACGAAACCATTCTGGCCTGGTTGAACAAACAAATGACGCTGCGCGACTACGATCGAGCTTGCGGATTTCTGTTGGAGAATGGAATTTCAATTCGCACTTTTATCCTTTTGCCGGCACCGGGGGTGAAAGGTGACGAGGTGGTTGCTCATACAGTGGCCAGCGTCCGTCACGCTCTTGATTGTGGTAGTCATGTGACGAGCCTCATTCCGTTGCGAGCTGGGAACGGGATCATGGATTGGCTCATGGATCAAAATGTTGTTCAATTGCCGACGTTAAACTTAGTCGCCGACACGTTCGCAGCGTCAATAAAACTACCGAGAAAAAAAGAGCAACGAGTACTCTTGGATTTGTGGAATCTGGCGGCATTGGCCGGTGAAGGAGTCGACCCGGTTTCCATTTGCAACCAACTAGAACAAATGAATCTGAAACAAGCTTAGGACGCCTTGTTGAACAAACGCACCTTGGCGACCGCTGGGGGACGTCCTGGGGACTATTGGACGACAGCTAATTCTATGAGCAATTCGTTGGCGGTCGAAGTTTGTTAATCTTGTGAATATGCGGCACGAGATCTTCAAATGGGGTTAAGCCACCTGCTCATAGAGGTACTTCTGAAATCCAGCGAAAATGCTGCCAATCTCTTCCGGTTTTCCTAGATCGGCAATGGCATCTGAAATCGAGTTGGAATATCTGAGGCGAAGAAGCGGGGTGAGTTTACTCTGATCCAATTCATCGACGCCACTGCTGACGTAATGCTGAAGCACAAAGTCCAAAAAAGCCCGTTGCTTCAAGTTGAAAGCGGAGTTGATGAAAACTCGGGCGTGATCCGCACGGTCTTGGCGTGGGATGGGCGGTTTGCAGTAAGCGACGTAGGCCAATACGTCGAACAGGTCGCTATTCTCGGCATCAATAATCTTTTGCATCTCCAGCAGCGAGGCATGGCCAAAATCCTTCTCAGTCAGTGCTGCTAAGAGTTTGGCTCGCGTGTCTGGTGTGCTCCACAGATTCCGCAACTCCTCTTCGCTCTGGAAAAAATCAGGCAGCTTGCCGAAGAGCAATTCCATGAACTGTTGGGCGGACATGGGTGTTCCGTCGGGATGCCAGAAGGTCGTCATCATCATGTGCTGGATGGTGCGTTCCTTGCCGTCAGCCAGCTTTACCTTCGTCTTCCGCTTCTTTTCGCAGACGCAACGAATCTTGCCGCACTTGGGGCATGGCTCTTCCGGGCATTCGCAAGGCGACTTGCCGCAGATTTCGCAGGGCTGGGGTGGCTTTACCTCACAGGTACAAGGACGTTGGCCGCACTTCGGACAAGGTTCTTCCGCCTGCGGCGGCCCGTCCCATTCAGGGTCCTGAAAATTCAAATGTGCTTTAACGAAGTCATAGATCGTAAAGTAATCCTTCCCGTCGAACAGTCGCGTACCACGCCCGATGATTTGTTTGAATTCGATCATGGAATGGATCGGCCGCATCAGCACGATATTGCGCACATTGCGGGCGTCAACGCCGGTCGAGAGCTTTTGTGAGGTGGTCAGGATCGTCGGGATCGTTTTCTCGTTGTCTTGAAAGTCCCGCAGCCATTGCTCGCCGATGCCGCCGTCATCCGCCGTGACCCGGTGGCAATAATTCACATCGCTGCTCTTCTTGAGCTGGTTGATCAGATCGCGCACCAGCAGCGCGTGGGCTTGGTTGGCGCAGAAAACCAGTGTCTTTTCGTTGGGGTTGATCTGTTCCAGAAATATCTGCACCCGCTTCTTTTCCCGCTCGCGGATTTCGATGTCCCGATTGAAGTCCTTTTCTTCGTACACCTTGCCCGCTTCAATCTCTCCCTCCACTACAGCATCGTCTGAGGTGTAAACGTACGTGTCCAGTGTGGTTTGAATCTGCTTCACCCGGAACGGAGTCAGGAAGCCGTCGTTGATGCCCTCCTTCAGCGAGTAGATGAACACCGGCTCGCCAAAGTAGGCGTAAGTGTCCACGTTGTCCTTGCGCTTGGGCGTGGCTGTGAGACCGAGCTGCACGGCAGGGGCAAAGTAATCGAGGATGCCACGCCAGTTGCTTTCGTCGTTAGCCCCACCACGATGGCATTCGTCGATGATGATGAAGTCGAAAAAATCCGGCGGGTATTCGCCGAAGTAGGGCGACGGCTGGCCGTCCTGCGGCGGGCCGCTCATGAAGGTCTGGAAGATGGTGAAGAACAGATTGCCATTCTTCGGCACTTTACCCTTCTTGCGGATGTCTTCGGGCGCGATGCGGACGAGTGCATCCTCGGGAAAGGCCGAAAACGCATTGTAGGCCTGATTCGCCAGAATGTTCCGGTCGGCCAGAAACAAAATGCGTGGGCGGCGGGTGGCTTCGCGGCTCAGGTTCCAGCGGGCGTGAAACAACTTCCAGGCGATCTGAAACGCGATGAAAGTCTTGCCCGTGCCGGTGGCCAGTGTGAGTAGAATCCGCTGTCGCTCGTCAGCGACGGATTCCATCACTCGCTCAATGGCGATGTCCTGATAGTAGCGTCCCGGATGTGAGCCACCTTTGTCCTCGAACGGCACGGCGGCAAAACGGTCTCGCCAAGCGTTCTGCTGGGCGAAGGTGCGATTCCAGAGTTCGTCGGGCGATGGAAACCCCGCGACTTCGCCTTCGGTTCCATCCTGCAGGTCGATGCCATAGAAGCCCTGGCCATTTGTCGAATAGGCGAAACGAATCGACAGCTTTCCGGCATAGTCCTTGGCTTGGGCCACCCCTTCGGTCAGAGCTTCATCCCAGGCCTTGGCTTCGACGACCGCCAACTTCGTATTGCGATATTCGAGGATGTAGTCCGATTTGAGCGTCTTGCCACGTCGCCCGAAGCCTTCCAGCCGACCTGGTGTGATTTGGTACTCGCGGCGAATGCGGCTACCCTCAACCACACCCCAGCCCGCCGCTTTCAACGCAGGGTCAATCAGCTCGGCTCTGGTTTCGGCTTCGTTCATGGCGTTTTGCGCTAAAAGAGGTAAGTTGTTGGGGCTCAGCGGTTTACGGCTTAATGCCAGCCGCTAACGCGGTCAGCTTTAAAAGGAAACCTACGCCCAAAACGGGAGGTACCTTCGGTATCGAGTGGATGTCTGGCTTGGATCCGCCAGTTTGATTTTTCCGGAATCTACCGTTGCCGTTATAATCGACGTCACCGTCGCCACTTTTTTCTCCGGCAACCGAAATCGTTCCCGCAGGCTTTGGTTGTTCATTTGCTCGTTCATCACATACCTCAAACAACAATGCTGATAACAGGCACGAATCCGATCATTTCGATCCATCTGCTCCAGTTCTTGATGTGCGAACAAGATCGCCGTCGTTCGCAACTGGCCAACGCGAAAATCTGGGGCCGGAAGTTGATACATTTCAGACGCACTGATGACCTTGTCGATCCCGCTGCCCTTCTCTTCGCAGATTCCCAAGCGACGCATCAAATCGGCAAGTCGTTCATTTCGAGAACGAAACTCGTCAATGAACCGCTCGACGTGAATCGGTGGTAGTCCTGGGTTGGAAATCTCCACACGGTCATCGTACATCTCGATCATCACCGATACACCGGTCATCAGAAAGTCCTGATGAACAAGGGCGTTGGCAATGAGTTCTCGAAGGGCCTGTTTGGGAAACATCTTGACTTCTTGTCGAACCGCTTCCTCGATAAAGCGATTTTGCGGTGCGGAGGAATGGACGAAGTCCACCAGTGCCTCAAAGCCGACAGCATAGCCACGATTACTGAGCTTGTCGTCTTTCGTCAGAATCTTATTTGTTCGTTCGTAGATTACCACACGGGGAGCTTTGCGAGCCAGCGCAGGCGAGAATGCGTCGAGTTTCTTCGCCAGCATGACGGCGGCAAGATTAGTGATCTCCCACCCACTGGATGTCGGTCGTATAAGACCTTCGCTGCTCAACCGATCCAAAACACCTGACTGTTGCGTCGGATACGGCAATTTCATCAAGTCGAAATACGCCTGTGTGTCGAGCAGCGAAATCACTTGGTCGGACGCAGCATTAGCAATTGCAAGGCGATCGAGCCATTCCTCTGCTTGTCCACTCGATGGCGAACCTTGATTTGGAAAACCCATTTGGTTTGCTTCCGATATCAAGGAATCAACCGCCCGCCGAAGTACGTCGATGGAATTGGCTCCATCAAGATTGGTTTCATGATTGCTAATGACCGACAGGGGAATGACCGAATGCCGAATCGCCTTGAAGATCGCCCCACGACAATAGTCGATGTCCGATGATTTCGCACCCTCTTGCGATCCTGCCGACAATTTTGGAAGAGAATACTCTTTGTTGGCGTCGATGTCGATAATCTTTGCACGCGCTGTTGGAAGGATAATGATGTTGCCGACGTGTAGATCTCCGTGGCAAATTCCCGAGGAATGGAGGTGTTCGATGCCATCCAGCAGGTCATGGCAAAGCAACGTTGCCTCGTCAATCGTGAATTTCGATTGCATCAGTCGTTTGCCAAACGTAACGCCGTCGACCCACTCCATCACAATCGCTGGAACGCTGTTGCCCAGTTCAGGGATGTAAATCTCTTTAAGCGTATACACGGTGACGATTGCGGGATGATTGACACGAGCTAAAGGCGCAGCATGTGCCAAGGCGTCCGCCTTGTTCCCTTCAGTCTTAATGATTTTGACTGCGACCTGTCGACCGAACGGTTTTTGCACGGCACGATAAACGCTTCCGTACAAACCACTGTCAATGCGTTCGCGAATCTCAATGCTATCATCTGGTGACGGTAACGAATGATTGCCTGTCGTCATCGTTCGGACTCCACTACAATTCTCCGGTGAACGCTTGGTGCAGCAGCGACTTCTTCAACGCCTCCAGCGTGGCCAGCTTCCGCTCGTAAAGCGTGGCGAGGTGGTGGGCTTTCGCTTGGCTCATGGTGCGGTTTCCGATTCCGTCGCAGCGCGGTGTTTTACAATGCCGATGATCAGCAGCGTCACCGAGAGGATCAGGCCCAGGGCCGCTGGCAGATGACATAGTTTCACCACGGCTTCCTGCCAGGCCGCAGCCCCGGTTGCTCCGGCTTGTTTGGCCGCGATCGGGAGCATTTGGTTGGCACCCCACCAGGCATTGGCAGCCTCGGACAAGGCCATGAACCACGTCAGCCACGCCGACACCACCATCACCAGGACTGACTTGGGGCCGGCGCGGTGGGGCACCTTGAGCACGACCATCGCCAGCACCACAAACAACGTGCCGTTGGTGACAAACTGGATGTGCGCTCCGAGTGCGAGCCGGGGATACGGCGTCAAGGGCGGGGCAAAGCCAAAGACCAGCCCGGCCAGAATGAGGGCCAGGCCATGAAGTAGAATCTGTTTACCGCCGGTTTGAATGGTCATCGTGTTCTCTGGGTTAAAGTTCCCCGGTGAAGGCTTGGTGCAGCAGCGACTTCTTCAACGCCTCGAGCGCGGCATGCTTCCGCTCGAAGAGGCGGGCGAGGCGTTGGGTTTCTTCCGACAGTGCGTCAAACTTCGCCACGGCTCGGCGGAGTTCTGGCAAGGGCGGCACTGGAATCGGGAAACGCGCAAGGACTTCGCCAGTGAAATGCTGAATGCCCGTTCCGCTGAAGTGCTGCTTCAGTTGTCCGCTGGAATCCTGAACACTCAGGTAATAGACGAACCATTTATTGAGTTCTGGTTGGTGAAACCGAACGCGATGGAGAGCTTTCTGAAAATAGATCGGATAGTCCTCGTCCCAAATGGCAGCGCGTCCGGGGTAGCCGCCTTCGCAAATCAGAACGTCGCCTTTGATCGCGGTGTATTTCTCCGCCTCGGCTGGGAGGAACGGCATTTGAAGTAAATCCGACAAGTCGAAGGTGAACCAGCGGACGTTGATGTTTCGGAGGTAAGGCTGTGGTTCTCCCTTGTTCTTCGCCTTGTCCAACATCTTACCGAGGGAATGCTTTGCAATCTCGGAAACCTTCTTCTCCACCCACCCCGGGCCGCGCTGGGTGAAGACGGATTGGGGGTGGCTTTCGAAGAGGGCGCGGGCGTTTTGGAGGTTCTTTTCGGCGTTGGCTTTGGCGGTGGCGAGGCCCGCAAACGCTTCGTCCAGCAGCCCGACGATCCGCTGCTGTTCGGCCAGCGGGGGGACGGGAATCTCTTGCGCTCGCACGTCGCCATCCGTGACCGCCGGATAGCTCGCGCCTTTCTGAAGGCTCTCCATTTGTCCAATGAAGTTCTCGGTGAAGAGAGAGTAGAAGACGAAGCGGTGGTCGATTCCCTGCTTCGGCCGGAGGACGAAGTAGCCGGTGCTGCAAACTTGCTTGTCGAGATGTTCAGGCACGACGGCGATTCGTTGGAGCGTGGGGCGAATCGTCGCGAAGATGATGTCATTCGTTCGGACGAGTTTCCTCGCTCGGCTTGGCGCGTCCTTTCCTTTGAGGCGTTGGGTTTCCTCAATCTCAAAGGTCGTGTTGGAAACGCTCGACACGTCGATGTAGTCGAACTCGGCGTACGGAGATTGGAGCGGGTTAACCGTCTCGGTCTTTTCGAGAATGTCGCCCAGCGTTTTTGTCTGCCACCCCTTTTTCATAGCAGCGCCTTGATGTTGCCCAGCACTTCCGCGCTCTCGGCGTCCAGCGCGGCGATTTCGGCCATGATTTCCTGCGGGCTGCGGTGCGCGATTTCCTCGCCGCCGTTGGGGTTCTTCACGGACAAATCAAAGGTCTTCGGGTCGATGGCCGCCACGTCCACGCTCCAGCTTTTGGGCGAGTCGGCCTTCGTCTTTTGCAACGCGATGAACTCGGCGAGGTCGGCGTCGTTGAGCGGGTTGGTCTTGCCCATGTTGCGGCCGGGGTCGAGCTGGTAGTACCAGACCTTGCGCGTCTTCTTGCCTTTCTCAAAGAAGAGCACCACCGTCTTCACGCCCGCGCCGATGAACGTGCCGCCAGGGCAGTCGAGCACGGTGTGGAGGTTGCATTCTTCGAGGAGCTTCTGGCGCAGGCTGACGGAGGCGTTGTCGGTGTTGGAGAGGAAGGTGTTCTTGATGACGATGCCGGCGCGGCCTCCGGCCTTGAGGATTTTGATGAAG
>JAUXWY010000338.1 GCA_030681235.1 Pirellulaceae bacterium | reverse complement strand
AAATCTATACAGAAAATCACGGAAAATGGGGATGTGAGTCGGGTGCTGCGGGCGAGCTCGGGCTTTCATAACTGACCCAAAACAACTTCCCAACCGCCATTCATGCATACGGAACGGTTGCCAAAAATCGACTACCAGCGGCGATAGCGATTGGTCGGCGGCGTCGGTGGCGCGGTACTGGCCGCGGCGGCTTCCGATGCGACCGTTCGTTCCTGAGGCTCCAGCGATATGCCCGGAATGTGGTCCCGCTTGAGCAGTTGATTGATTTGCAGCTCGATGCTGGTCAAGTCCCCGCCCTGATCCCGCGAGACAAATGTATAAGCCACTCCGTCGCGACCCATACGGCCCGTCCGACCGACTCGGTGGACATAATCTTCGGCCAACGAAGGAACATCGAAGTTGATAATGTGCGAGACACTAGACACGTCGATCCCACGGCCAACAACATCGGTCGCGATCAGAAGTCGAGTCTCGCCGGCACGAAACTTTTTCATCACTCGTTCGCGAGCATTCTGAGCCATGTCGCCATGCAAAGTGGCCAACCCGGCATAGTTTTCCATCTTCTCCAAGCGGCGGAACAATCGCTCGGTGCCCAATTTGGTGCGGCAAAAGACGATCGCTTGCGGCGGTAGTTCGCGTTCCAACAAAGCCACCAAGAGGTCGTACTTCTGTTCCGCGTCGACCGAAAAGTAATACTGATCGATGGTCTGATTGTCTTGTTCGGACTTGGGCAAACAAATCAACTTCGGTTTGCGCATGTACCGCTGCGCGAGTTTCAGAATCTCGTCCGGGACCGTGGCACTCAAGAGCAACGTCTGCCTCTCAGTGGGACAGTTCCCCAAGATCCGCTCGATGGCGGGCCGAAAGCCAATGTCTAGCATCCGGTCGGCCTCGTCCAGAACGACCGTTTCCAAGCGACTAAAATCGATCGACTTCCGAGCGAACAGGTCCATGACTCGTCCGGGCGTGGCAACGACGACTTGGCAACCTTCTTGCAATTGACGCTGCTGGGTGCGGATGTTGACACCACCATAGATCGCCAAGCAACGAGCGTCTTGGCCCTTGCCCAACTTGTTTATTTCACCCGAAACTTGCGTGGCCAACTCGCGCGTGGGTACCAGAATCAAAGCTTGTGGCAACTGTTGTCGACGAGCATTGTCGCGGCCGTCATCGAGCGATTCTTGCAACCGAGCCAGAATGGGCAACGCGAAGGCGGCCGTTTTCCCCGATCCTGTTTGGGCTTGGCCGACCAGGTCATAACCTTGAAGCGCCAAGGGCACCAAGCTCGTTTGAATCGCGGTCGGCGTCTCGTATCCGGCCGCCTCGACCGCCGCCAAGATCGCAGGCGGCAATCCCATGGCCGCAAACGACTTCGCCAACTTCAACTTCTTCCGATGAGCCCCAGGCTCATCCGAAACTCGTGGCGCTGCGGTCCCAGCCGTAGCCGCAGACGGCGTCGACGGACGAAAACTTGGGCGGGACCCGGGACGGGAGCTTTTTCGAGGGCCAGAACGGGATTGGGGGCGATTCATGCAAGACTTAGGGGGATAGATCGACAATGGTCAGGGTTCACCGACCATTGTACAAGAAGACGTGCCCGATGGGCAGTCCACCGTTGCCGCAAGGATACGCGGAGCGGAAGTGGCCAAGACTTTGGGGAGGGCACGATTGCCGTGGAAATGCCGAGTTTCTTGGTGAATTTCGCTACCGGCTAATCCTTAAACTTCCGGCATTCATCGGGACTACCACTACTGTTGATGTAGTTTTCTTCGCAACGAGTCCAATCGATGCGCACGTTGCGTTTCATCCTCTAAGGATTCTTCCAAGGTCCGTTGGAGCTGGTCGACCATCGCAGCGCGATCTTGCTGCCCTTCTGGCGTAATCAGGGTGGTAAACGAGGCCACCACGGGTTCCGTCGGGGCGACCGCCCCACCCTCACCAAGCACCTGACCCGGCAACTGACCCGGCAACTGCCCCTGGAATCCTTGAGCCATCTTGAGGATCATCTCGATCTGTTGCATCTGTTGAATCATCATTTGCTGGGCCATGAGGTCTGGATCCATGGCATTCCGCCGATTGCGGTTCCGTTGCATTTGTTCCTGTTGCTGGCGCAGTTGATTGAGATCGTTGGCCAAGTCTTGCTGGATTTTGCGCAATTCGCCGAGGTTGTCCAGGTTGATCAATTGGCCGTTGATATTTAATTGGCCGGCAAATTGGCGAATTTGGTCCATATCAAACGGGCCTTTCGGGAGCGGAATACCGCGACCTAGGTCCGCCTGCAGTTCGGGAAACGCCGGCAATAAATCACCAGAAAATCGGACCTCGTGTCGCAGACCCGGGCGGTTGCGTTTGTTGGCTTTCAGTTGGTCGAGTCGTTCGAGCACGTTGCGCCAATCTCGCTCAAAATCGACAGGGGCTTCCCGCATTCTTTGAACGATGGTTTGCAGCGTCGCTCCGAACACTTCCGACGAAGAGATCTGCAACGGAGCCCGGAAGGCCACGATCCGACCGGAAAACGATCCATCCCGATGCGCCAACGCGGCAGCGCCCGGCTTCGCGCTTGTGGCATCGGCGGCCGGCAGAAAATGCCCACCAAAATACCCGTCTCGGTTCAGTAAAACGGGTTCGCCCAACCCGGACTGGGGCATCAACCGAGCCTCGCCGTCCAAAACCTCGACACCCGTTCCGAACTCGGCCGATGTCGTCACAAAAAAACGTGCGGGTGTCGAGGGCGCGACATCAAAGCAGTCGGTCGCGATCGTCCAATCCAAAGGTGCCCCTGCGGCCGAAGGTTCCACCAAGAACATCCCGTCGATCAATCGCAATTTGGTCGGCGATACAAATTGAAAGGCGGCAGGCGCTTGCAGGCCCACTTTTAGTCCATTGTTCAAGACCAATTGGGCTTCCCCGCGCGTCAAGCGAACAAAGCGAGCGTCGCGATCTGCCATCCGGCCGTTTCGCTCTGGCTGAATCCCCCAGGCCTCTGGCTCGGCCTCCCACAGGGCATCGCGACCCGCAACCAGTTGACCGACGGCCAGTTTGGTGTGCAGGGGCCCGGCAAGTATTTCTTCGCCAGCGTCTTTGATGAAGTTCGGTTCTTCCTCCGGAGCCCCGCGAATCACTTGCGGAAAACGATTCGGTTCGGGCTTTGGTTCGGGCACCTGATCTTCCGCCAGCAGCGGATCAACTTCGACCGCGGCGTCTCCCACCATCGGTTGACGTGGCAGGTCATCCGCGTTGGCAACATCTTCGAGGCCGACAGGATTTGGGTTGCCCAACCGATCAAGGTCCGCAGCATTTGCCCCTGCCCCCGCCCTTAGATCTTCAACCGGGGGTTTTTGTAGCGAAGGCTCGCCGGTCAGAACGGTCGCGGCCCAATCGTTCGCTCCTCCCATCAAACGTTGCGCATCGGCATACCACCAAGTTCCGACCGCCATCAACATCACGGCCGCCGCAAGTGCCACTTTCGAGGCCCAACGAGACACCGAGTTCCGAGTGGGTGCGGGGGACGCCGTGTCCGACTGACAAACCGGGGGTGGCTCCACCGCGACGGGTGGTATCGCGCTTGGCTCTACAAAAGTAATACCGTCGTCCAAATCAAATAAGGGAGGACCGCCAAGGTTGGCTGTTATTTTGGCTGGGTCACAAGTCTCGGTTTGTTGTGGACCCTTCGCGCCACTCGCCATCCCCAATGGCGTCGCTTGGCCAACGGCTTCCAAGCAGCGCTCGACAAATTGAGCGTCATTCAATCTGCCGAAGGAGCGCTCGGGCAACGACGACAAGACGGCAATCAGTTCGGGCTTCGTTGAATAATGGTCCAGCAACAATTGGTGCACCCGCGAGTCCGCAGCCAGCGCCGATGCCAAATCTGGCTCAGCCACGAGCCGGCGGCCCAGCGCTTCATGCTCGTCGGCCGTCATTTGTCCCTGCAGATAATGGGTCCAATGCTCGCGGACTTCGGAGGAGATTATCATAGGTTTGGACCTGACGATTCTGGTTCTTGCCGTCGGGAGATGCACTTGGCCAATGAACGCCGAATTCGCATCAAAATCATGCGGATGGCTCCGGGCGTGCGAGCCGTTTGGACGGCCAACACTTCCGCCGAATGGCCGTGAGCGTAGTAACCATCGACAATCTCACGGTACTTGGGCTGGAGTAGCTCGAGACATCCAGCCAGAGCCTCCAACTGCGTCGATTCAATTGGTTCGGCACCGTCGGTGAGCAACATTCGCTCGGTCGACGAGTTCCCGACGTTCTGTTGGTATTTGGCCAGCAACTGGTCGTAGCGTTGGGTCGCGCGAAAGAAATTCGCTGCTTTCCGCCGGGCGACGGCGATCAACCACGCTGCCAAGGACGCGATCGTTGTGGAGGAACTGCTGCTTGCCGAACATTCAGTGGCGGGACTGCTTCCCAGTTTCGCACCGGTTTGGAGAGTCTTTGCCAAATCGACAAAAATGTCCTGTGCCAAATCGTCGACTTGATCGGCCGGAACCAAACGAGCTAGCCGCCACCGCACTAACCGCTGGTAACGGCGAACCAATTCGGCAAACGCCGCACGGTCCCCGTTGCCGGCCGCTTCGAGTAGTTCATGTTCGGCAGCTTCCACCACATCACCTCCCACGAACCCCCCAAAGTTCGTTACTAGTCGTGTCACGCCGGTTCATTGTCACAGAAATTCCGGTGAAGTCCACGGAAATCCTGGCAAGTTTCCGGGTTGTCCCCGAATCCGTAACGGACCCGGTTGAGCGAGCGCTCGTGTACCCGGCTTGGTAGATCCGAAGACTCGCAACATTATCGGTTTAGCGAGCGCTGGTGTACCGGCTTCAGCCGGCGGGAGCTGTGAAAACGCTCTTTTCAGCTACTCGCCGGCTAAAGCCG
>JAUXWY010000323.1 GCA_030681235.1 Pirellulaceae bacterium | reverse complement strand
GGGATGATTTTCTCGAGGACGTTCATTTCATGCAATCGCCGCAGAAGATTGGGCAGGCGGTTTGGGTTGGCCAAAATCCGCATGAAATTCTTCTTCGCTTCCGCAGACATGACAATCTGCGCCTGCTTGAGCATCGCGTTGCGAATACTTCGCCAAGTGTTTTGCTCGATGTATCTCTTGGAGCGGTTGGAAATCTCCATCAGTCGAAGCACCAACTCAATGTCGTTCTTGACAATATCCATGGATTCTTTGACGACGGCCACACATCGCGGAGTCACCAAGAAATGGCCTTCCTCCCGCCGTCCGACCCAAGTATCAAAAAACGATCGATGCTCGAAGTTTCCGCGAACATCGTTGAAGAACTGAAAACTACTGTAACGAGCCGCAGTCGAATGGCGAAAATACTGACGCATGAATTCTTGAACCGGCAAGATTTCCAACCCCGCCGGATAATGCCAAGCGTCGGCGATTCTCATCTGTTCCGCTCGATCCAACAAATCCACCGCCCGACCAGCGTGGAAATGCAGTTCATTTCGCAGTCGCAACAAGAATTCGCGTGCTTCGATCAAGTTCGTAAAATCCAGCCGCGACAGAGCTTTGATTTCGCGGAGTTTGTTGAGACTGGTCTCTCCATATCGAATGAAGCCCATCCAACGAACCGTATGGATTTCGCGTAGGCCCCCGCGCGAACGCTTCACATTGGGACTAAGTAAATAAACGGATTCACCGTACTGCGACTGCTCTTGCTTCCGAGCTTTTTCGACGAAATCTAACGACCAATGGGTGCGTTTGCGGACCGAACGCAGGAACCGATCGCGGAATTTCTCTAGCAATGATTCGCTACCGGCCAGCAGTCGCATTTCGGTCAGCGAAGTGAGGATCGTTGCGTCGGTAAAGGCCAGCGTATTGGCATCCCGCACAGTCCGGGAAGCAAGGGCCAGTTTCAAGCCGATGTCGTAACAGTCTTGCACCAGCCGACCGGCTACTTTTTCAATCTTCGGCTCGATGCCCGGGATGTACAGCAACATCAGATCGACGTCGGAATGGGGCGCCACGTCCTGACGTCCCAAACCGCCCAAAGCCAACAGGCTACAGCTGCGGGCCAAGTGATCTTGTTCCTGAGGGTCTGGCAAGACATCGGCCAGCGCCGCGCGGTAGTTGTCGCAGATGATCTCGCCCCATAGACTCGCCATACCCTGGCAAATCACCCGGCCGCTGGCTCCAAGTTCGTGCTGACGCTTCAGCTGCTCGTAGCCCTGAACGAGCTTCTGCTTGGCTTCGGCGAGATACGGCCGCATCATATTCCGCTTTGCGACTTAGAGCCGTTCCCAAAAGGGGGACGGGACGTCAAATGGCTTCCGGACCACACTCGCCGGTGCGAATGCGAATCACATCGGATAGCTCCGAGATGAAGATCTTGCCATCGCCGATTTGGCCGGTTTGCGACGTCATGATGATCCGTTCCACGACCTTCTGCAGTTCGTCGTCCATACAGACCACTTCGACTTTGACCTTCGGAACAAAATCGACCGCGTATTCCGTCCCACGATACATTTCCGTGTGACCTTTTTGACGTCCGTATCCGCGAACATCCGTGATCGTCATCCCCTTCACACCCAGTTCAGAGAGGGCGTTCTTCAGGTTTTCCAACTTAAAGTGCCGAATAATCGCTTCAATTTTCTTCATCGAACGAACGACTCCGCTGCGTTGCTATATGATTTGGGGCCAGATGGGCTCCCCCATCCACCGGGAAATCCAGACTTCTCTCGGATTGGCCTCAACGCTTAGATTAACGATTATTTGTTCTCAAGTAAACGGGCTCAGCCAGGCCACGGTTCATCCGGCCAGTGCTGGGCGTTGTTCAAAGCTCGGGCCAGGACAAACAGCCAATCGCTGAGGCGATTAAGGTAAATTTGCGCGTTCTTGAGATTTTTTATAGCGTGTGGGTCAGCGTCACTAGCTTGTTCTTCCAATAATTTGACCAGGACCCGTTCGGCCCGGCGACAAACCGCCCGCGACAAATGGGCCAATGTAGACTGCGAAGTCCCTGCGGGCAAAATGAAGCTGGTCAGGGGCGGCAACCAGTCTGTTTGTCGATCGATCGATTTCTCCAACGCCTCAGTAGCCGCAGCCAAATCCAGCGGAGCCACTTGCCGACGGACATCCGCCACCGCAGCTCCGAGCTCAAACAGCCGCTTCTGGATCGGCAACAGCAAGCCCAGCTCTGCGGCGAGTTGCTCTGCGTCGAGGCTCGTCGTTTGCGTGCGCAGGTACCCAAGACTTGCGTTTAACTCGTCGACGGATCCGAGGCATTCGATCCGAGCATCGGCTTTGGACACTCGAGTCGCTCCCCAGAGCCCGGTTTCGCCAGCGTCTCCGGTTTTGGTATAAATCTTCAAGGCAATGTTCCTGGTACGAAAAGGGCAGGGCAGGGCGATCTTCGAAACTTACCCCAATTGGCTACCTGTCGTCGGATACCCGTCGAGCCTGCTAACGCTCAGTTTTACTCGCAACCGAGAGTCGATGGAATGGATAACCTTATTTCAAAAGTTCGCTCGCAGGATTTGCATTCTTGTGGCATTGTTTTGCTGCGTTGTGGCGACACCGGTTGGCAATTCCTGTTGCTGCGACATGCGGATCGGTGGGACCTCCCGAAGGGTTTGGTTGAACCGAACGAAACACCCCTTGCCACGGCACTTCGCGAACTTGCGGAAGAAACCGGGATTCCCGCTTCGACCGTAAGAATCATCGACGATTTCCAATTCACAAATCGTTATCAAGTTGTCGGCTTCGATGGGCGACCGGCCCAAAAACAGTTGACCATCTTTTTGGGCGAGATCACGGGTGACCCGGAAATTGTGTTGACGGAGCACATAGGGTTTCAATGGTTTGCGTGGCGGCCGCCGCACCAATTGGAACCCAAGAACGTCGATCAAGTCTTGGCGGCTGTGGAACGATTCGGTTGGCCAAGAGCCAGCGCTTCCCGTTGCGAGCATCCAAGCTCATAAGAACGCCATCGGATGGCGACAGGGCGTGGTCGGATCGACTCCAATTTACGAAAGATAAAGCCATGTGGCGTTTAGATCCCCGCAAAGTTTTTTGCTCCGAGCCAGTCGTTATTGTGGCGATCTTGCTGAATGCCGCGATCATCACCTGGATGTACTTTCCCGGCTACTATGGGGATCCAACCCTGATGACGCTGGACAAGGTGTTTACAATTTTCTTCGTACTGGAAGCAATCTTCAAGATCGGAGTGTTGGGTTCCAAGCAGTACTTTGGGACAGCGATGCATCGATTTGATTTCTTCTTGGTCATCGTCAGTACTCCGTCGTTGCTGATCGGCGTGATCGAGTTGCCCGATACGTCGTTCTTGTTGTTGTTACGGGTCTTGCGCTTGCTGCGTTTGCTGAAGTTCTTGCAGTTTATTCCCAACGTCGAACATCTCTTGAACGGATTGGTCCGAGCGATCAAGGCTTCGTTGTTGGTGTTGATCTTTCTCGCGTTCTTCAACTTTATTTTGGCGATCTTTACCTGTCATTTTTATGGCCGATTGGCTCCAGATTTGTTCGGTGACCCCTTGGTGGCAATGTTCACTATTTTCCAACTCTTCACAGTGGAAGGGTGGAACGAAATTCCCAGCCAGATCAATGAGTCCATCGAAAATTCGGACCTGAGTTGGTACGTGTTCAACGGTTACGCGTTAACCGCGTTCACTCGTTTTTACTTTGGAACCGTCGTGCTATTCGGTGGGATTTTTGGTTTGTCGTTAGCCAACGCGGTGTTCGTCGACGAAATGACCATGGACAACAACGACTCGATCGATCACAAAATCGATGACCTGCAAAAACAGCTGGTTTTGGTCCAGACGCAATTGACGCAGGCCATTCAACTTTTGGAGCAGACACGACGCTAAGCTAAAGTCGGCGGGGAACATGGGAGTTTACGTCGCGGCCCGCATTGTTCCTGCCTTAGCTTAGAGCCTATCCCAAAAGGGGTCTGACCCAAAGGGTCAGACCCCTTTTGGGATAGGCTCTTATCACTTAACCGGGTGCCCACCGCAGCCAAAGACGCCACAAACCATATTGTTGTAGCTCCAGCAATCGCGACAGTGGGGCGTCCCGCAACGCTCGCAAACACTGGGCTGCACGACTTGTGAGAAGCAGATCGGGCACTGGGCGTCGGTCGTAGCGACCACTTCAGGACTGACGACCAGAATCTCCCCCGAATGGACGGTCTCCAATTGTCGAACCAATTGGCTACCAAAGACCAACAGGTTCGAAATCTCGGAGGCACTGCTGGCAAATTCGCTAACCAACAAAATGAGGCGATCGTTGTCGATCGTTACGCGACTGGTTTGGGGATGGATCTTCTCCAATTGAGCATACGCTTGGATCAGCCCCGAACGAAAGTACTTCTCAGAAGCTGCGGGTGTCGCCGTCGCCGCCAAAACATGGGCGGGTTGGCTGGCGCCACCGTCTTTAAGAATCGTCCATCCGGTCGGAACCGTTCGACTCAAGCGATGATTGCCGCACACAAAACACTGGGCGGCAGTCGCTGGCAGGTTGAAATGCAATTCCAACACGCGCCTTCCGAACCAATGATCCGCCAATGGGAAAAATGCGGCGACAACCGTCCCACTTTCAGACGGGAGCTGGACCTCGAGCGAGTCATCTGTTTCTCGCAACACGAGTCCTCGCAGGGACCGGATGTGCATTTTGAAATCGTTGCGGACACGCGAACGACTCAACCACCAGGAAATTGCGATTGGGATCCCAATCACGATGATCCAGAAGACGATGCAGCAGATAAAACCGCCGGACATGCTTAGTCTTTCTCGCTTGAGTCAACGCTCGTGTTCCGCCTGGAAATCCACCATCCACCGATCGTCCCGCCCGCTACCAAGCCGATCAGACCAATCACCGTGTTGGTCCATGGCGAAGTCCACCATGCGCCCCCTAATAGGCCTGAGTTTTCCGCCTCGCCCGAAACCTCTTGCAGGGCGATCTCGAGAGTCTTGATCCGCGCATCCAAATCACGCTTGATCGCGTGCGCCTTTTGCAACTCGGTGGTTGCAGTTTCCACTTGTTTTGTCGTCTCACGCAACTGCTGCTGTGAAGCTTCGGCGGCAACGCGATACAATTGGGTCTGTGCATTCAATTCCTGGACTTCTTCTTGTCGTTTTAGAAGGATGTCTAGTCGTTGCTTCGATAGCGGCGGTGGGCTATTTGGATCGCTGCTTTCAACCAACGAAGCCAGCACCGCGCGATAAACCGAGTCGTTCGTTACTGCCGAGCTGTTCGCGGTATTGGGCGTGGTCCAGACCGACCATCCAATCATCGCAATGAGCACGGTCTGCAACGACAACATCCCGACCAAGCAAATCAGCGGCCAAGTCTGGTCTGGTTGCGAGATAAAAACCTGCGCTGGAGCCGAAGATTGACTCGCTTCGACGCGCGACAAGGCACGAGTCGTACCCGGGCGAGACGAGGGAAATGGATGGGTGGAACTCATGGCACTCTCCGCTTCGTTGAGCAAATCGGCCGCCCGCTGCAATTGCAGCAGCCGATGCCGAGAATCAAACAAGTAAAAACCTGAATTTCGATACTGTCGATCTTGTCCCGTCGCCGGCTGCCAGTGAAACCAGCCGCGATGGTCTTGGCAAGGATCCACGACCAAGGCCACATCCAACGGATTGTTGAAAAAACCTCGGCAGATAAACAAGTCCATGTCGGACAAGAATATCCCCCATCCTGGATGGCTGTGATACCACCCGACCACTCGAGTCGTTCCCGGATAGACAGCGGCCCGATGAAGCAGGTCTTGCCAGGTATCGTGAGTGAACTTGAAGCTGCCTTTGGTCGCCTCGAAATGTTGGGCATCCAACGCTTCTTTTACAATCACAAAAGGTTGGCCGTCGTCGTCAATAAACTGCCCACCCAACAACACGCCACCCAATTCGATGGAAGTGTCGCCACTCAAGTGCTCTTCAATGGCGCACAATGTCGCTAAATCCACGTAGATGCGCAATTGGTCGGTGGCCGGTTGGCCAACTGCAACCACCGCGTAATGAGGATCCTGATCCGGACGCAAGCCGTTCTCTGGTTGCGAGACCTGAATCTCTCCAAACGACATCTCATCGCTCATGCCCGTGGCCCCGCGATGAAGTGGTTGCCGCGGGATTAGAGCAGGGCAGGGCAGGGTGAATTCCTTTTTCCATCGGTTCGAGACCGACGTGCCATTCCTGCCCATCTGTGGACCGGAGCTTGATGATGTCCCAATCCGCGATGCCCAACGTCGATAGTGTCAACGATTGGAAGGCCGCTGTAGGCGGGATCTCGCATCGCATCAACGGTCGCCTGACTTGACCGCATTTGCAAATGGCTTCGCCGTGGGAAACCGACAAAGCCGGGCGTTCAATCTTTTCTTGATCGTGACAAGAGTCGCAAGTCATTGCCTCGACCCAATCGCGGTCCAGGCTGATACTGAGTTCCTGCCCTGCAAGTTGTTGGCCCCACGCGCAAATCTCGGCGACCGTCGCTTGATGGGTAAAGCTGGACTGGTGGATGTGTTCGTATGTCTCGTGGCTCAAACAATCGTCGCGACGTGGCAATTTGCTCTTGTAGCTGTGATTCGACAGTCCGTTAAAGACCAAGGCCGTTCCCGAGTCGGTCGGGAGCTTGTGAAGTAGTTTCAACAGCTCTTGAACTTGCCAAGCTCCGATCATCGAGGCGATGGTGGGTGCGGTGGGCACTCGTCCGGCTTGGATGTCCTCGCGTTTGAGGAGCGGGCAACTGTAGCGCAACTGAATCAAGCGATAATCATTGGCGGTCATCGTGCATTCATAACAGGCACCGTCGGGTGGCGTGTAAACCTTAACAACGCCGCTCAATTCCTGAATGCCACCATCGATCCACGGTACGTTGGCTTTCCAACACAAGCGATTGACCCACAGCCTGGCCTCGCGATTGTCCAAACATCCAACGACAACATCAAGGCTCTTGATCAAGCCAATTCCGACTTCCAACATCACATTGCCGTGGATGGGAACGACGCAACTGTCCGGGTTCAGCTCTCGGGCTCGGCTCGCCAAGACGTTGGCTTTGGGCTGGCCGCAATCCGAGTCGCGAAAGAACACGCTGCGACTCAAGTTAGACGCTTCGATCAAATCGAAGTCGATTAGATAGATCGTGCCAATCCCCAACAACACTAAGTTCTTGACCACTTCGTTGCCCAGGGCTCCGGCGCCCACGACCAACACTCGCGCGGCTCGAATCCGCTCTTGATCCCACCAGGAAATCAGCCGCAACCGGTCGTACCGATCTTGGTCGTCGATGAACAACACCGGTTCGGACACTTCGTTTGCTTTCTATCTCACAGGAAGGTGATCTCCGCTTCTTGCCGCGGAGCCCCTTGATTGTAGTTGGTATCGTCAGGACTCCAACCGACCCTCGTATCTTGCAGGCTGGAAGTCGGCGCCGAGGAGTCGTCGCGGGAGTCGTCGCGGGAGTCTGGGCGAGCATCCGCCGCTCCAGTATTCGCCGGAGTTCGCAGTGGTCGCGGATCGAGCGGCAAGATGAAATGCCGTTGAGTCTTTGCCCATTCCGCCGCCATACGGTTGTAAGGACTGCTGATGTCGAAGTTGCGATATCGAATCATGTCCCACAACATCAGGCACAAGTCATCCAATCGTAGGCTGGGCACCCAATGCGTGCTGTAACCACCCAGACAGACCAGACCATTGGCCGAAATGTTTGGATGAAATATCGGAGTCAACCAATGTAGTTCCGGCATCACTCGTGGGTAATTGGCACCCAAGTTGACCCGGACTTCATGCACCCATTGCTCTTTCAGGTGCCCATTTTGGTCCATGGCCAACCCGCGCCCACTGTAGCGAAACAAATACGTTCCGGCCGGATCTCCGGAACAACTCATGTCCAAGATCGACGATTGCTGGATCAATTGGCGAACGGACTCGTGATCCGCCACCAAGCGGCGAACGCGAGGTGAACTCATGAACGCCCTCCAGCCACAATTTCAGGGTAAACGATCAAGTGATCGCCGCTGCGAACTCCCGCTGCCACCAAGGTTTCGCCCTCACGAAGGCGTTTCCCACCCTCTTTGTGATCCAAGCTGTAACTCATTGGCTGCCCGTCGGGCCCCAACATCGGCAGGCTGAGTTTGGTAATGATATTCGGCAGAATCTTGCTGACGGTGACGCTGTCTGCGATGACGGCCTCCACACTCTTAGAACCGGTTTGATCCAAGATAACGACTTTGGTTCCTGGGGTTTGGCTGTTTTGACTCATGATTCAGTTCCTCGGCCAGCAAATTCGGGTGACGGGTTGGGATCGCAACAACGGTTTTTCGATTCAGCATAGCCAATCTTAGAAAGATTCTAAACGGATTGGCCGCAAATTCTCGCCGATTGGCACCAACCGTCTAGGTCACGCACAATTCCTGTCATTCGGACCAGTCGCCGACGTGAAAGGGCAGGGCAGGGTGTACAGTTTGGCCGTCTCAGTCACCGTCATGAACCGATCGCGCTGCGGTTCTTGGCGGTTGTGCTGATTGTAACGCCCAGACCGATTCCGATTGTTAAAAAAAGTCCCAGAATTTGCTCAAGCCCTGAAGTTTTCCTCAATTGACACTATTCGATGGCCTAGATTTCTCCATGAGCTTGGCAAAAGGTCCGACCCGACCCCTAGCCTTGCGGACTGATACTTCGCCGTTATCAATCAGGAAAACTGCCATGGGTTTCATGGAACGTTTTTTCACCAATCCTTCATCCGACGATGAACGGAACCTAATCCCAATGAATAGTTTCGCTACTATTTCACAAAACGAATTGGCCGCCCATTTGGACGTCAAATCGTATGGTGAATTTGAGCTGACCAATGCCGTTCGCCCGGCATTCGATTTGAAAATACAGCCCCAGCAAGGCTACCGCCATGACGTTTATGTGGACGAAGAGAACGAAACTCGCGTTCCCGTAATCATGGCGGCCGTCTCCAAAAAGGCTCTGTTTCCCACCTTTATCCAATTGGTAGAGAAGTTGGGGCCGATCGTGGATGTTGTTTTGGAAACCAGCCACGATAATGAATCGGGCGACCACGAGGATCTGTATCGCGAGCACATTGATACACCCGTGCTCGTGAGTCTGCTGTGGGAGTTTGAAGAAATGTTCCTGAATGATGGCTGTACCGGAATTGCCGTCATGAATCAGGGTCGGCCACAAGAAGTGCAATTTGATGAACACAAGCTGTTGATCATGTACGGCAGTCCCTTAGAACAATTCGAATTCACACTAGAAAAGAACGGCGTCCCCTGCGACGAAGAAATTCGTTTCCTGTCCGAAGCCGAACATGTTCACTCGACCACCAACGACTACCGCAGCCTTTTCCAAGAATTCTGTTTGCGATTGGGTGTTGAACACGAAGCCGTCTAAGTGTTTGACGTAGCGAAACTCGCCACGAGTTTCGGCAGCACGTGATGTGTTCAAGGCCCACCGAAAGTCTTGGCGACTTTCGCTATGAAGAAACAAAAAAAAGACCGAGGTCGAATTTTCCGGCCTCGGTCTTTTGAATTTCAAGCACAATCCAAACTTAGAACTATTTGGGTGCTGCAGCTGGGGTTTCAGCTTTCGTTGCAGGAGCAGGCTTGGCTCCGCCACAGCCAACCGAAATTCCGAACGCAGCAATCAACAACAGGGTAACGATCAAACGCATGTAGGTCTCTCCTTAGAGAACAAAGGAACAAGTTGGACTAACGCAGCCCTGACTATCAAGCTATCCTGCGGGTTTCCCCGCGTCAATTGGCTCAACACGAAAAATATCGACCACCCCAAATCGATGCCCAGCATCGGCCGATTGACTCAAGGCCCCGCCTAACAGCATCGTTCGTCCGTCCCGAAGGAATCTTGCCTTCGTTACGCGAGAATCTGTCTTGAATCCGTGGATCAAGTCCCCGTTTTCTAGCGAAAAAACCGCCGTATTGAACGTACCACCTCGCAAACGGCCGGACATCGCGAAAGTGCCATCCGTTAGATTAATCGCTAGGGCTTCCATTAAGCCCTCGCCGACCTGATCGTCCTTGGATTGCCATTTTTCGTTGGCCTGGCCGGGCACAAGTGAAAATCGTTGCCAACGCTGGCGACCGTTGCCAGCCATCGGATCCACCATCGGGCCCATGCCAGCCACAATGACTTGCTGACCATCGGGCGAAAACGTGATCGCAAAAATCCCGCCGACTTGGCAGTGACTCTTGATGACTCCAAACGCCGTAAAGTCGCTCGTTTGCCAACTCCAATCAGGTGCTCGGTTTGTCGCGTTGGCACCACCGGGCCCGCTCAAATCCCAAACACAAATATCGCCCATCAAATTAGCAGCCGCGACACGTGTGCCGCACGGACTGAACGCCACGGCCTGCACCGGAGGCAACATCGTGAATTGGTGCAACAACTCACCTGTAAGAGCATCCCAAACTTGAACGTTCGGCCCGTCGCTGGCCAATGGTCGGTATTCGTAGTCTCCCGCCAAGTAGCGACCACTGGCCGTTGCGATCCGAGGTGACTGCTCGGCCGGTTGGCAGGCAGCCAAGTCCCAAATCCATGAATCAGCAACCGCAATCGTTTTCGATGGCTCGCTTTTTTTCAAATCAAACCATTTCAACTGTCCATCGTACCCTGACGAAACAAGCAGGTTCGAGTCGGGAACAACATGGACGCCCGAAACATAACTTTCGTGAGTGTAGAGCGGTTCGTAGGCTCCGCTTTCCAAGTTCAATTGGCCAACGCCGGCAAAGGTTCCGACGTAAGCCGTCTTTTCATCAGGTGATAGATCTAATCCTAAGATCGCGGTTGGCACTTGCCATCGTTGCACTCGTTCGCTTCGCCATTCGACAGGTTTTTTCATAGCAGTACCTCGCGAATGGGTTCTGGTTGGTTTTCGACGCGATGAAACTCGGGGAAGTCGTCGGGCAAGTCGTAAGCTTGATGCGGGTCGATGCCCAACGCCGAAAAAATGGTTGCAAACAATTGGCCTTGATCGACGGGGTTTTCACTGACCGTAAATCCTTCCGGGTCCGTTGCCCCATAGACGACACCGGGGCGAATCCCGCAGCCGGCCAAGGCCAATGACCAAGCCTTTGGATAATGGTCACGACCACGCGCTTCGTTGAGCCACGGCGTGCGGCCAAACTCGCCCATCATGATGACCAACGTACTATCCAGCAGGCCGCGCTGTTCCAAGTCGGTCAATAAATGGAAAATCACGCGGTCCAATTCCGGGACCAACATTTGATACAGCTCGTGGTTCAATACGTGACAATCCCACGGCATGCCATTGGCAACCATCACGCTCGTGCAGCCGTTTTCGATCAAATGCCGCGCTTGCAAAGCATGGAGCCCAAATGCACCTGGACCATACTTTTGTCGATCTTCTTCGGGCAGCGAATTCAAGTCAAACAGCGGAGCACAACTCATTAAACCGTTGACCCGTTCGAAGACCGCGTTGTACGACTCCACTGCGGCGTTTTTGGATTCATTCGCAAACTTGCGCCCCAAAAAACTTCGCAGAGCCAAACGATCGCTGTGGTCGGCCTCGTCCAGCAGCTCCGGTCGTTGGATGTTGGGTATTCCAAACGTTCCACCGGCTCGCACAGGCGCGTATTCGGCGCCCAACCAGCCAGCCCAATTACCTGCCTTGAAGCTTTTGAACTCGTTTCCTTCCGGACAGGGATCCAGCAATACAAACTGCGGAACCGCCGCATCCAATTGGCCCAACTGTTGGGCCAAGACCGATCCCAAAATCGGACGTTGGAACGGAGGACGCGGGGCATGGCCGCGCGTCAACATGTCGATCCCTTCGAAGTGTTCTGATGGCTGAGTGCTCATCGAACGAATGATGGCCATCTTATCCAAAATGGTGGCACACTTGGGCATCAGCTCACTGACGTGAATCCCCGGCAAGCAAGTAGGAATGCTACGAAATGGACCGGCCGTGCGAGTGCCAGGTTTCGGATCCCAAGTCTCGAATTGGCTGGGGGCCCCACATAACCACAGCGTGATGCAGCGTTTTGCTTGCCGCCGCATCGATTGGCCAAAAGCAGGAATCGAGAACATCCCGCTAAAGCTAAGGGCCGAAGCGACTAACCCACCGCCGACACCCTCTAAAAACATCCGTCGATGCCAAGCATGGTCCGGTCCACCACAATCGCTGCGATTTACAGCGTTCCGTTTTTTGGAGGGCATTTGTTGTTCCTAATTCGTCGTTCCAAAGTGCGTACGGATCGTTAGTGGTTGAAGCGAAATTCCGCCGATGTCACCATCGTCCAAAATACTTGAGCCCAGGCTGCCATTGCACGATCGGATCTGGTGTCCAAATAGGCAACGATGTGGGACTGTTCTTCAGCCTCGGGGTGCCGCCCAAACAAACGTCGAAAGGCTTGTTGGATTCGTTCCTCGTTGGACAACGTAGCTGTTTCCATGAGCCACACTTCGGCGGCCTCGTGCAACAATGATTGGAACTCCGGGCCGTTGGTCAAGCCTAAAGCCTGGTCCATCGAAGCCTGATCGTTCGTGGCAATGATCTCTGGAAAAAACTTGCGCCATTGCGACGACAACTGTCGCCATTTCTCGGACTCGGCGACGAGAGGTGGGAACGGCAATCCCACTTGAAGTGATTGCAGATAGGCCTCCGCCGTTAGAGGCTTGGCCAGAGCGTTTGCAAAAGACTGGTCGGGTGAACTTGCGTGCGCCGTGGACATGGATCGTTGATATGTCTCGGATCGAACCACCGCCAGAACCAACCGTCGAATGTCGTAACCATGATAACGAAAATCCTCCGCCAACCAATCCAATAACTCCGGATGACTGGGCTGTTGAGTGGAATCCATGCGTTCAATCGGGTGCACCAATCCACGGCCCAACAACAAGCCCCACACTCGATTGACCATCGCCCGCGCAAGCAGCGGATGATCTTCGACGATTTCCTCGACGAACTTTTCTCGCCGTGAGAACAAGGGGACTTTCGGTTCCCCCGCCACTACGACATACAGGCTTTCATTATCGTCTTGTTGGGCGGGATCTTCCGGACGAGGTTCTTCCACATCTTCTCGCAATAAGAAACTGAGCGATAGTTTTTCGGTGGTGCCCAACAACGGGTTGGCGTAATCGTCGAAGCCTCCGATGGCCGATTCGGCGATCCCGATTCCATTTTCGGTTTGGACATTGGTGCTGCGGCGAAAGAAGCCGACCAAACCCCAATAGTGTGCTTGCTTGATTTCTTGGGCAACCAAATGATCATGGCACTGAGCGCAAGCGATGTCGACGCCGAAGAACGATTTGGCAACCGACTCAGCGATCTCCTGATGTTTGTTCTCACGTTCGTACAAGAACCACAAATGGCCGCGCTGGGGGCCTTCGCCGCGCGCCAACAGAATCTCGCGGACGACTTGGTTCCACGGTCGGTTCTCGGCGAAGACTCGTTTCAAATAATCATGCCATCCATGCTTTCTTCGTTCCGCAATTTTCCGATCCTTTCGACCCATCAGCATGGTATCGAAAATCGCCGCAAAGTATTCGAAGTGAGTGTCGGACGTCAGCAATTCGTCGATCAACCGATTGCGTTTGTCGGAGTTCGAGTCGCTCAGGAATTGATCCAATTGCTCCAGCGTCGGTATTCGACCGGTCAAGTCCAAATAGATCCGTCGGACAAATTCTTCGTCACTACATTCTGGAGCAAAAGCGAGTTGCGATTGCTGCAATCCTTTCAAAATCTGTTCGTCAATCTTCTTTGTCGCGTCGGTCGCGTCGGTCGAGTATGGCACAGCGGCGTCCACTGGCAAAACTTGGGTTTGAGCCGAACCAATGCTCGTGGGTAACAGAATGGCAAAGAACAGCAACAACCACGTAATGGATGGCCTGAACAAAGTGTCGGCAAGATGACTCATGTCCTGCGAGTCCAATTCAAGGTGGGAAGGAACGGGCGAGACCCACAGTATAGACTCGCAGCCCGGTCGTTACAACTTTAGGCCGGGCAAGGATCGGCTGAGATCGAACAACGCCCGACCCACCGGCGCCAATTGACTGGCTACCCGCACCGCATGCAGCAGGCTTTGGTGATCGGCGGTTCCCTGCCACGCTCGATCAAAAGCCGTGCCATGGGCGACGCTCGTGCGAATGATCGGCAGTCCCAAAGCGATATTCACAGCCCGCTGCATGCCAAGCAGCTTTAGGGCAATATGTCCCTGATCGTGATACATCGCGACCAAGCCGTCGAATTCTCCAGCTGCCGCGCGGACCATCAAGGTGTCGCAGGGCAGGGCTTCGCTGGCGTGAATGCCGGCCGCTCGCGCCGCCCGAACCGCTGGATTGATGATGTCCAGTTCTTCCCGTCCGAATAAGCCGTTCTCGCCGGCATGGGGATTCAAGGCGGCGATACCCAAACGGATCGGCCGCTGGCATCCCAGTGCGACGGCAAATCCTTGCATGACGCGATGAACCAAATTGCAAGTTTCCAGAACCCGTGGCGACTGGATTTGATCCAGCGCGTCCCGCATGCCCATGTGCAGCGTGACATGGCCAATTCCCAAGCCCAATTCTCCCAGCCGCAAGCGAGGCGGCAGTGTCGCCACGGTCGGATCGTTCGCATCGTAGGGCGGCAAGTACAGCATCATCGCGACTGACGATACTCCACAAAGATCGGCTAACATTTCGGTATGTCCCGGCCATCGGTGGCCCGCGGCGTGCAACGCCTCTTTATGCAAGGGAGCCGTAACCATGGCATCGATTTGGCCAGCTAAAGCCAGTCTCGCGGCAGTCGCCACGGCTTCATAAGCTGCTTGACCGCCTCGAGCGTCCACGACACCTGGCGGCACCTCGGTCGCCTCCTTGGACACGCAATTCAAACAGTAGACCTGGGCCCGCTGCGCCTCGGTTGGTAGCTCGAGGAATTGTTCGATCCGAGCCAGTGGAACCACGGTCCGCCGCGAGCCAAGCAAACGAAACGCACGTTGCAATACTTCGCGATGCCCCAGAACGACCGCCGTTAGATTCGGAATTAAAGCATACAGATCTCCCGATTCAATGGCCGCCGCAATCACCTCCGGTCCAACGCCCGCCGGGTCGCCCATTGTGATGGCAATTCGTGTTGTCATTTGTCGTTCCTGTTTCATTCGGTTGTGCCGTCTTCTCTAGACAATCGTATGGCCGATGCTTATCGTACGCCGCTACCGCCTAAATGCGAGTGGAGCTAAATTGTCGCTGACCGCTCCGTCGGTCAGATTCGGGAGTGGAAATGAAAGCCGTGATTCAACGCGTCAGTCGAGCCCGAGTCGAAGTCGAACAGGAAATTGTCGGGCAGATCGAGACAGGCTTGGTGGTCTTATTGGGGGTCCAGCAAGGCGATACCGAACGAGACCTCATGTTTCTAATCGACAAGACAATTGGCCTGCGAGTCTTTCCGGACTCGGAAGGAAAAATGAATTTGTCGGTTCGCGATGTGGGCGGCAGTCTGTTGGTGGTCAGCCAATTCACGCTGCTGGGCGATTGCCGCAAAGGCAAACGCCCTAGTTTCGTGCAAGCGGCTGCTCCCCAGGTCGCCAATCAAATGTACGAGCAATTTATCGCCACGGCGCGGCAGCAAGGTTTGGTAGTTGAAACAGGAGTATTTCAGGTTGATATGCAGGTCACTCTGTGTAACAACGGGCCAGTCACAATCATTCTTGATAGTCGTACATAAACCTGTCGAGTCAGGCAAAGACCTCGGACCTCGATAGGCGACTATCGCCGGATTTTTTCAGCCTCGTTCGGTTGCGCCAGGAACTCCGATGTGGGTGCGGAATTGTCGAATGGTTCGGCAGTGGGATCGGTTGATCGATCGCGGGTTCTTCCCGAAATGGAATTCCACCACTGCACCAGGAACCCAGGCCCGTCCGTTGAGCCATTTCCTTGCACTCCGCTGTTCGCTCCGCGACGGATTGGCAACAAATTCTTTTGATTGAAGTCCTGATGGGTCAGATGATCGTGTGGAAACCACCGACAAATGGCGGAATACTGCAGACTTTGGATCGCGACCTTGGCGGCGTTTGGCAGTCGTGTTTCGTCGGTCTCAATGGCCTGTTGAAGCATGGGATCATTGATGGCCAACAACGTCACAACCGCCAGCTTGATGTAGGTTGAATAATTGGCCCATCCATTTGTGCCCCAGAACTTCAGCGCGGTTCCAAATGACTTCTTCAAGCGACGTCCATTGAGGTCCACCGAATAAAGCTCGTCCAATAGCAAGTGCGACAGGAACCCCAACAACACCGCCCAAGCTTGGAAGAGACGAACGGCAATGTCGGGATTCGAACTCAGCAGAAACGCAACCGTCGAGGCAATCAATGCCGCAGGCAGGCTGTGCCACATGCCGCGATGTTTGGTGTAGCTGCGAAACATGTTGAACACAAAAAATCGAATGATCACGTAAGCGATCCCGCCGGCCAACACCATGGACGAATGGTTCATGCCCATTCGTTGAAACCGTTCCATCAACAACATCGGAATGACCACTGAAGTGAACAGTTTCAGCTCACGAATTGGCACGCCCGAATCACTGTCTAAATCCGGCAGCATACCCGCCAAACTGCACATGGCGCCAGCGATCACGCAATTGCCCATCGGCAAATCGTACTGCCAGTATCCCAACGCACCGTAGGCAATTCCCAGGCCGGTACTTAGTGTCATGTGAGTCTTGAAGTCAGCCATCGAACGCAGTTAACCAATTTTGGACAATTGAGCCAAGAGGAGTTCTCAATCAGCGAACTGCTAGCATCCGCGAATGGCATTGACCAATTCCGGCCCAATCCGTCATGCTGCCAACCCGAAGTTGGGAGGCTGAACGAGCGGAAGTTGGTCACGGAGTGAGTTTCGAGCATGGAAATCTACGATATCATCATGTTGGCCATTTTGGTTGGCGCGGTGGTGTTTGGTGCCCTCAAAGGAATGGCGTGGCAGATCGCGACGATCGCGGCCTTGTTCGTCAGTTATTTGGTGGCGCTTCGCTTTAGCGAACCCGTGTCGCAGTACATTAAAGTCGACCCACCACTCAATAAATTGGCGGCCATGTTGTTGCTGTACCTGGCAACGAGTTTGGTGATTTGGATCGGTTTTGGCTTTGTCCGGCGTTCGATCGAAAAAATGGCTTTGAAGGATTTTGACCGTCATGCCGGCGCCATCCTCGGCGCTATCACTGGCGTTATTTTGTGCATTACCATCACGCTGTTTTCCGTAACGCTGTTGAAGGACGATCAGCGCCAGTATGTGACTCGCTCCAAATCAGGCCTGCACATCACTCGGTGGATCAACGAGTACCAGGGGATGTTCCCGCCGGTTGTCGACGAAGTCTTAGCCCCGTACATCCAACGCTTGAACCAAGAGATGGGCTATCAACAAGAGCCAAGCGATCTACCCCCGCCACGTCCCGGAACTTAATCCAGGCTTCAGGCTTCAAGCTTCAGGGCTGCGGGGGTGACCATTTGAAGAATCCGCCATTTTCGACTGCAAAACGCACCTCAAACCGAACATAAGAAACATTATCGGACGTTGTAATTCAGGCATCAGGCATCAGGCATCAGGCATCAAGGCATCAAGGCATCAGGCATCAAGGCATCAGGCATCAAGGCAGTTAGAAGTCCGAGTTCAATTCTCAGAATTGAGAATTGAGAATTGAGAATTGAGAATTGAGAATTGAGAATTGAGAATTGAGAATT
>JAUXWY010000318.1 GCA_030681235.1 Pirellulaceae bacterium | reverse complement strand
GAATAGGACCCAGGCGATTTGTTGCAGCGATTGTTGCTGGGCAGGGCTCAGTCGTCGCCAAGGGCGAACATGTTTCTCCGACCATCGATCGAATTTTCCAGGTCGAGCTCTCGCGATCAATCGGCGTCTTCGCCAACGCTTCCAAATTCCGAATAGCATTTGCCACCCAGCCTTATTCGAGTTCCCGACCGATCGACTCCCAGTCCGTCGCACTCACGTTGGCGACAGACTGCATGACCGACTCCCTATCGCCGCTTTTGGCAGGGTCGTTCACGCTTACAGCAAATGCCGTGCCTTGATTTCCAAATATTTATTGACCAATGGAGCCGAAACTTGCTCGGGAAAAGCGTCCAGCACAAACGCTCCGCGATGGGTGAGTCCCGTCAGAACTTGGTGACGCCATGTCAACATGTCGGCGGCGGCCGCCGCGGTGTACAAGTCCGCCGGTTCGTGCTGTGGCTGATCCGGTACCGGAGCATACAAATGATGGTCCCGCAAGAACACGGCTAACGGCAGATGTTTGCCATGCATGTTGCCAATGTACTTGGTCACTTGATTCGCATTTACTTCGTCGATCAAATTGGTCATCAGGATCACCAACGACCTCCGCGGATTCTTGGTTTCCATAAACTGAAAAGCCTCGTCGAACCTCGTCTCGACCATGCGAGGAAACACGTTGTACGATGCGTGCAACAGGCGATTGATTTGACCGGAATCGCCGCGGGGTGGTACGTAACACTCGATCGAATCACTAAAGCACAGTAATCCGACCGAATCTCCTCGTGACAACGCGACGTACGCCAACATCAACATCGAATTCAGGGCGTGATCCAACATCGTCAGGCCCTGGCTTTGATTGGTCATCATGCGACCGCAATCCAGAAGGAACACGAGTCGTTGACTCTGCGTGACTTGAAAATCGCGCACGGTCAATTTGTTCCGCCGAGCGGTTGCTCGCCAATCGATGAACTTGAATTGGTCGTCCCGAGTAAAATCGCGGAGCCGTTCGAAGTCGTTTTCTTGGCCCGCCCGACGACTCTTGCGAAACCCGAGCAAGCTGAGTCGATTGGTTTTGGCCAAAATCGCATACTGCGTCAACTGCTGCAGATCCGGATAGACCTGAATCACCGCTGGGCAGTCGTAGCGATAATATCCACCCCAAAATCCCAACAGGCTGCGAGCTCCGATGTACAAATACTCCAACTTGTATTCGCCACGTTGCAACGGATGGACTTCCCAATGAAACGTGGCTCGCGAGCGGCCCGAAAAGTAATGCATCTGTTGCGCGGGTTCCAATCGGAATTGAACAGGGAAATCTTCCGTGACGGTGACATGAGCGGGCCAATTCCCGCGATATTCCAATTCGGTCTGCACGTGATGCGGTTTGGCCAAAGACGCCACTCGGACCATCGTCCGCTTGACATTCAACTGTCGCCTGTTCACCACCGTGAACATGTCACCCGCCACGAGCATCAACAACACGACATCGAGCATCAGAATCAAATACAGCAACTGCGGCCAGACCAAATGGACGGTCGCCAATGCCAGGGGAATCAAAAGCGTGAAGTACATTTGCGGTCGAGGATAGATTCGGCGCCACCAAGCCAAAACCACCAAAGGCAGAGCCAGCGCGACCGCAAGCAAAATCGGCGCGGCCGCGGCACGGCTCAACATTTCTTCAATACTGGGGAGTGTCCACATCATCATCCTCAATTCATGCGGGGCACTTCGACGGTTCGCAAAACGTCCGTCAGCACTTGATCGGTACTGAAACCTTCGACTTCCGCTTCCGGAGTCAAAATGATCCGGTGTCTCAACGCCGGGCGGTACAAATGCGAAATGTCGTCGGGCACCACGAAGTCTCGGCCCGCAAACATGGCCAAGGTCCGAGCCGCTCGCATCAACGTGATTCCAGCTCGCGGCGAAGCCCCTAAATGAATCTGCGGCCAATGCCGAGTCTGTCGCACGACCTTCGCAATGTAGTCGATCACGGCTTCCTCCACGCGAACGGCTTCGGTCGCTTTCGTGAATTGCAAAATCTCTTCGGAAGAAGTGATACGATTCAACTGTTGCAGTTGATCGTCGACGTTTGCTTGGCCACCGTGCATCTTGAGAATCGTCGTTTCTTCCATCAGCGACGGATAGTCCATTCGCAATTGGAACATGAATCGGTCCAGCTGAGCTTCCGGCAAATTGTAAGTGCCTTCCGATTCGATTGGGTTCTGTGTCGCCAAAACGAAAAACGGCCGCGGCATAGGATGCACTTGCGAATCGATCGTCACACGATACTCTTGCATCGTTTCCAGCAACGCTGCGTGCGTCTTGGCAGGAGCTCGGTTGATTTCATCAGCCAGCAACAATTTTGTGAATACAGGCCCGGCATGAAAATAAAACTCTTGCGTTTTCACATTGAAGATCGGCGTGCCGGTCACGTCGGACGGCATCAAGTCCGGCGTAAATTGAATCCGGCCGAAGTCGCAGCCCAAGACTTGCCCTAGAGTTCGCACAAACAGCGTCTTGCCCAACCCAGGCACACTTTCGATCAATACGTGCCCCGAGGAGAATAGTCCAACCAACGTACCCAAAACCAATTCATCCTGACCAACAAACACCTTGCTGATTTCTCGCGTCATTCGATCGTACAGATCTTTGCCGGGCGATTGGTGACCCTCGCGGACCAACTGCATGAGCGAAGAACTGGCGTCTTGGGCAGGAGTTTCCGGCTCGCTGGTCGCTCGCTGCCCCATGGACTCATTTGCTGCGGTCATCGCGGAGCGACTTTCGCTTCGAGCAGATTGCAGGCCAACGTTCGATTGCGAAGTGCTGGAGACACTTGTTTGTGGGGCATTAGACTGAGGGCCGCTCGACTGGGGTGCCGGCGGGACCACCAACACCGCTTGGCAATGCGGACACGAGACATGGGTGCCCACTTTCACATACGGGACATCAAACAGACCCTGACAATGCGAACAGCGGATCGTAAAACTATCCGAGGACGACGCCGGTGCAGCCATAGTTATTTTGCGCTTTCTAATACTCAATCAGGAAGTTTTCTTACGTGAACCACGACGGGCCACTTGGTAATAATGCGCCAACTTCTCTCGCGCGAAAGTCTCTAACTTCTGCGAACGAAGCAATCGCCCCACTTCGGCAATGTGCTGACCAAAGTCGTTTCGAGGTTCAAATTCGATCCGACGAGGTCGTCCAAATACCGGGAACCGAGCGAAACAAAACACCACAGCCAACAGGACCGCGTGCAAAGCAAACACCGGAAAAGGTCCTTTGGTCATCCAGGCCCAAGTCTGATCGATTCGATCATTCGGAGTCGACGATAATGGAACCGGCCCCGGACCCGTTTCCAAGAACAGCACCCGCTCTTTACCGGAAATCTCGTCCAAGAACGCGTCCCGAAGTGGTGCGTTTTCCGGACGCAAGATCCCGAAGTTGCCCAAGAACACGGGATGCGAAATGACCAATAGATCGCGGGCTGGTCGCCCAGAACGTGCCCGCCACATTGTTGGAATCGACTCGCCTCGGCTCCGAATGGTCGCCAAAACTCGAGCATCACGGTGCTTTGACGTGAACCAGGTACGCACGATGGTCGGTGGTCGCCCTCCAGCACCCAGCTCGACCGCCCAAGGGTCGGGCGTCGGGCCTGCTTGCCGCCAAGGCTCATCTGAATCGGCCGACTCCCAGTAGCCAAACTTGGGCTGAATGTCCCCTGCGACCGTCAGCCAACGGTTTCCGGCGTTGGGCTCATAGGCCCTGGTCCGTATCCGATCGAATAGTTCCGAAAATGCATCCGTTGTGGAACCACCGAACGTGGATAGCTGCTCTTGTCGATACGCCCAGCGAGCCACTTCACGTTGGGCGCCGTGACTTTCTTCATAGACGCGGCGCCAGTAATCCAAGGTCGCGTCGTAATCGTGACCGATAAAAACAACGGTGCCTCCTTTGGCCATCCATTCGTCCAATTTATCCAAGGCTTCGTCATTTGGCAGTTGAGCACCCTTATGGATCCAAATCAACAGGTCGTACCGATCCACTTGACTGGTCAGCATCCCCGTCCGCGCGATCTGCTGCCCCTGTTGACGCATCAATTGAGCCAATACGCCCAAGCCGTGAATACTCTCGTTGTCGTTGTAGCCACCAAACGAATTCTTAACTTCCAACGGACGAACCTGCGTGTAAGTCAACCATCCCCACAGCCCCGCCAAGCCTAGGATCGCTGATAATATTCCCGCGATTACCCACCGGTCACGTCGTTTCACTTCAGCTCCAATCTACCGACTTGGCTGAATAGTTCCTCGACTTGTTCGCTTTCCAATTGGAAACGGCCGAAAAAAACTCGTTCGAAGGCATCCATCGTTGCGACAAAACACGGATAGACCGACAGAATTCCCGTCAGCTCACGCCCGTAGTCGCGATTCGTTTTGCCGCGACTCAAACGAATCATTTGGTGGGCGTCCAATTCGATCAACAAGTAGCTATACAAAAACATCAAGGCGCGACGAAAATCGCCCTGCTGCTTGGCCTTAGTCGCATGTTGCCACAAGCCGTCAACAGTCAAGTTGGCGGCCTCCAATTCGAACGGTAACTCCTCCTTCGCAACTGCCTTGCGGCGCCGAGTCGCGCGGTCGTTTCGGGCGATCAGACTGCGGCCCCAGTCGGTTCGAGCCAAAATAACGAAGATGACGATCAAAAAGGCGACCGCCAACAGCAACAACAATACCATCCAGCCGTTCAAGCCAAATGCGGCCAACAGATTACCCCACCAGGAGAAGAAATTCTGGATCCATTCCGGCCATTCGAAACTCCAGTCCCAATTGTTCGCTGACTGCACCATCATATCTGCTTGGTCGCGACCGGCGGACACGGTCCCAGATTCCAATTGCACTCCCGGATAGGAGTCGGAAACGCCGCGAACTTGTCCGGTCTTGGGATCGACCCACGATGGCCATTGACTGATAGGAGGAAGTTCATCGCAGGCCGACGGCCATCGGGCACTCATGCTCGGCCTCCGGAGACGGGCACCGCCGTCGCAATTGGACCGGCCATCGGTCGGGGTCGGCCGACACCAGCTTCCATTTGCAGGTCCGCTTCACGACGGACTCGCAATTCCAATTCCCAGCCCTCGGAACGAATCCGAGAATCCAAGTACCCGAAAAAACGCAGAACTGTGGCGACAACCATCGTACTCCACAACGCCAAAGCAAACAGAGTCCAACCGAACCAGTCTTGTGTCACCGTATTGAATGTCAACCAATAATATCCCCACAGCAACAGACCGTACATCCCCGCGAATACCACGCCGGCGAGCAAAAAATTGATGACCGACTCCCCCATGACCCGACCCACATCCGACCCATGCAGCATCGAACTGCGTTTGCCGATTGTCATGGGATGAGCCGACTTGAAAAACAGTGGCAGTCTTTCCAAATAAATGATTTGGTCGACATAGGGCCTAAAACACCAAAAAAACAGGAGCGACAACACACCGAAAAAAAGTGAGAAACCGAGCAGTCCGTCCGAATGAACCGCGTACCCGAGCACCGCCAAACCACTCCAAAAAAGATGAGTTCGAACGATACCATGGACAAACAGCAACCGACCACTATTCCGCCACACGTCGCGAACCGCCGCTCCCCATGAAATCGGTTGTCGAAACAAGGAGGCCCCCAAAAAGACTACCAGGGGAGCCATGACCAACGGGCTTGCCACGGCGGTCAGGTACGCGATAAATGCCCAAGTCCACGCCCAACCCAAATTGTCCCACGCGTCAAACGGATCCAGCGCCCACAGCAGCAATAGGTTAGCAATCATTGCTGGGACCACTCCCAACGCCGCGTAAGCACAGACGCCCATGGCGCGAGTCGCAATAAAACGCAAAGTCATATCGACCCGTTGCGGCAACGATCGCTCGCGAATTTCGACATCGGTATTCGCTAGATCCATCGACTTAGGTTCCTGCGTCGAAAGTTGTCGACGATCCGTCATCCAGATTCAAATCTTGTTGGGCCATTGGCTGCAGAATCCCGAGGATCACGATATAAAACATCAGCGCGGAGCTGGTCAACCAACTCACAAAACCCTTGAACCACAAGTTGGTCTCGCGTCCAAGATTCAATGCGGAAAGCAGGCCTTCGATCGCCGCTGCTCCCAAGAACAGCATCACGGCCAACATCAACACTGGTAGTGACTTCTGGGCACCTCGCAATAACGAACTGGTTCTCGTCAACCCACGGGTATCGATCCAGCTCATGCCGATTCGCAATCCGGCACCAGCAGACAACACGATTGCCGTAAGTTCAAACGGACCGTGCGACATTACAAATTCTTGAAAGTTGTCCGATGCTGGTCCGGTTTGGTCTCGCATCATATACCCAAAAGTCGAGCCTAACGTGATCGCATTGCTGGCCAAAACCGCCAGCCCTGGCAGGACCCAGACGCCCAGTGCAAAACACATCAGGCCAATGCCCGTGTTGTTTCGCACATAAAAACCAGCCATCGCTAGATTTTCACCCCAAGACCGGTCGACCCCACCTGCGTAAGCAGTTTCGACACCGCTCAGGTTTTCAGTGCCGACCACCAAGTCCGCCAGTCCTTCAACCGAATCGGACTTCACCAAGAGACAAAACACCACAAACAAGACCCAAAACACTCCAAAGGCCGCGTGCACGTATGGGTCGGTCGCGACGGCTTTGGGAATTGCCGCGAATGCCTCCTCCAATCGACCTCGCTTCCCTTGATACAGTACTCCGTGCGCGCGAGCCACCAATTGTTGCAATCGATCCACGACCGCCGATGGCAAATGATAGGCCTCCGCCAACGCCAAGTCGGCACAGGCGGCTCGATACAAAGCCGCAAAACGCGTCACCTCGGCGCCCGACATCTTACGTCGGCCACCGAGAGAGCCCAGTCGACTGCACAATTGGTCCAGTTCGTTCCAGTTCGCTTGTCGTTTTTGCAACAGCTCTCGAGGGTTCATCCCTGACTCCTACTGTAAGATGGAGTTTGTCGCATGGCCTCCTCCAACATGTTTGTCAATTGAACGGGGTCGCACACCGCTCGCAAGTAGACAGCCCCCAACATGAGGTCCGGATCAGTCGCGGGACTAAGGCCAAACTCCGTCGCAAAGAGAGGCGCCAAGCGACTGGCAATTTCCCGACGCCGCTCGATGGTAAACCGCTGGCGGCGCGAAACGTACAAAGAGAGCGTCTCGACCAACTCTCGCCCTGGAGTGAACGTGCGCGGGATTTGATTGGCCAGTGTTAATAACTCGACATCGTTAAACACTGGAACCAATGGTGCTCCATACGTCTGCGATTGAACCACCATCGTTCCCGCAAACAGGTCGCCAATCCTCTGATTCCTCGCCGTCAACATCATTGCCGCGATGGCCGTTCCAAAGGTCGGCAGCAATGTGCCCAACGCAAATCCGGCCTGAATCAGAGATTGCGATTGGCTCTCGGCGTTTTCCATCAACGTGGTGCTGTCCGCTTGGTATAGAAAGATCGCCGGGAAAAACGGCAACCCGTCGGCCAAACGCAAAAAATTGCGCCACACGCACTGTGAAAAAGTCGGGGTTCTGCCGTCCACACCTAGAACTTGAATCCCCACACACATCTTGCCCCAAGTTCGACCGTGGTAACGATACTCCTGAAGGACGCCGTAGAACCACCAGGAGACAAAGAGAACGATGAGGTAAATCCCGATGCTCAGTCCAAACAGCGTCGCCGCCACGTCTTGCCCGAACTGCCCTGCCGACGCCAAGACCATCGCCAAAATCACCGTCAGAAGAAATAACAACAGACCAATCGCTGACACGATGAGGGCGATAAAGAACAAGTCTAGAAGAAGTGCTACAGCCCGCAGCAATCCACCCACTGTTTGATACTGAAACCGGATCTGTTCCGGGGTCGTGACCCAGACCCGATTGTCCAGCTTCGGCTCGGGCTTCTGAGCGACCACAGCAGAAGAAACCTTAGAAACTGCTCCCATCCGATTCTCGAATACCTTCCCTTGTCGACAAAGCAACATCCGCTGCGGATCACGACAACCCGCCAGCCCACGCTCACGTGCGGGCCCCAGTATAATCGACCGCCCGGCCCCTCGTACACATGGCGACCAAAATCCGAGCCGAAAGTCGCGGCGACTTTCGCGACGAGAAAGGGCCGAAAGTCTTGGCGGCAGATCAAGGATTCTGGTATCATTTGGCCCATGAGCAACGTCCTTGAGGACATGATCGAACGAGGGATTAGCATGGCCCAATGTGATGAAGGGTATCTGTGTCAGGTTTGTGGTGAGGAGGTCAAGCGAATTGACCAAAGCCTCCTGTACCTGCGTTATGTCCTGGGTTGGATCACGGTCGATCAACTCACGAAACAACCCGAAGCCCATTTGCAGTGCACGCCCGCAGTCGGTCAATTCATTGTCGATCCCGACTTCCAATCCAACATGCCGGTCGAACCAGCATTGGACAAGCAACATTTGGACGCGGACTTTCGTCAATCTCGTGAAAACCTGATCACGGCCGGATACCATCGGCTCAAACATCTCCAAAAACATCGACGCTCGTTGACAGTCACGCAGTATCCAATCCACAACGAGCCAGAACCAATCCCGGAGGTCGACGGTTCAACCAACAACGCCACCGCCTAAAACATTCGTAACCGTCCACAGAAAGCTCCGCTCAAGCGATTCGCAGTTAAACATCCAGAAGAAATGGCTACTCGGTTACTTCAGGCTTGACTCAACAACCCAGGCGCGGAGGTCTGTGGGGTCCACCCAGCAAAACGACGCAACAACTCGAGCCCGTCGCTCTGGCTTTTCTCGGGGTGGAACTGGGTCGCGACAACATTGTCCTGCGCGATCGCGCCCGCGAACCAACCTCCGTAGTCTGCCTCCAAGGCGACACAGCCTGAATCCGACGGGCAACAATAAAATGAATGCACATAGTAAAAGTGACGTGGCTGCTGAGCCAAGTGCTGGAACATTGGATGCGAACTTCGTTCGGCAAATCCGCTGGGCACTCGACTGAGGTTCCAACCCATGTGGGGAACCTTCAAAGGATCGGGCAGCTCGAATGGTTCAACCGTCCCCGCCACAATCCCCAGTCCGTCGTGATCGCCGAACTCGCGACTGCAATCGAACAACAGTTGCATTCCCAAACAAATGCCCAATAGCGGGCGACCGCTGGCGACATAATCTTTCACCACTGGAACCAAATCTCGCTGCTGCAATTCCCGCATCGCGTCCGGAAACGCCCCAACACCGGGTAACACCAAACGCTCGGCCGCTAGAATCTCGTGCGGATTGTCCGTGATCTTGGCGGGAGTACCAACGCGTTCGAACGCTTTCTGCACCGAGCGCAGGTTGCCCATTTGATAATCGACTATCACAACCACTTAACTCTCACTCCTGACCGCTTGCCACAATCGCCATGCGCGCGAATGTAGTCCAACGTTATGGACGCGAATGATCTGAACTCCCGCCAACGCCAAATGCAGGCTGACGCCCAACGTTCCGCTATCGCGCTCCACTTGTTTATCGCCCAACAGCGATCCAATAAACCCCTTGCGCGAATGTCCGACCAGAATCGGACTTCCAAGTGGTTGGAACCGAGCAACCTGGCGGAGCAGTTGCAGGTTGTGTTCATGAGTCTTGCCGAAGCCGATCCCAGGATCCAAACAAATCCTGGCGGGCTCGATACCCTGATCAAGCAACCATGTTTGCCGCTGCTTCAGGTAGTCGTAAATCTCCGTCACCACATCGTCGTAGTGAGGCGCGTCTTGCATGTTTTGCGGCGTGCCTTGCATGTGCATGGCGCAAACCGCAGCTTGCGACTGACGAGCGACATCGATCATCTGCGGGTCGCCTTCCAAGCCGGTGACGTCGTTGATGATTTGGGCTCCGGCAGCCAATGCCGCGCGAGCAACTTCCGCTTTGCTGGTGTCGATCGAGATCGGCACATCCGTCTGTTGGACCAAGGCTTCGATCACAGGTAGGACCCGGTCACATTCTTCAGTCGCCGGGACTGGTTGCGAATACGGCCGAGTACTCTCGCCGCCGATATCCAAGATTGCCGCGCCATCAGCGACCATTTGCAGAGCACGTTCGACCGCCCGCTGCGGATCGAAGTACTGGCCGCCATCCGAAAAACTGTCCGGCGTGACATTGACGATCCCCATCCACAAAGGCCCGAGGTCCAAGCGGAGCGATGTACGGGGCAATTGCCAAAGCCAAGGCGGGGAAGTCAGCATCGGACCAGCCTTACTCTTGCTCTTTCTCTAAGGGTGGAAGAATAGTCACATCCTGAAGTGACTTGCGGTTGAAACGTTCTTTGCCCGCCGGCGTGACCCAACCTTGCAACGATTCCAGATTCGTGTCGCGCTGGACCATGATCCCGCGTCCCGAAAACATCAAGGCCGGCAAAGGTTGCGGGGCGTTTCGCTGCCATTGGGCTAGATCTTGTTGCGAGTTCACTTCCCATCCGCCCGGAGACGTCCAAGGGGTTTTTCGTTGTGGTGTCTGCGCGATCAGCAATGTGCGGTCGGCACCATCGGTCAATTGCTCAACGTTGGAAATCGCGGCGGCACCCATGGCACCCATACTGCCGGTCAGAAATTGCAGGTCCGATTGGGCCGGTGAACCGTCGGCCGTTTGATGCATGGCTTCTGGTCCGGCCGCTGGTTGATTGTGATAGTCGAACAAGACCGGCATGGTCGCCGCCGCTTTTCGATTCGCTTCGCTGTCCCAAGGCTGAGTGAAATCAAACGAAGCATACAGTTCGTCATAACCCAAGTGCGGCAACAGCGCCACTCGCCAACTAAAAGCCGGCCCGGTTTCCGACGCTGGTTCGGCGGCCGTATCACTGGCGCCGGTATTGGCCGCGCTGACTTCATCGACGCGCCGATACGACAATGGCGAAGCGGACTCCGCCGGGTATCGACCATGAGCGGTATAAAACTTCTGGAGCGCGGTCGCCAAAAGTCGCAGTTTTTCTCGCTTGCCAACTTCGGCTTGGGCGGCGGCGATTCCCACAAATCCTTGATCAATGACGTCATCCAATCGCCGTGGTCGCGCGGCAGTCACGTTGACCGTCCGGTCCTCGACGACCGACTGCACGCCGCCTTGGGTCAATTCCGCTTGGATTTCCGTGAGTAACTTGCGCAGCTCTTGCGACAGTCCGGCTCCGTTGCCACCAGGACTTGGGAGCGGCAAATTCATGGCGCCACCTTGCGAGACAAATTGGTCGATGCCCTGGTTCACCATCGATTGCACGCTCTTGGCGGCGGCCAGATCGTGGAAACTCAACTGGAGGTGCAACATCTGCTCCAGCTGCAAGTCCGCTCGCAATTGAATCTTGTCCAGTGATCGAATCGCGGCAAACATGGCCTCCGTTTCAGCATTGGCACCGCCAAAAGCCGCGGCCATTTGCGAAAACTGATCGACCAGCTGTTGCAGGGGTTGAGCCCGCAATGTGAAATACAACAGGGCTTGATTTTGGTTGAAAAGAATATCCGCAGCCAGTTCCGAGTTTTCGCTACCTGTACCCATTGCGATTCGTTTCAATTCGTCTTCCGTGGCGACCACAAACTGCGTGCCCGATCGCCATTGAACCGCAAAGGATTTGTCAGACGCGAGTAACGCGCCGGCGGCCGTCTTTTTACCCGCCGCCGCGCCCGGTCCCAACAGCCAACGGTTCCAAGAATCCGCGTTCGTCTCCTCGGTGAAATCCACTTGAATGAACCAACCCTGTGTCGGAGCAGCCCCGCCCATCATTCCGTTGGCCATTTGGTCGTCGAACGCCACGATGATGGATTTCAATTTCTTCAAGGAAATGGAAGTGGCCGCCGTACCCAGCAATTTCTGATCGAGATCAAAGTCACGCTTTCGAAAATACTCGCGAAGTTTCTCGCCGTCCAAAACCAATGCCGTGAAATGACGATGACCCAGGAGCGAAAGGTC
>JAUXWY010000315.1 GCA_030681235.1 Pirellulaceae bacterium | reverse complement strand
ACGTGATCGACAACACCGAACTGACCGATACGCTGACTTGGACCTTCAATTCGGGCAGCGAGCATTTTAATTACTTGGCAGTCGGGCAATCCCTCGTTCTGACCTACACAATCACCGTGACCGATAGCCAGGGTGCGACCGATACTCAGGACGTGGTCATCACGATCAATGCGACCAACGATGTCCCAGTGATTACAGTGGGCGGGGGCGACAGTGCGGCCGAGACTTTGGTTGAAACGAATGCGACTTTGTCCACGACCGGTACATTGACTGTCACGGATTTGGATCTGACCGACAGTGTTACTTCGACCGTCACAAGTGTCGTGGCGTCGGGCACGACCAACGGCTTACAGTCGAACAATGCCGCACTCCTGGCGATGTTGGCTTCGACGCCAAACGTGATCGATAACACGGAACTGACCGATACGCTGACTTGGACGTTCAATTCGGGCAGCGAGTATTTCAACTACTTGGCGGTTGGCCAGTCTTTGGTCCTGACCTACACAATCACCGTGACCGACAGCCAAGGTGCGATCGATACTCAAGAAGTGGTCATCACGATCAACGCGACCAACGATGTGCCCGTGATTTCGATCGAATCGGGCGACAGCGCTGGCGACACGTTGGCGGTGACTGGGGCCGGATTGCAAACGTCGGGTACCCTTAGCGTCGAAGACCTGGACCGCAGCGATTTGGTCACGGCGACCGTGACGGGCTTCAACAAGTTCGGCGATCAGTTGGGATTGACTCGAAGCGATGCTCAACTGTTGGCGATGTTGACCACCAATTCGCTGGTGATCGATGGCACTACCGAACAGGGTTCGCTCAATTGGAGCTTTGATTCTGCGGGTTATGCATTCGAATACTTGGCGACCACCGAGTCCTTGACCTTGGTGTACACGCTAACCGTGACCGATTCTCAAGGTACGACCGATACACAAACGGTGACCATTGTGATCTCGGGCGAAAACTTTGCTCCGGAAATTTCGTTAGGAACCGGAGATAGTGCGGCAGAAGCCGTGACTGAAACCGACAGTACGTTGACCACTCAGGGCACTTTGTCTGTCGTGGATGTCAACACCACGGATATCGTGATGGCAGCCGTCAGTAGTGTTTCGGCCAGTGGCACGACATTGGGTCTGCAAGCGAATAACTCCGCTCTATTGGGCATGTTGTCGGTCAATTCGCCAGTGATCCTCAGTGGTTCGACCACTGGAACGTTACAAGGGGCGTTTGACTCGGCGAGCGAAGCCTTTGACTACTTGGCCGTTGGCGAGTCGTTGGTGTTGACTTACACACTTACCGTGACTGACATTCGAGGGGACACTGACTCGCAAGACGTGGTGGTCACGATCAACGGCAGCAATGATGGTCCGCAGTTGATGGTCGGCTACTTGAGTGTGAATGAGAACTCGGCCAATGGCACTGTAGTTGGTCCTGTGATGGGTTCGGACGTGGATGTCTCGAACGTGTTGACGTACAGTCTGTTGGACAACGCGAGTGGTCGGTTCGTGATCAATTCGGCCACAGGTCAAATCACGGTAGCTGATGGAAGTTTGTTGGACTACGAGACCAGCACCAGCCACCAAGTATTGGCTCGGGTGACGGACACAGCGGGTGCCTTTGCAGACTTGTCGATTACGATCGTGGTGAACAACGTCAACGAGGCGCCGGTCTTTGGCGGAGTGACTTACCGGACGGACTACATTACCACGGTTCAGTATTCGGCACCAGGTTTGCTGGATGGCGTATGGGATCCAGAAGGTGATGTGCTGACGACCCGCTTGGCTCACGGTCCACATTCGGGTGCGATTGTCGTGCGGTCGGACGGTTCGTTTATCTACTGGCCGGAAGTTCATTTCGAAGGGACAACCGAGATTGTCGTCGAGATATTTGACGGTGAGTTGATTACACCGGTCGTCTATCGTTTCGAAGTGATCCGTCCGAAGGTTTTGCCGCCGAATTTTGGTATCTCAGCCGAGTCGGGTCCACCGCTGCACTCGTTGACACCGGAAGAGCGAGCGGAACATGATCCGAAGAACCATCGAGACTCGCGCCCAGCACGGGAAAAGCCGAACGAACGAGGAGCGGCTGACGCATCGGGAAGCGGTAACGTTGCCGCTCTGGGCGAAGATGCAGAGGAAGTCCCGGCAGACGGCGATCCCAATTCGTTGGTTCGCGGCAATGAGCTGGAAGATCTAGTGAACGGCAAGAAGCGAGGACCGATGGACTGGACCTTGGCCCGGGCGAATTTCGATTGGGTCACGGAATGGCAAGAGAGTCGGCGGGGTCGGTACGAATTGGAGTTATCGCAACTTGGTCGATTGCCGGAAGTGACGAGTTACGAAGTGGATGTGTTTGAACTGGGGCATTTGGGTTCTAAGGTCGCGGGTTCATGGGTGCTGGAGTCGTTTGATCTCCCGAAGACCAATTCCTCGAATCCGGAATGGGCTCCAATGATCTCGTCGCATTTGGAGTTGACCGTGAGTCTTGGTGCGACTGCCGCGTGGTTGGTGTTCCACGGGCGCATGTTGGCCGCCGCCGCCGCTGCCAACGCCCTCCGCGAAGCCGTGGACCCGACTCGTTTATTGGAACAAGCAATGGAATCCCATAGCGGAAATATCAACTAGTCGTCTGAATCGTCAGATCGCTAACGCGGGTTTCGAAATGGTTCGGCGGGGAGGGGAGCCACAGAGTGCACCGGATGTCCTCTGTGGCTCCCGGTGCCCACCATCAAATTGAGTGTGTCTGAAACTGATCCAAAGTCACGGCATGTCGGCTTGGCGAATGACACTGCCGTGCTGAGGATGGGAAACTAGGATCGATAGTTTCTCCATTCCAGCGGTCGCGACAGTACTTTGGGTCACGTAGTCGATTCGTCCACGCACGTCCGTGTAGCCGTCTTTGAGGAACACCACTTCGCCGTTGGCCTTCCTGCCGTAGACCTTCACATAGGTTGCTGGTAGGACTTGTTGGGCATCGTGAGTCCGCACTTGCAACTGGCCCAACGAATCCACGACTTGGACGTCCAGATTATTTGCATAAACGGTTGTGGCCGCCATTTGCTGCCCGGCACTTACTTCCACCATGACGTTGCTGCGTTGCAAATGGTCTGGCAACCGATGGACTCGTTGAGTTTCCCCAGCGGGAATCTCAATGACTTCGACATGATTGGGTTTGACCAAAGTCAAACCGCCGCGGGCTTGGCTGCCGAACGGATCGCGACTGAACAGCAGCTCCACGTCCATCAAGTGGTAATGTACTCGCAGCGTGGTCGCGTTGCGATATCGCAGGGAAATTCCCTCCGGCGTCGCTTCTGCGTCGATCGTGGCCACATTCGCGGCAGCTGCGGTTTGTTGTTGGAGAGCCGAATCGGGGTCTGAAATCTTGGCCCCAGCTCCTTCAGTTTCGGCGACGACTTGACTGATGGCCGCAAACCGTTGCTGCCATCGTGGTAGCGGGTACTCGGCATAACGAGTCGCCAATTCACGGGCTTTGGCAACATCCATCTGGACCAACGCCAACCACGCCGAAGCGTAATCGTACGGCATTTGTTCGGCAACTATTTCGCGATCGATCTGTGCGAACCAAGTCGCCGCTTCACCGACGCGTTCTTGAGTCAACAAGTAGTAGACGATTGCCAATCGATCTTCGTCCGTCAAAGTCTGGCGGTACACAAGCGTCTGCAACAGTTGGGCGTATTGGGCAGCGAGGCTTCCATTGAGGATTCGCTGCTTGGCACCTACTTGATGGGATCGCGAATTGATCAGCGGCGAGTATTCGACGTGTTCGTACCAGCGGCGGAGATCGGAATCCACCGTCAGGATCTGACTTTCAAAGTTCAAGCCACACTGCGCACTGAATGATCCGTGCTCTTCCAAGTACTCGCGCAGGCGAACCTCATCCAAGTGTTGCACCGCGTAGGACCACAACACAGGGTTGAACACAAACCTTTGGCTCACTTGATTTAAGATGGTGCTGAACTGGGCTTTGTCCTTCATCCGCCAAGCCAGATCATTCAGATCCACTTGAGTTAGGTTCCCAGTTTCCATCCAGGCCAACAGATCTTCCAACGAGCCGTTTTGCGAGACATGTTCCCAAGACTTCAGATCGGGAGTCACCACTTCGTCAGCGACGGTCAATCGAGTCGCTGGGGCAGCGGCCAAGATGGCGGCCCGATCGGACACCTGAGCTGGAAAATGAGCGAACTCGCCCGCAGCCGGAAAGTAAAACCAGAACTCCTGAGCGACGGAACCAAAGGCGGGCAATTCGATGGTCATCGTTTTCGTTTCCTGGCTGCCGCTGACCGCAACCGCTCCGGCAGGAACTTGTGTCAGCAGCCGAACAGCTTGCGGTGTTCCCGTCGGGTTCGTGACGACGACTTGCGCGCCGTACAATCGCCGCGTGTAAAACTTGTCGCTAATAAACTTGTCGACCTTACGACCATTGATGATTTGGGATCGCTCGGCGGCATCGAAGAAATTTTCGCTGACCATGACGGGAGTCGCATTCGCGGCTTTCGGCAAGGTCTGGAGTTGTTGATGGAACACGATGGCCGTTTGGGGACTGGTCCAAGTCATCTGGCGTTGTTCCACTTCAACTTTGGGTTCGGCGGCCGTCGCAGCCAAGTCCAAAACGGCCAATGCCAAGATCGATTCGGTGACGTTATTGGTGCAAAGCAAAAAATGCCAATCCAGAAACGGTCGCTCGAGGTCGTGATTGGCGAAATTGTACCAATAACGATTCAAACTCAATCGGTTCGAAGTATTGGTTGATTGTTGGATTTGCCAATAATTGTATTCGACCCAACGTTGTGTGGGGCGAACCGCTTGGTAGAACCGGCGAGACTCAATTTGATCGCGGGCGAGGGCCTCTAACTTGTACAGACCGTCGTCCGCTTGCAGGAAGGCCTCGTTTAAATAGCCAGGCTTTTTGTCGGCTTTCTCTGCGGAATTTTCGGCTGCTTCTTTTCTACCAGCAAACTCGCGGTCTGCTGCGGCACCAGGTGGCCCAGTCGTCGAGCCATCACCGCCGCTTCGAACACTACTGCGACGACCGCGTTGTCGCGCTTCGCCGGACGCTGGAGCCCGGTCAGAGCCGCGTTCAGCCAGCCCAAGATCGGGAGTCCCGAGTCGTCCCACGATCGCGGAGCGACTTTTTTCCTCATTCGCCATCGCCTCGAGCGCTCGGCCCGCCAATGCGATGTCGAACAAACGGTCGTTCGTTACATCGTCCGGCGGCAACGTGGCAAAGCGATCCGACATCTGGCGCAGAATTCCCGCTCGTTGTCCCGGCAGACGCTGGGCCAACAAAACTTTTTCGAATTCGTTTAGTTGAGCGAACTGCCATGGCTGAGTCCAACGAGTCAAGTCCCGATCTAATAGGTAGTCGTCAAAAAACGTTTTGACTCGGCGTTGCTCGATCAAGGGGCGAATCACACGTTCGAAGAAGGCTCGGTCTTTGCGATACAAGAAGTAGTTCACTTCATGGCAGGTGTGTTGTTGATACTTTTCCTGTTTGGTCTTGTCATCCAATTCGGACCAACGGATCAAGAATTCGAACTTCGCCAGTTCGGAGTCTTGAGTGTTGGCGATCATCATCGTCCAGGCATCTTTCAGACTGGAGACCGTTGCAAACCGAGAAGTCAACAAATCCGCAATTTCGAGTGCCTGATTGGCTGCCAAGGCATCGGCTTGACGGCGGAGAGCGACCGGTTGCTCGACGGGCAATGATTCTGCCAACCGGATGTCTGTGGTCTGCAACTCGGCGGCGGCCAAACTGTGGCGGGTGACGACCTGGGAAAACACATCGACAACCATCACCGTCACGTAGGGCTGTTTTCCAAAAGGCTCCCGAGGCACTCGGACTTGACCTTGCGCGTCCGGGCGCAGACCCGTAAACATCGCCGAAGGTTGAGCCAAGAAATTCAGGTTGGCGTGATCGGAGGAGCCCGCTGCCGCATCATAATCGGCAGATTCACTCCATTCACTTGGTGCAGATGCGGGTGCAGGTGGTTCCATCATGGCCTGGTCCTGCTTCAGCCGCTCTTCTTCGCTTGTTGTTTCACCCAACGCCCACGGCGCCAATAGCAGCGAAGGCCGATCCAACATGCTTCCTGCCAATTGCGTACGTCCCTGACGCCCGAGGATATACAAGTACTCGTCACCCAAGTTCCTGGCGGCGACGTACCGGTTCCCTTCCCAACGCAATTGACGCAGAACCGTTGGTGGTGCCGTGACTTCGGAAATGGTCGGGGGAAACGCGGGAACGTAACGTGAGGCAAACAAGTGTACTCGCGTATTTGGGCTCGTACCGCTCAGTTGGATGACCAATTCCTCGCCCGCTGGTTCGATCGATACGACGGTGGGCCTGGTTTCATTCGTCAACGTGGCTTCACGATACGGATTGATCAACGACGAACCCACCTGTTTGCCGGCAATTGCCGAGACATTCACGGTCTGTCCACTACTGAGCTTGATCGCATACTCACCCTCAGCCAGCCCAGGGACTTGAATCCATCCATCAGCGACAATCAACTTGTCTGCTACCGACTCGTGCCAAGCCTGTTGGCGAAGGCGATACAACGACGCCGTTAAAGTTTCAGCAAACCAAGGCTGGATCGGCGTTGGGATTTGAAATTTTTGCCCAGCCACCGTCGTCATCATCCCGGGCAAGTTGCCACGCTGCAAATGGGTCAAGTTCCACGAACGACTCTCGGCGCCGGCGGATGCCACCGCAATCGAGCTGATGTTGGGAAGACTGCCCAACAAGATCTGGCCCGAGGCGTCCGTTTGCAATTGCACCGAGACAGGATTCGCGGCCCAGATCGTGTGAAGATCCACAGTCACCACAACTTGTGAACGAGGCTCGCCGTTCCGTCCCAACACTTCCAACCGGTATTGACCATCGGCCTGTAGTAAATGGACGCCGAAGATCTGCGGCGTCGCGTCGATCTGATTGAGCGAGAAGGCGGCAAAAGTCCGCAACACTTCATCTCGGCTTTGGCTGGTCACGCGAACGCGACCGCTCAAGTCCACTGACAAGGACCGCAGTCCTGGCGGAACCAAGAACGGTACCATCCATTCGTCACGTTCGTCCAGTTCCAACCCGCGATACTCCCGCAAGGCTCGTTCGCCATTGGCATCGACACTGGTCAAGGTCAGCGTAACATCCTCCAAACGATTGGCGATCGGGACCGGTGTGCCGCTGACCTTCAATTGGGGGCGAATCATGATCTCGGCTTCGTTTCCGGCCAATAACGACTCACGATTGACGATCAGATCGGCTTGGAGACTCCACGATTCTTGAGCCAATGTCACGTCGCCTAAATCGGCAAACTCGCCATGTTGCAGGATCACACGACCCGAAGGAGCCTCGGTCAAAAACGGCACCACCACAAAGCCCTGTTCATTGGCCTCGAACCGTTGCCCGTTGACCCACACACTAGATTTTGTCAGGGGTGTACAAGCTTCGTCCAGCACTTGAATGGCATGCCCAGCCGCGAACACTTGTGAGGTACACAGCAGGCGACCCTTGCGCACCAACGTTCGCACGTTGGTGCCACCGCCGATGATGTCCACCAAGAACACGCCGCGACCTTGGAGTTCGGGCAGTTCGATGGTCTCGGTCGTGCGCAGCCCAGGCGGCTGTTTGCGGTCCACTCGTTTTTCAACGTTTGGAACCAACCCTTCCAACGAGATGCTCGCGCTAATCGGATCCAAGCGGTCGCGATAATTGTTGAGCGTATTGAGTTCGTAGATGCGGACGACCAATTGGTCGATGTTCTTGACCTGCAAAGAAACTTGCACCGCTTCGTCGGGTTGGTACCAAGTCTTGCCGGTCTGGGCAAATTCCAAATCGATGCGTTGCACCAGATCGCGGTAAGCTTGAGGGCCAAGAATTCGAGTCCAACGTTCCGCTTGGCCCTTGCCAGCCAGCACTTGAGCGATCGCCAATTGTCGGTTCAAAAAGTTTTCTTCAATCAGTTCTTGGAAATCGCCAATCGACTGTTCGTCGGCCAAAAAATACTGCAAATAGCGTTCGACCAACGCCGTATCGTCAACCGGAGGTCTGCAGCGCAGGGAATCTTGGTAGTTGGCCGACAAATCCACCCAGGCGTTTTGTTCATTCGCGACTTTCCGCAGCGCCGGATGAAAATAGGCTTGATGCCGGGGCAGTTTCAGATACTCCAGGAACAACCGTTGATCGTATTTTCCGGCATCCGCTTCCATTCGCAACAATTCGTACAATGCCGCAGCCTTGTGTGAATTTTGCGACACGGGCAGGCCCCGCAAAAAGTCGACGATTTGACGCAGGTCTTGCAAGCGACTGGCGGTCGCTTCGGTCAACGGCCCGGCATCGCTGTGCATGCGACTGACTCGCAACCGAATAAACTGATCGTTTGCGTTTAAAGTTGGAACGCGTTCCAGCAGCATGTCCAATTGAGGGGTTGTAAGCCGAGCATGAATCGGAATACTGCTGAACCCCGCCGAATCTTGTTGCCGCAGTTCTTGCGCGACCAAATCGATCAGACCCGGAAAATCGGGATGCTCGACTTTATGCAGCAACTGCCGCCGCTGCAGTTGGTCCAGTGAAGTAATTCGTTCGTTCAAACGTTCGAGTGCCAAGATGCTCAGGCCGCTCAGGTTCGATCGCTCGCGGAGTTCGCGATCAAGCAGAGTGTTCAACGCGATCACATTGGGGTCCAACGCATTGGGCAGTTGAATCTCGGCCAGTGGCAAGCGGCGTCGGTGATCGAATCGCAAGCCTAAGGTGTGCGTCAAGTATTGCTGTGTGACTTGGGGCTGGGTCGCAAACTTGAGCAGCGCCTGACGGGCAGAAACTTGCTGCCAATATTGCGATCGGCCAATGACCTTTTCCCATTGGGGAAGGATCGCATCCACGTCGGCCAGTTTCCCTTGATGCTGCAAGTGCAAACAAGTCAGCCAATAATGTTCTTCGGTTCCCGGTACCATGGCGTCCAGCACGGCTTGCCGGTCACTAGCCAAGGCAAATTTCTCGATTTCCGGAACTTCTGTACCTTGGAAACCCCAACTCACCTGGCCCAAGAATCCGACCAAAGCGCACGCACAGATATTGAAAGAACGAAGCATTTGCTTGCGGCTCCAGAAAAAAAGCCAATGTAGACACTGTCAATTGACGATGTCCGCTGCGGACCAAACTACGGAAGCCCTACCCGAGACGTAACCAAGGACGCGCCAGTTCCGGAAATCTTAGCACAAAAACCGTCAAAATCGTGTCGAATCCAGGATACCGCGTTGGAAGTCCACGAAATACACGAACGAAAAGACGATCGGAACTCTTGGACCATTTGCCCAAATAGTTGTTAATTTCCGATGCAATAAACGTGCTTGAACGTGCGTAGGATCAACCGATTGCCAACCACCGCCGGCGAGGCGTTCATGCCCTCGTCCAAGTGGTTGATCGCCAGGACCTTGAGCGACTCGTTGGCTTGGAGGACCGTCACTCGTCCTTCTTGCGAAAAGACATAAATTCGGTCGCGAGCCAACAGCGGTGAGGCCCAATAATTTCCGGTCGCGCGATCGTTGGTGATGGCTTCGCCCGTCTTGGCATCCAACCACGACAAGACGCCTTTATCTTCCAGCATAAATAACGCGTCGCCGATCACCATGGGCGACGGGCGTTTGGGGGTCGAGCGACCGAGTTGCCAACGAATGCGTTCTTGGCCTTCCGGTAATTCAACTCGAGGATCGATGGCAACGACCGTATCGCGACCGTCTCCGGACGCGATGTAAACCAAGCCGTTCCCCACGACTGGCCGAGCCGCCGCATTCATACCACTGTGATGAACCGTCCAAACGGTTTCGCCGGTGAGTGCATCGTAGGCCGTTGTCGCCGAAGCGAACGGGCTGACCACTAGCAAGCGGCCATCGACCTCGACAACGGTTGCCGTCGAGTACGCTTTTTTGGCATCGCCATCATCCGTGCCAAAGTCGACATCACGATTCCGGACCCAGACTGTTTCGCCGTTATGTTTGTTCAGCGCGATCATGAACTGGTGGTCGTACCCATCAAAAGCCACGTACAACAAATCGCCATGCACGATGGGTGATGAACCCGCGCCCCGCCAATGGTGGCAATAAATGTCGGTTCGGCGCCACAGCACTTGATCCGTGTCTGTATCGACACAAACGGTTCCATGCGAACCATAATGAGCGTACAGTCGCCCCGCTTCCACCACGGGCGTCGACGACGCATAACTGTTAGTCAGGTGAGTGAACTGAGGATGCGTCACATCCAGGATCGGAAAATCTTTCAGCACTTTGCCGGACTTCGCGTCCAAACACACGACTGAAAATTTTAGCGGCGGGTCCAAGGCTGGTGGCAACGTTTTCGGAATCGCGTCAAAGTCACTCAGGCCGGGAGCATTTTGGATTTCCGGCGCGTTGGTCAACCAGATGCGGTCTTCCCAAACCACCGGTGACGACCAAGCTCGGCCCGTGATGGGTGTTTTCCAAAGGACTTGCGGCGAACCCTCGGCGAATTCCAATGGCAAATCGGCGTCGGTGCTTCCGTTGCCTCGGGGTCCGCGATATTGGTTCCAATGCCCATGTTCGGCAACAACCGCGCGAATGGATTCCGAGGATTGCTGGGCATTGGCCGTTGCGGTTTGCGCAAGAGCGACCGCCGTCAGCGACGCAATCGCGTGACCGCATCCAAACACTATCGTTCGCAACCAAAATCTTCGAGTTGATCGTATCGGCATCGAGGTTCTCCAACGCAGGCTTGCGCTTGGTGAGTGCTTGGTTTATGATCGTCCCCAGAGCGTTTCTCCGCTCGGCGAAGAATCATAGTTTAACACAGTTTGAGTGGCACGTATGGGCGTGGAAATCGAACGCAAATTTTTGGTGTCTGGCACGGACTGGAAACAGGGGCCGGGACGACAATTATCCCAGGGCTATCTCAACCAAGCCGGCCGCGTCACCGTGCGGGTCCGAGTCGACGAGGCTCGTGGTTTCCTGACCATCAAGGGGCCGACCGAGGGTATCCGCCGAGCCGAATTCGAGTACGAGATCCCCGTCACGGACGCTCGGGAATTGCTGCAACTTTGCCAGCCACCGCTCATTGAAAAGCGGCGCTATGAAGTCGTTTCCGAAGGCCAATTGTGGGAGATCGACGAGTTCTTGGGCGAGAACTCCGGTTTGGTGGTCGCCGAGATCGAACTACCATCGGAAGACACTCCTTTTTCCCGGCCTGTTTGGTTGGGAGCCGAAGTCAGCACCGACCCTCGCTACCGCAATTCCAACTTGGCGATACTGCCCTTCAGTCGCTGGTAGAAAATAGTAATTTCCAAAAAGAACGGCACCGTTCACGAGCCGAGCGAGCGATGCTGGTTAACCGCGTGGCCAGAGCAAAGTGGGCGAATCCAACTTGGCGCCAAACAAAGTTCCAACCGCCAAATTTGGGGCGGCCCGCGTTTTGGCTGTATGCGGTTAGGAAATGATTGTTAAAAAATGGAAATTGAAGAATGCAAAATGACAATAGCCATCGCCTGCGAATAGTAGTGCGGTACAATCAAGTGGATTAGCCACAAAAACGCTGCGGTCGAGGGACAGATCGGGCCGCCACCGAGTTCATCTCGGTGGAGCCCAGGATTCACCACTAAGGATTTGTCCCGAAATAAGTTCCGGATTTCGATGGCTCTACCAATACAAAGGTA
>JAUXWY010000308.1 GCA_030681235.1 Pirellulaceae bacterium | reverse complement strand
TCTCAACAAGCTGAGCACGCACATTGGCATCGGACATAGTTCGTTCCTTTCGTGGAAGCGGGGTAATGAAGACCCGCCCAGAATAGGAAACCTGTCAATAATGCCTGTGGTGGACGCTTACAGATGTATTGTACTTGCAACGCCTCAGATACAACCGTCTTGGGAAGCTGGATTTCTTCTAGGATTCGACCATCTATCGCGATTCGAAACAGGCTAATTAGAAAGTCCAACTCTTGGCCGGACGCCACCTTATTTTTGCTCAAGTTATGCACTAGTGCGTGACGGTTGTTCTTTGCGTTCCTTGCAATGCCGTCAATGCAGAGTTCGTCAATCTGAGGAACCATCGGACGGAGATTCTCTAGAATACCGCGGAGCTTATCAAAAAATGAAGTCCTGCTTAAGTTGTACGCAAAGAGTCCTGTCAACCGACTTTTGTGTTCTGGCGGACAATTTGCAAGAACTTCGTCAGAAAATTTCTGATTGTTCTCTTCTTCCGATTGGCTTACCGTCGGCGACTTAAATAAGCTTTCAACAATAAACATGATCAGACAAAAGACCGCGTCACGACTCAGATGAGGTGATAATAGCGATTCCAAAAAGAATTCGATCGATTTACAGTGCTTTCGTTCAAACTCCACCCATTTGGAGAAGCACCTTCCGACTTGCTCTTGCAGTTGCTTACCGTCCGACAATAGCGGTTGCAACCAAATATCTTCAATCGGCTTAAACCGTTTATAAGACATTGTTGCGAACAGTCGATAATCTGGCAAGTAACGTATCGACTGGCCTTTATCCCTCGGTAGGATTATGTCCGCTATTCGCACATTTCGGCAAGACAAGAATGTAAAAAACCGCCAAATTGATTGCACAACACCAATTAACTCGGGTATACTTTTTTGGGACGAGAATTCCAATTCGACAGTCAAAAGGTGCCTTGTTTGGGTTGTCTCAATTTGTTCTAAAGATTGACGCGAAGATTTGTTTAGGGAGCTAATTCGTAATCGCCCCGCAATACTTCCCGTAAGCTCATCGTCAATTGATCCCCCAGGCGAGATTTGTAGCCACTCGTTGAGGCCACCAATTTCAAGTGTTACGTTCTTGAACACTGTGTCCTTATTTCTTGGGGACGTTGGGTAGTCAATACTTCGTCGGGAAGATATCGCGTATTCTGGGAAGAACCGCTGTACGATCATCTCGCCACCAAAATTGCCCGGCTCTGCGGCTCTCGTCCCATAGAACCTAAAATGTTCTAGGCGATCAGTTACCGCATCGACATAATTGAATCTTGTGCCTGCCTCGACACTAAGCACCTTTGCATATTGGCGATGCATAAACAGTTCAAAGCACGGAACATTGACATCATCCAAAAAAACCGTACCGCAATAGGTTCCAGGCTCATTTTCGAATATAAAAATCGCAGCCTTTTGATGTTTCACAGGCCTCTTCCCTTCTAGAAAAAACATGGTCTTAATGGATGCGAATGAACTGACAGATTAGCTCTTGCTCATAATCTGTTTTCATGTGTAAGATGGGAGAAGGCGGCCTTCGCAGCATTGATAACGTCCGCGTATTGGCTTGCTGTTTCTTGGTGTTCCGGAGTAATGACATCGGCAAGATAGACCTTCAACTTATTCTTCAAGAGATTCAAATCTACAAACGATTTAATATCCTTCAAATCAACCTTTAGGTAGCTCGACGAAGTTTTTCCACTCCGGACGTGAACTTCATGTGACATTGAGGCGACGAAAGATAAAGCGTTTACAGGAGAATGTATGTAACGTTTCACCCACCTCTTCGGTTCGTCGTTGCCTGACCAGTCCTTCCATCGAAACAAATAGAATGGCAGTCGGTCACCAATGATGGCTGCACTTTTTGCTGCATCACGAATCTTTCTAGCACAAATCTTCGTAGCACTTTTGATTGCGATTTCATCGAAGACATCTCGATCGTGACTCAGCGGTGTGCCGTCCGTATGCTCCTCCCGGGCCACAAACTGACAAGGGACCCAAATTGCGGTGGTTTCATCCAAGCACTTGATAGCAACCTTTGAGCGTTTCAACACGTCAGGCTCCTTCCTAAGGATTGTGTTTATGATCCGGCACGCATAGTTATGAGCTGACGCGTTAAACGGTTCAGCCTTTTCGGAAGTCAGCAAATCTCCAATCTCAAAAAGTGCGTGCACAACTTCTGCTGCATTGGCGAACTCAACATCCTCCGCATGTGCTTCGAAGCGATTTAGGGCGGATGAAATTCGGTCCGGTGAACCTAGTTCCTTTAGCAAATCTCTAAACTGGGTCCGATCATGTGATACCGCAAGAAGATTTCTTATGAATCCTTGCGACACTTCAACCTCAGGAACCAAAAGTGAGAAGTAACGACAAAATACTTGTGAATGGCACACACGTAAATCGCGAAGCCAGCCAGCCTCAAACCCTGGGCCTTTACTATATTTTTTTAGGAGCCAATCGATCTGAGGGAACAAACAACGAGACAGCTCTTTCACCGCATTGAGATGCTCTTTAGCGGCATTCTTCTGCCACTCCTCAAACCTTTGCCGATGAGCGTCGGTCGCTTTCTCTTGAACGTGGAAGACGAAACTCTGCTGACCAAGCATGATTTCCGGATGTTTTGCCAGTTCGCGATACAGGTTCGGCTCAAAGACTCGTAAAACTTCTATTCCTATTAGGTCAACAATGTTAACTTCGAGCTGATTCTCCTTGAAGAACAGTCCAACATGAAACGCAAAGCTGGACAAAAACCTTCGCACGTCGCGTAAAGTCGTAAAGAACGGCCTAAGACCGTCCAAATAGACCTGTTGCCATCTTTCCTGACTAAACTTCATCCGATTCGGATCTGAACCTATAATCACATCGAGACCCTCGAAAAGCACACGGTCCAATGACTCTTGGTCGGGCAAGGGCACATCGAATCCGGCTTGAACAATCTTCTCCATGTAGTCACGGCCATTACTTCCAATATGGCCTTCTAGTGACTTCTCTATAACAGTTCGATCATAAAGCATGAAAAATACAAGATTCGGAAAATCAGCATTAGCTTTCACAACTCGAAAAAGGAGCCTTATTTCGTCTGTCGTTAAGCGGTCGACATCGTCAAGTACAACAAGAATTGGGGTTTCCATTTTCTTCAACTCTTTTGATAGTTGTTCCTTAAGCGTTTGAATTGGAGTGTCATCAGTTAATTCGTGTGCAATTGACGCTTGTTTAGCTAGATTCGCGGCGGTATTTGCTGAGGCAGATAAAGTTCCCAATATCAGCGGAATCCAGGGAATCGCTGCCGCCTCAGTTGCTGTTTTTAGATGGCCCAGTGCAGTACCGCCTAATGTCATGCGAGCGGCAAAAGACTTCCATTTCTTACCAAGTTCCTTATTGTCGGCACCGTGTTTTATGAAAGGTAGAGCAGCACCAATCTCTTCAAAAAAAGCAGAGACTAACCGATGTTCTCCGGACCAAAACCAAGGGTTGAATTCGATAATCGGAAGTTTTGGGTCGCTTGCCTGAAGTAGGGAGACAATGATGTCTTTAACTGACGACTTTCCGCTACCCCAAGGTCCATATAGGCCTATGACGAGACTTTGTTCGCCTTTCCATTCCCTAATCGCATTGGCCAGTGCAAAACAAAACGGACCGCGATTCAGAAGATCTCCCTCAAGCTTTTTGATTGGCCGGTCAGCGTTGAGTTGAGAAGTCACTGTGTCCCAGCGTTGTTTCTCATCGGAGAGAACCTCAGGAATCGCCGTAGTAATTTTGCTTTCAGTCATACTATTCTCTCGTTCAATCGTTGCTGCGGATTATTCCAGTCTGATTATTGCCTTAAAATGGACGTCTTTGGCCAATTAATAAATCGCGGAATTGCTTTTCAGCCGTGATTTGCCAAGACATCAATTCGACGGGTATTGTTCATTTGCCTCGCAAGCTACGTGCCTGAATCAACTAACAAAACAAATTGTTCAGTACTTCCGTTTCAACAGTCTGTCATCTCCACTGAGTATGAGGCATGTTGGCTTGCTGTTTGAATTTGCGTACTCAGGTGGCGAGTCTGCGGTCGTGACGATGTATTGGAAGGCTGGTTTAGCACCAGACAATCGTTCCATCCACAAGGCAGTTTCGAAGATTCGACGAAAGAAGGTCATGATCATTTCCCCCTCGCGTGGGCTGTCGTGAACCAGGAATCGCGGATGATTGCCGATACCGCACATGCTGGCCGGGATGCAATTGGCGGCCCAAGGCGGACGGCTGATTGTGGCGGGTGCCGAAGGTGGACTGTTCGGGGTGATGGGCGGCCGTTACACGAAAGGAGTCCCGAATTTTGATGTTTTTCTCAAAGGGCACGCAGGCGAGGATCTGAGTGTGGATCGAGTTGGACGTCGCTCGGTTTTGGTGGAACGGAGTTGCCTGACACTGGCTTATGCTATGCAACCGGACGTTATCCGAGGGCTCACAGGGAATACTGCGTTCCGAGGGCGAGGTCTTTTAGGGCGATTCCTGTATGCTATGCCCCCGAGTCCGCTCGGCTATCGAAAAATCCAACCCGAGCCGGTGTCTGATGAGGTAAAGAGCAATTACAAAATGTTGCTTCAGGATTTGCATGCATTGGGCGACCGGCAAAACGGCGACCAAGTCGTGAAGTTATTATTGTCACACGAGGCGGATGCTCGATTCCATTCGTGGGACTCGGAAGTCGAAACATGGTTGCGGCCTGAGGGTGTATTGGCGAGCTTGACGGATTGGGGCGGCAAATTAGTCGGCTTAACAGCTCGGCTGGCGGCGGTGATCCACTTGGCACGGTGGGTTGGACCTGTTTTGGACGTTGACGCGGGATTGATTCCGGTGGATTCCGCAGCTATCGATGCCGCCGTGGCAATCGCAAAATGGGCCGTCCCACACGCCCGAGCATCGATTGGGTTGATGGCGGGGGATGATGGTTCGGTGGTCGATGCGGATGCGGTGTTGCGTTGGCTGCAAAAACGTGAGGCGGCCCAGATGTCGCGGCGGGACATTGGCCAACAATTCCGATCAAGGTTTGACAATGATCAGAAACGGCTGGATCGTGCGTTGGAGGTGTTGATGGATCGCGGCTGGTTGCGGCCCGCGGATGATGATAGTGGCCGAGCTGGGCGGCCTAGTCTGCGGTTCAATTGCCATCCATGGATCGCAAACCCGCCAGGAGGGACGGGGTGCTGTGATGCCCCCCAGAGCCCTGAGGTCGATGGTTAAGTTGATCCGGGCCGGGGTATCGCTGTCTTTTAGATGCGGGGCGGCTGTGCTATGACCGCCCGGCCTATTCCCTCGTCGGGGACATGATCGGACGGCTGAAAGTGTGTCGCGATGATCTGATTGATGGCGTGGAATTTTGGGCGAACGAGCTGCCATCCGCGAGTTTGCTCGGGGAGTGGATCGAACAGATGGCGAACGGTTGGCCCTGGTCGATGTGGCGAGTGTGGCTGGTTTTGAGTATTTTGAGTATGGGAGGCGGTGTGTAAACGTGAATGAATGAGGTGGTTTTGAGTATTTTGAGTATGCCTTGGGGCGTGTGTGAATCCCGATAGTGGTTAATTCGGGGGATGATGTCCTCGCCACTGTGATTTTCCGGAACAGAGGGGGAGTTTGATTATGGCAAGTGTGCAACGATTGGATCGTGATGGCCGAGTCGGGTTTAGGATTCGGTTCTATGTTGATAAAAAGCGGCGGGAGATTTACGTGGCGGGTGAGTCAAAAAACGATGAGCGGATGGCCGAGAGAATTTCTGATCATTTAGAACGATTGGCGTTGGCTCGGTCCAAGAATGAGGCCGCCGAGCCTAAGGCGTTGGCATGGGCCAATGGAACCACGGGTAAGCTTAGGGATTCGTTAGTTGAGTGGGGGTTGGCTGATCCGGTGTCTGAACGTGCCCGGAGTGACAAGGGCCGATTCCTCGGTGCGTTCCTGGCTGATTTCGTTGAGAGCAAAACCGATGTGAAAAAAACCACGGTGATCAACTATCAGCAAACCGAGCGGCTGTTGGTGGAGTACTTTGGAGCGAAACGGCTACTCAATTCCATCACGGCGGCCGATGCGGAACGATGGCGGCGGTGGCTCGGTGGGGAGCGTGGGTTGGCGGCGGCTACTGTGTCCAGGCATACGAAACGGGCGAAAACGATGATGGCCGAAACGGTGCGGGATCGGCTGTTGGTTTCGTCCCCGTTTAAAGAACTGAAAGGCGGTGACGAGTCAAACTCCGATCGCCAACGGTTTATTGATCGCAAGATGGCGGCCCAGGTGCTTAAAGCGTGCCCGGATATTGATTGGAAGGTGATCTTCGTGTTGGCTCGGTTCGGTGGCCTGCGGTGCCCGTCGGAGGTGATGGGGCTAAAGTGGACGGATATTGATTGGGATGCTGGACGGCTGCGAATCGATGCCCCCAAAACCGGATTGAGATTCTGTCCGATGTTCCCCGATGTGCGGGCGGTGTTGGCCGATGCGTTTGATCTAGCTGTTGATGGTGCGGTATTCGTAGTGGCTCGGCGTGCGTTTGGGAACAACCTTCGAACCCAATTCAATCGGATTTTGGAGCGGGCCGGGATCGCGTCGTGGCCCAAGCCGTTCAATAACTGCCGGGCGAGCTGCCGAACGGAACTACAAGAGCGGTTCCCGAGTCATGTGATCAACAAGTGGTTGGGCCAATCCTCGGCGGTGGCGGAAAAACACTATCTGCAAACCACGGATGAACATTGGCAACGGGCGGTTGATTTCCGTCCCCCCATTGGTCCCCCCATCAATGGCAATCAAGGCCCCTTAGAGCCCATCGACCAAACGAAAGAAACCCCAGAAAAACCGGGTGGTGATGGTCCGGGATGGGTGGTGAATGAACCATTAGTGACCCCTACGGGACTCGAACCCGTGTTACCGCCGTGAAAGGGCGGTGTCCTAGACCACTAGACGAAGGGGCCGTCTGCTCCGTGGCGAGCATCCTACCTATCGGCAAGACTTTCCGCAGAACTGGGGCCAAGTTTAACAGAAGACAGAAACTTGTCCAAGGCTCTAGGTTCACATTTTGTGACGTGGCAACGACCGCTCGAAAGGCCCCCGCGCCCGCCGTTGATCCAACGCGACGGAGCTAGCCACCGTTTTCGGAACCACCGTCGGACCCAGAACTTCCGTCCGACGCCAATTCGTGTTTGAGATCAAAGCTCTTGATGGCGTCATACACTTCTTTGCGATGCACCGTCACATCTTTGGGCGCCTCGACGCCCAATCGGACCTTGTCGCCACGAATTTCGACCACGACAATCGAGATCGAATCGTTAATGACGATGCTTTCGTTTTTCTTTCTTGAGAGTACCAACATGTTCATTCCTTTGCATGCCAACCTTTCTCGGACGCTTGCTAAAATCCGGCCCTAGGCACCACCCACGCGGATGGGTCCCGCTTCGCAAAAACTCACTACCCGGACAATTTTCTTTCGGCGAAGCCTCCGACGAATCAAGGCTGTTCCTACCACTGTAGGCGGCGGGTCCGCCCAGTCAACACTAAAACTTGAGCAATTTTTCAGTAATTTCCGATCGGTCATGGGGCCATGCTGGAATAATCCAATTTTTCTACCCAGATCCCAACCGAAGGTCCCGGGTGCATGCCCCAAATACTGGAATTTAGTTTCAAAAATGCCCAATTCGGCATTGGAACACCAAAAAAGCGATCGATATCGGTCGCCCGGAGGCAGAAAATGGGTCGCGCGGCCAACGTATCCGCTCCACTTTATTACGAAGTCGTGACAGGGTTTGCGAGATTTTTTCTGGTCGAAGTTTAGTCACTTGGGACGATGATTCCCCGCTCCTGCAGAGCCGACTATGATGGACATCCGTCGATCCGCCAAACACGTCGATTTCGGCTGACGCCAGACAACTGTCTTTGGTTCGATTTGTATAGGGCCGAATTTCATGAACATCGTCTTTGTTGAACCCCATTTTCCAGCCAACCAACGAGAGTTCGTCCGAGCGTTGAAGCAGGTCGGGGCAACGGTGATCGCGATCGGCGAGTCATCGAAGGAGGCGCTCGATTCGAATCTTCGCAGTTGGTTGTTCGACTACATTCAAGTCCCCAGCGTCACGAACGTCGATGTGATGACCGACGCAGTTCGCTTCGTACAAAGCCGGTTGTGGGTCGATCGCCTGGAGTCCACGATTGAAGCGCACATTTTGCCGGTGGCCCAAGTTCGCGAACGTTGTCAAATCCCAGGTCTTTCGGTGAAGACTTGTTTTCTTTGTCGCGACAAACCGGCGATGAAAGCTGCCTTGCGCTCGGAGGGAATTCCTTGCGCGGCATCCATCGGCAGCTGCGATCGTGAACAAATCCATCGCTTTGCCCATGAAGTTGGTTTCCCGCTGATCGTCAAACCGCGCGCTGGGGCCGGTGCGGCCGGGACAATCCGAGTCAACTCGCATGAACAATTGGACCATGCCCTCAACGCGGCCAGCGTCGGCCACGGCGGTGAAGTGGCCGTTGAAGAATTCATCGACGGTCACGAAGCGTTCTATGATACGATCAGCATTGGCGGACACGTTGTTCACGAGTTCGTCACTCATTACTTCCCCAATGTCCTTGACGCCATGCGTCACCGTTGGATCTCGCCGCAATTCATCACGACCAATCGTATCGACACCGTCGACACTTACCGCGAGGTCAAACAGTTGGGCCGTCGCGTCATCGACGCCCTCGAAATCGGCACAGCAGCCACTCATATGGAATGGTTCATCGGGCCCAAAGGTTTGCGATTTTCTGAGATCGGTTGTCGACCCCCAGGCGTTCGAGCATGGGATCTCTACAATGCGGGCAACGATTTGGATTTGTATTTGGAATGGGCCAATGCCATCGTGCACGGCCAACCACACGCAACCGCCTCGCGGCGATTCTCCGCCGGAATCATTGCCCTACGACCCGACCACGACGGCCTCATCTCGCACTACGAAGGCATACGTGAGATCGAAACGCGATTCGGTGAGTGGATCATCGACTGTCACCTACCTGATGAAAACACGCCGACACAACCTGTGGAAGCGGGCTACATGGCCAACGCCTGGCTTCGTCTGAAACATCCCGATTTCGACCATCTAAGGTACATGCTGGACGAAGTGGGCAAGACCGTCAAAGTCCGGGCGAAATAGGCCGCGCGACTCAGAATTGTCCCGAATTTAATTCACGACTTGGGAGAGCGGCCGCCTTCGAAAATCTGAGAACCCGTACCGTTATCGGTTTAGCGACCGCTGGTGTACCGGCTTCAGCCGGCCGACTCGCTGAAAAGAGCGTTTCACAGCGCCCGCCGGCTGAAGCCGGTACACCAGCGCTCGCTAAACTGCCTTTGTATCGGCTGAGCCATCGAAATCCGGAACTTACTTTGGGACAAGGGCTCAGTGCGTGGCAAGATACAAATCGGCTTCGTTGATCACGTATCGGACACCGCTGCCGTTATCGTAGAGGCCTAATTGATTGGAACTCGGCGAGTCACTGCGCTTCAAATCTCGCTTGCTGATCAACAACTCAGAAAAAGTCGCCACGTCGACTCGCACCGCTTCGGGCTCTTGCGGCGACGAATGGTAGTCGCCCTTTTCTAAGCCAAGAGGATACCTATATTCCCGACTAGATGCTAGATAAACCGTCGAAGACTTGGGGCAAGTGGCGCCAAGCGATCGTTTCAACCGGTTCGGTCCATTCCTTTGTTTTGAAATGGTAGGCTAGAGTTCAATCAAACGCTTCGTTAAAGTAGGGGATCGGGGATAGGTTTTACTTGGTTTCGCATGGAGGATTTCGGAATTGGCCCAAAAATATGCCGTTGGCGCCATGGTCGTGTTTCGCAAACCCAAGCGGGGAACGGCGCCAAGTCCGCGTGCAATCAACGTCCGGCCAGCCCCACACGGCGAGGACTATGGCTATGAAATCGAGAAGTATTGGCGAGTGACTGCGGTGTTGCCCGACGGGCGACTGGAAGTCGTGACTCGACGAGGCAAGCAGCACACGGTTGAAGCGACTGATTCTCACTTGCGGCCGGCGAATTTATTTGAGCGTTGGTTCTTGGCATCACGGTTTCCTCCGGCCAATGTCGAGGCCAATCCTCCTGGTCAAGCTTAGCTTCGAAGCAATTCGCAAACCGACAATCTTTGCGAGTGTAGCCCGGGTTGATCCAACCCCTGAAAGTAAGGGCGGCTCCGACCGCTCGGCAGCTTCGCGGCGCGAGGGATCGCCTGATCGAGGTCCCACCCGCGTGAGAAATGATGTGGACGATTCTTCCGTCGGAGCGAACGACAACTAGACTAGGGATTCCGATCGATGTTGACCTTGGTGGGCACTTCGACGGAGTAGTCCCTCGCAAGAAGTTGTTCCCATGCCCTATAGTCGCGTCATCGGTTCCTGTTTTGGCTGGTTTCTCAGTTTATGCTTGATTGGGTATGGGCTGGGACAATCGCCCCAGCAGGCTGCTTTGGGGAACACTCAAGCGGGCAATTCGAGTGGTTGGGAACAACTCAAGCAACAACTTTCCTACCGCAGCATCGGCCCGTTTCGCGGCGGGCGCAGTGCCGCCTGTATCGGTGTCCCTGGTCAATCGAATCATTTCCTGTTCGGCGCAACCGGTGGTGGCGTGTGGAAGACCGAAGACGGAGGCCACACTTGGTTCAACATCTCGGACGGATATTTCGGTGGCTCGATTGGTGCGGTCGCCATGGCGGAATCGGACCCCAATATCATCTACGTTGGCGGTGGCGAAAAAACGGTACGCGGCAACGTCTCTCACGGTGACGGCGTTTGGAAATCGCTGGATGGGGGCAAGTCTTGGCAGTCGGTTGGTTTGGTCGATACTCAATTCATTCCGCGCATCCGCATCCATCCTCGGGATCCCAACACGGTCTACGTGGCAGCCTTGGGGCATTTGTATGGACCCAACCAACAACGGGGCGTCTTTCGCACCCAGGATGGCGGCAAATCTTGGGAACAGGTCCTGTTTGTCAACGATGAAGCCGGAGCCGTCGACCTGGTGATCGACCCCAACAACGCCAGGGTCTTGTACGCCTCGATTTGGCAAGTTCGTCGGACGCCTTATTCGCTTGAGTCCGGTGGGCCCTCCAGCGGCTTGTGGAAGAGCACCGACGGCGGCGACACTTGGACCGACATCTCGCGTCACTCCGGATTGCCTCAAGGCACGCTTGGGATCATCGGAGTGGCCGTCTCGCCGGTCAACAGCCAACGGGTCTGGGCCAGTGTCGAAGCCGAGGACGGCGGATTATTTCGCAGCGAAAATGCGGGTCAGACTTGGCGACGTGTCAATTCGGATCGCAGTTTGCGGCAACGAGCTTGGTACTACTCGCGCGTCTATGCCGGCCCGCAAGATGCGGACGAGGTCTATGTCCTGAACGTGGACTTCATGCGTTCGAAAGACGGCGGTCAGACCTTTAGCTCGATCGATACGCCTCACAGTGATCATCACGATTTGTGGATCGATCCGCGCGACCCCAATCGCTTGATCGTGGCGGACGATGGCGGCGCTCAGGTTTCGTTCAATCGTGGGCAAACGTTTTCCACTTACATGAATCAACCAACTTCGCAATTTTATCGCGTCACGACCGACCAGCACTTTCCCTATCGGATCTACGGTGCCCAACAGGACAATTCGACGGTGCGAATCCCGCATCGCAGCGACTCCGGCTCATTGACCGAACAACATTGGGAGCCGACTGCGGGCGGCGAAAGCGGCCACTTGGCGCCTCATCCAAACAATCCGGAGGTTGTGTTTGGCGGCTCTTACGGCGGTTACCTCACGCGAATCGATCATCGCACCAACGAAGTTCGCAACGTGCATATTTGGCCCGACAATCCCATGGGTTACGGAGCGGGTGATTTGAAGTATCGCTTTCAATGGAACTTCCCGATTCATTTTTCACCACACCAGCCCAATCGACTGTATGCCGCTGCGAACGTGCTGTTTGTCAGCGAAGATGAAGGCGAAAGCTGGACTGCGATCAGTCCCGATCTAACGCGGAACGAGCCAACAAAAATGCGATCTTCCGGTGGGCCAATCACCAAGGATAACACCAGCGTCGAATACTACTGCACGATCTTTGCCTTTGCCGAGTCGACCCACGAAGCCGGCGTCCTCTGGACCGGTAGTGACGACGGCTTGATTCACGTGTCGCGGGATGCCGGAGCGACTTGGTCAAACGTGACGCCCACCGATCTACCGGAATGGGCCCAGATCAATTGTTTGGAAATCGATCCGCATCAACCCGGCGGATTGTACGTCGCCGCGACGCGTTATAAGTCGAACGACTTCAAGCCCTACCTGTTCAAGACCACCGATTACGGACAAACCTGGACCGAGATCACTCAGGGAATCGATCGCAAACATTTCACGCGAGTCTTGCGGGCCGACCCGGGCCGACCAGGGTTGCTTTATGCGGGGACGGAGCGCGGGATGTATGTCTCCAACAACGATGGACAAACTTGGGAGCCCTTCCAATTGAACTTGCCCATGGTTCCGATCACGGACCTGACGATCAAGAATCACGATCTGGTTGTCGCCACTCAAGGACGTTCGTTTTACGTGTTGGACGATCTGACGCCGTTGCATCAATGGAATGAATCGGCCCGCACGTCCTCGATTGTGACGTTGCAACCTCGCCCCACGTATCGCCTGCGTGGCGGCGGTAGTGGCCAAGCTTCACGAACGGCGGGTGCAAATCCACGAGCCGGCGTGACGTTGCGGTTCTGGCTCAAAGAAAAACCGACGCAAGATCTCGCGCTCGAGATCGTCGATCCTCAAGGCCTAGTCGCTCGTCGTTATGTGTCCGCTGGGGATCGAACCAATCAGGAACTTCCCCTGAATCTGCAAGCCGGTTGGAACTCGGTGTACTGGGACATGAATTATCCCGGAGCAGAAACGTTCGATGGCCTAATTCTCTGGGGTGGCGGTACCGGTGGCCCTCGCGCTGTTCCGGGAACGTATACCGCTCGATGGCAAGACATCGCCAAAACTGCGGAGGTCACTCCGACCGCAACCAGTGCCGAATCGGTGCCCAAACCACCGCTGGCCGAAGTCACATTCCAAATCATCGCGGACCCAAGATCATCGTCGTCGGTTGCCGATCTGCAAGCTCAGTTTGAGCTATTGACCCAGATCCGGGACAAGCTGAGCGAAACGCATCGCGCCATCAAAAACGCTCGCGAGCTTCGAAGTCAACTGGAACTTTGGAATCAGAAACTGGAACGACAGGACGGTACTCAGGCCCTGCGAACCCGGATCGATGAACTGAAGCAGCGACTATCCGCGATTGAAGAAGCTTTGTATCAAACCAAACTGCAAAGCGCGCAAGATCCACTGAATTTCCCGATCCGCTTGAACAACCGACTCAGCGGTTTGGTGGATGTTGTGAGCAGCGGCGATTATCGGCCCACCAAACAGGCCTACCTCGTGCGCGATGAGATTGTGGGGCTGATTGACGTGGAACTTGGCAAGCTACGCAGCGTGATCGAGCAAGACTTGAGCGAACTGAACGCGGCGATTCAAGCGGCCAACATCCCGGCCATTGCCCTGGGCGACAAGTAGGCGGCCGACAGTTTTGGTTACCTCAACCGTAGCGGTTGACGATTGACTTGCACCAAGCGAGCGAACCACAGATCGATGGCTTGCCACCCGCCGGCAACGCTGCACAGGCAAAAAACCAGCACCGCCTGAGGCTCGGCGCCGTAGAACTGCCACAGTCCCCAAGCCACACCGGCTTGAAAGGCCAAAATGGTCGCGCCGATGCCAACCCGGTCCAAGACGTGCCATGCTCGATTGTCTTGAGGCCTGGGCCAATGGTCGTTACTTGGCCAGAACAATTGTTGGAAGGCGAATCGTTGGATGGCGAGAAACAGACTTAGTCCGCCAAAACACGCCAACATCGTTGCCGATAAAGCCCAGTCCTTTTGGATGGCCATCGATAGGCTGGTTACGACGGTCAACCACAAACTAAATACCAGCCACTGCGCCAACGAAAACGAACCAGGACTTCGATCGTTCCGAGATTGGAAGGACGTGGGTCGTTGCAGAGCCCACCACGCCGACTTGCAACCCAACACCAAAACAACCAAACCCATCCACCACTGGGTTGCCGGCCCGGTCAAGATGTCGCTGAACAACCAACTACCACCCGTGATCAGCAGCAGTGCGAACAAATGATGACACCATCCCGCCAGGCCACGCTGGTTCGGCCACATCAGCACCGAGGCCATTTGTCCAAAGATTAGCCCGATCCAAACGTAAAATGAACCTGGCTGGCCAGACCATTCTTCTCTTGGTTGATGGTAGACGTAACAGCACAGGTGCAGCAGGAACCACATCAATCCATAGCCACCGAGCAGCATCGTGCTCCGGCCGATACCATCCCAGCCCACTTGCGGTACCGATACAGCTTCAAACGCCAACGCTTGATTGACGGGCGGAAGCCGAAATTCACGCCCCGATCGACCGCTGTTGCCTGTGGTGCTCATGCTTCTCAGGATGAACAAAAACCACTATTCGCGAGCTCCTGTTGCCAAAAAGCCACACGGTTTGCTTTTTCGAAGCCAACAACCGACCGGACGACCCGAACTTGGCGCCGAGGGCCGAGGCTCCGTTGCCGGTTTCCCGGCAGCACGGCTCAAGGCGAAGTCGGCGCATGAAACTACCGAAAATGACGGAACTTCGATCCTCGACCACCAATTGATCGAGGCCGGGACAAGGCCCTGCGTTACCGAACGACTGCTCCCGAAGCGCAGGGGCGTGCGAACCATTGTCGCCGAGCGGTCCATGACACGCGACCGAAGTGATGAAGCTATTTATCGTCCGGTGGCGGTTGTTGACCTCCTGGTGGGGGGCCGCCTTGGCCTTCGGCTTGAATGCTTTCCATCAGGCGTTGGGTCATTTCGATGATCTCGGTCTGACGACCGGACAAGCGATTCAGTTCGTCGTTCAACTGCTCGTTCGGAAGCAGATCTTGTTCATTGATTTCATTCAATTGCCGGGTCTTGCGATTGACTCGGAGCTGCGCGCCGCGCAACATTTTTAGCTCCGCCGAACGCTTGACCAACGGCTGTTCGCCACCGCCGCCGCCACCGCCGCCGCCGCCTTCACCGCCCTTTTTCTTGCTTTGCTTCAAGGCCGACAGCAATTCATCCAATGTCGATTCGATCTCACGATGCAACAATTGCACCAACCCACCGGTCTGCTTGTCTTTGAGCAAGCCCGCGGCTTGCAGCATGTCCGTTTTCACCTCGGCGACGATCTCCGGAAAAACAACGCTAGTCCCATCCTCCAACAACAGGTCGTACGCCAATTGGCATAGTTCGGACAATTCTTCTTGTTGCGTCGATAGCTCCAACAGAATCAAGCGATCTCGCACGTTTTGTGTTTGCAGCGACACCAACTTGTCGTCCAAGATCTCCGTGCGACCACGCAGGTCTTGCTGTCGCAACAACAACTCCATGAATCGAGCTTCGAGCCGAGCCAATCGCTCTTCACGAGTTTCCTCACGGAGCTGGTTCAATCGTTCTTCGATGTCGGCCAAAGCTTCTTCCAGCTTCTCTTCCGCCTTCTTTTGATTCTCGTTGGCGGGGTCTGCATCGTTTTTATCTAGCTTGTCAGCCGCCTGTTGCATCTCCGATTGAGCCTCGTCAACTTTCGGCTTGCCAGCTTGAGCCTGTTCCGCTTTGGGGTCATTGGATTGATTTTCTTTGCTGGGCAGCTTGGCCTTGGCAATCTTGTCGGACAGCTCTTTGGTTCGATCCGCCAAACGTCGTTGCTCTGGAGATTGACGCTGAGCCGCTTCCTCTGGCAGTTGATTCAATCGTCGCCGTTCTTGTTCCAAAAGATTTCGGGCTTTCTTGAGATCTTCCAAAGCTTTCTCTTGAGCGGCTTCGGCCTCTTCCTTCTTGCCCTCCGCCAACATCCGTTCCGCCTCTTGTTGCTTTTCCGCCGACTGCTTCAACTGCTCGGAGGCTTTTCCAGTATTGGATTGATCCTTGGGCTTGTCGCCGGATTTGGATGGCTTGCTTTCCGACGGGCTCTGGCCAGACGGTGGAGTCGGCTTCTGCTCGCCGGGCTTCTGCTCACCAGGCTTTTGTTCGCCGGGCTTCTGTTCACCCGGCTTCTGCTCACCCGGCTTCTGTTCACCCGGCTTTTGTTCACCCGGCTTTTGTTCACCCGGTTTCTGTTCATTAGGCGCTTGTTCACCTGGTCGGCTTTGACCGTCCGTCGGAGGCGTGGTCTGGAACTTTTCGTCCAGGTCCTTGGCAGTTTCCAGAGTATTCTTGCGAATTTGGAATTGTTTTTCGGCCGCTTGATCTTGAGCCTTGGGACTGGTCGGCGATTCTTTGACGTTATCTTTTAGTTTTTGTTGGCGTTCGATCAATTCGTCAATCTGTTTGATCGTGGCTTGGAGATCTTTGTCGACTTGGTTTCGATTCGAGATCTTGAACGTTTCGCGAGTTTGTTGATTCTGATCTTGCAACAAGTTTTTGATGTCTTTCTTGACCTGTTCCAAAAACTCCAACTCCTCTTCTTTGTTCATGCGGTTGGATTGATCGTTCAACAACAGGCGGACCAAAGCTTCTAGTTCCTTGATCACCTCGTCCAACGTTTTGTCGGCCTCGGCCAATTTGCCGGTATCCAACAGATTCGCGACCGTCTCCATTCGTCGCGCGATCAGATTCTGTTTGGCCGTGTTCAACGCCACAATCAGACGATCGGCGCGTTCCGGTTGGGTGGGCTTGAGCTTTTCGGCCATGCTCATGAACTGGGCTTCCAATTGGGCCCAGCGTTGCAGGACCGCCCGTTGTCGCTGGCCCAATTCCGACTTTTGTTGTTCGTCATCTTGCAGAGCGGTCGCTAACGTAGGAGCGGCTTTCGCCGTCGCAACCAGGTCGATCGTCAGCGGGCCGGCACACACCGCCAGCAAACACCATAAAATTGCCGAACGTGGACTCACAGTACGGTGCTGCGTCATGATCTTGACCTTTGGTTACAGTAGGCTCTGGTTCGGATGTTGTCGTTGGTTCGGCTTTGTCAGATCAGTCGAAGATTTCATCCAAGCCCGATTCGGCTCGCTTCTTTTCTTCGGCCATCTTCTTGAGTCGTTGTTCTTCGTTCTTGATCGAAATCACCATGTTGACGATCTCTTGGAAGCTTTGCGAACGTTGCATGGCATCCAAGACCAATTGCAATTGGCTGAGAACTTCCTCGATCTGCGGCAAGGCCACTTCGATTTGTGTTCGCATTTCTGTGGGATTGCCCACCGTGCGCGAGACCGCCTCCAACGAACGACTCAATTGAGGCAATAACTTCTGTTCGATCTGGTCCAAGGGCCCAATGATCTGCTCCTCCAATCGCGTCGCCAAGCCTTGTCCACCGTCGAGTTCGGCGGACGATTCGTCCAAACGATTATTGCGGACCTCGGCCAAAAAGCCACGGAACCGATCCGTGATTTGCGTCAGAAGGGTGCCCACTTGGTGTTGGTTCCGCAGGGACTTGCCGGCCATTTGTGTCTGGCGGATCAGGTGGGATTCGGGGGTTTCAGTCGCTTCTTGCTGGCTGACCAACAAAGCTTGCAATTCCGTCTGAATCGCCTGCTGCTGCACTATGAGACGTTCGAAGGTCTTGGTCTGTTCCAATTCTCGACGCAATAAATCAGCTCGCAATTCGGCTTCGGTCACGACGCGGAACGTTAGGGCTTTGGCCGCACCCACACCAGGATCAGTCGGATCAGTCGGATCGGTCGGTTGGTTGTCGCGGGCCTTCACAATCACGTTGAGGATCATTCCGGTCGGAATATCCAATGGTCGGATGTCGAACCCATGGCTGCCGGACAGTTGGTTCGCGCCCCATTGGTCGGTGAAATCACGTACATCAAAACGTCGCTCGCCTTTCGTGGGCACGCCATCGGCTTGCCAGTCCAAATCGCCCCACGCTTCTTGAATCGCGAACTCGTCTTCGATGGCGATGTTGACCGGAATGATGGCCTGAGGCACCACCAACCCGCTGACGCCAAAATATCGAGTGCGCACTTGCGGGGCTCGGTCTGGGACCACGTCCAACACAAACTGGACCGGGCGGCTGGAACGCACGCCGGCGGCATCGGCCAAGTCGAACTGATACCTTCCGCTGATCAGTTGATCTCCGGAAAGTGTGAGGTTGAATCGTCCTTCGTTGTCTGCCGACATGGCCAAACGCTCGGTACCGCGGAGCAACGCCAATTGCACATCCCCTTGGTCGGGCTTGGCTCGAATCAACAACTGTGAACCTTGCAAGATCTTGAAGGATTCCGCCGAGAGCGGCAATGCGGTCGCCTCTAAGCCACAGTAAGCCGGCGGCACGACATTTATTTCTAACTCGGCAAATCCCGGAGGCAGGACCAAGCGCACCGGAATCGGTGGCGAGACATAATCGCCGCCGCGCACTTGAAAGATGAATTCGCTGTTGATCCCGCGCAGCGTGGTTGTATGCCGCAGCGGCTCTTGGGTGTCCGTCCGTAGTTTCTGTCGAGTACTGCTGGAACGTCCCACAAAGTCCAAAAAGACTTCCACGTTGGGTTCGGGACAATTCTCATCGACCAGGACCGCCAATCGATGATCTTCGCCGCGTGGGACGTACAAAACGCCATCGATCAACCCCTCGACGATCAAGGTGGTGCGTGTAGGCCATGGCTCGTTGCCCAACAACAGATTGCGCTGGAACCACAGCTGACCGATGTCCGTTCCCACGACCAACAGTCCCCACACGACCATTCCCACGAGCCCAGCCGTTAGCCAGCGCTGTTTCCGCTTGGTGGCTTCTTGGTCGACGGCTTGCAGGAAGTCCAAGCGTCCAGCCAGCTCGGCCCCTTGCCTGACAACTTGTTGCGCCATGGCTTTCGAGTAGTTTCGGTCGGCCGTTCCAGCTTCCCGGGCCAACTGCAATGAGTTGATCAACTCGCTATGTTCTTGGCCCAGATTTTGTTCGACCGTCAGGACCAGGGCATCGTCCGTTACTCGGGACGTCAACGGCAGCCAGCGGAACTGGTAGGCCGAATAAACAAAGCTACCTGCCATCAACGCCATCATGATCGCGCGTTGAGATTGATCCATCTGGAAGTAGTAGTCCAGCAAGAAGTCGACCAACAATACGGCCAGTCCGATCAATACCATTTTGGAGGCGCCCGACACCCACAGACTGCGAGTCATCGCGCTGCGCAGCCGTTCCAGTTGTTGGCGGATCGCACCAGGAATTTGGCCTGGCGTCCAATCCCAGTCAGCGGCAGTCGAAGTTGAACTCATATCGATCCTATCGTTATTCTTACGTTGTATGTTTCACGGTAACTTGAGCCGAATCTACAGCAACTTCGCGCGTTTCCGCAAAGCCCACTCCAACGTCAGCAACAACACCGGCAACATAAAAAACGACCATCGCAACCATTGCGTTTGATCCCACAACGGTTCAGGTCGGCTCTCGTATTGCGTTTCGGAAACTTTCTCGGGCACAATCTTCGCAACCTCGGCCCATTGATCCAGGGTGAAGTAGCGACCGCCCGAGATTTCAGCCATCTGTTTGAGCAAAGGTTCGTTGAGCCAATATGTGTTGGCTTCCAAGCTAGGCGAGCGGACTCGAAAACTGGCGGGCTGGACCAACGGGTCGGTCAGCTTGACCAGTTCATCGCCTTGGTCCGGCAGTTTGATCGTCAAAGAAAACTGGCCCACACTTTGGGGAGCAAACACACCTTGATACTCACCGGCCTGTCCCGGAACTTTTTTCAACTCCAACGGCAGAGTGACGTCTTCCGCAGTGACCACCTGAGCCACAATCTTTTCATCGGTCAGCGGTTGGAACTGGTTGTCCAGCACCTTGGCCAGCACGCGAACTCGATCGCCCAAGTCGTACTCGGTGCGGTCGGTTTCGACCAAGGCCCGCCGCTGTCCTTGCAGCGAACGGCTCTCGACCAGATATCGCACGACTTGAATCCAGAACCGATCAAAGTATTGGGCCTGTACGCCGACACTCCGCCAGCGCCACGTCGAATTGAAGCCGAAGTACAGGACCGTCCCCGCACCAAAGCGACCCGAGACCAGGATTGGCTGGTTGACAGTGGGGTCGTTCGGGTTGATCTTGCGCAGCAGGACTCGGGTCGCGGGTTTTTCGGTCGCGACAGGAAAGGTCCAATAGATATTGGGCATCTCCTTCCATTGAGCCTCATTGCGGTCACGATCCGCGTGAAAACTCATCACTGGATGTTCCAGTCCTGCACGTTCAGCGACCAAGACTCCGGCCTCCATCAATTCGGTGGTCGCGGCAATGGTCGTTTCAAAATCCAACTGTTCGGCATCACCAACTTGGACCGGCAAAAAGCGATTGATTCGCCCGGTGGTCGTGCGGCCCAAGAACTCGGTCGCGTAGTTTTGCCCCGCCATGTACAGCAGACCGCCGGCCTTCGTCTCCAAAAATTGTTCCAAGGCATCCATGAACGGAGCGTCGATGTCTTTCGATGGGTCGGGGTCCATCAGGATGACGACGTTGTATTCGCCCAGTTCTTCCAACGTTCGCGGCAACGTCTTGAGCGACGTATTTCCTTCCTGGGGACGTTCCGGGTCCAACGACTGCAGCCACGACGCGACATTGATCGAGGGGTCGCGTTGTAAGAGCCACAGGACTTGTTGAAAGTCCCACTGAGGCCCGCCCGCAATCAAGAGCACGTTCACTCGATCATCGATCACTTCAACGGGCAAACTGGATCGGCTATTGTCCTCGGACGAACTTTCGTTTTCCAGCGGCGCGGCCACCACTCGGTACCCGTACACGCCCGGTTCCGCTTGTGAGTGCTCGAAGTTGATGCGAATGCGACCTTGACCATCCGGCAATTGCAGCTGTTTGGTTTGCAATTCCCGCGGACTGCCCAGCGGTTGTTGGTTCTCGGGGTCCAGCGGTTGCTCGATTAGCTGAAGGCCAATCGACTCGGTACCCAGATCTTCGCCACGCACTAGCGCTTCAATCGTGAACGGTTCGGCGGGACGAACTTTCGAACGAACATAGACTTCGTCGACCGCCACATTCCTGGGCCGCGCCGGATCGCCGACCCCAATGACGTAGATCGGAACATCACGCCGCGCGGCTCGTTGGGCCAAGGCCAACGGATCTTCGCTGCTATTGTGCTGCCCATCGGATAACAAAATGATCGAGCCCACCGAGCTATCGTCGCCGATCAATCCGGACAACAGACGCGACAAGTTGGTCGAAACACCGTCGGGAACCAACGGGCGGATCGTGAACTCATCGGATTGTGCCAACTTCGTCGAATCTTCGTTGGCGGCATTTGGCTCGGTCGCTGGCGGATTGGCCTGCTCCGTGGTTTTCGTGTCGGATCCGGTCGCGGCTTGTTCTTTGGCGACATCCAAGGCCGGTAACGTCGTCACGCCACGCATGTCGGTCGCAAAATCGACAACGCGCACGGCTCCCTTCTGACGAAGTTCCTTGACCCATTCGTTGCGTCCGTCACCCAACAGGCGATTCACCAGTTCGGCGCGGGAAAAATCCCCCTGTTCAACACCAGCGACCGGCAGACCCGTCAATTGCGCCAATCGTTCGGCTTGCTCGGGGTTGGTCAGTCGATCTTGAAAAGCCATCGACGCCGAAGCATCTCGCGCTATGGCAATCGGCGGTCGCAAACGCACCGAGTTGATGAGCGTGATGCTGGGCTGCAAATACAATAAGAACAGGAACAGCAGCGTCGTCAACCGCAGCATCAACAATACGGATCGCATCCACACAGGCCCAGTGACATTTTCGCGTTGGTACAGGCGAAACACAAACACGACCACGGACGCCAAAATAGCCAGCGCCAGGAACACGCCCCAACTGCTGGGCAGATTCAGCCACTGCAACTGGACCTGACCATCACTTTCCGGTCGCGCAACCAACCAATTCAAGAATGACTCAGCGAACAAATCAATTTCCTTCCGCGCTGTTGGTGACGGCTTGAGTTTCGGCGATCGGCTCGACGGCGATCAAACGGTTCATCGCGGCGATCCACAATCGCGATCCGTCACTAACCAAACTGCCGATGGGCATTTTGGTTGGCATGTTCACCTTGATATCTTTGATTTTGGCCAACGATCGTAAATCGTAGAGCTCCAAGTGATCGTTGACTGGCAGTAAGATGCCGCGTGAAGTGATCAACCCGCGACCCGTGACGGGCTGCTCCAATCGTTGCGGCATCCCGTACAAACGGCCCTCGGCAGCCAACTCGTACGCGATCAAGCCACGTGGCCCCGTCGCATAGACGATGCCGTCGTGCACTCCCAACCAGCGATCGACCGTGCAGCCCAACACGTCGGCCCGAGGCGCTTGCCAAACGAGTTCCCCGGTGGAACGCCGATAGCCGCCCAAGAAATTTGTATCCGAGGCAGCGACGATTACCCACTGGCCCCACACCGCGGCCAAATCGTGGTCCCAACCCTGTAGTTGATACCTCTGCCAGTCTTGCGGCATGTTGCCAAAGAACTGTTGCTGCCCTTGATTCGCGTCGATCTCCTTCACGCTGCGAGCATAACGGCGAATCCAACGCAATTGGCCAGAGCTGGCATCAACATTGGCCATCACACCACTGCCACAGACCATGAAGACATCGCTGCCGGTAACCGCCAGTTGAACCAACGTCGTCGACGCCGGTTGCAATTGCGGCACGTCGCAAATCGCACGTTTCCACAGAACTTGGCCGCTCAAGCCATCGATCGACACCAACCAGAATCGCCCCGATGCCAAAACAGGTACCAGCACTTGTTGTTGATAGCCCACCGGAGGTCCCACCACAGCGGACCCAGCGAGTGCCGTGTCGCTGTCCGGCATGGCTTGGGGAAACGGCTTGCTCCACAACGTACGGCCTGTCGCAATTTCGTAGGCTTGCAGAAACGTGGTGCGATCTCGCACCGGTGGTGAACTCCAGGCATTGATGGGATTGCGTTGCCCTGGGTCTCGGAAGACCGCTTCGCGGCCAAAGCTATGACCTTCGACCGAATAAACGATACCGTTGTGAACCGTCATGGATTGGTACGCGGCGTCGCCAAAGTACTGCAAGGTTTCGACGCTTGTGAACGGCAGATTCGTCGCCGCCGGAAAGTTACGACGATTTTGATCCGATTGTTCCAAAATGAATTTGCTAATCTCGTCGGGAGCATATCGATTGAGTTGCAGGCTGCGTAGGACGGCCTCCTCTCGCAGTGGGTCCGTCGACCAGATCGCCAAATCCGCTTGCGTTTTGAACAACACTTTTTTGTCGTATATAAGCGGCATGCTGGACGCTCGCCAACCGGCGCGGACCCAATCGCGGCAAACGGATTCGAATTCGCGACCTTGCGTGGTAGACCCAAGGGCAATGCTGCCGATCTGATCCGCGTTTGCATAGACTTGGCCATCGATAAACTTGCCCTTGGGCGGCTTGACGAAAGCGTGCTGGAACACCCATACCGGCGCCAAGTCATGATCCAAGAAACCGGGTGGCAGGTCGGGCATGGCTTGGACTTCGCCACCTAAGCCTAGTGAACTGGTCCACTTGGGACCACCATTCAAACCGCCGTCCGCCAACAAGTTGTGTTTGGACTCCAACAGGAGTGCGACTTGATCCAACATCGCATTGGTCACGGTCGCGCGAGCCTGACGAGCTTGATTCAACGCTTCCAGTCCGCGTGGTTGATCCCCCGAAATCGCGTAAGCAATTGCCAACTTCATCCAAACTTCATCTCGCGGCACTTTGCTGTCGGGATAAACGTCCAAGATTCGCCGCAACAACATCTCGGCGGGGATCGCTTGGAATCGATCCAAATAATGGGAAGCCAATTGCAACGCGGCGCGATCACCTTGACTGCTGAGAAACGCGAAGTCGACCACTTTTTGCCAACGTGTCACGACATCGGTCTTGCCATCATCGGCCAGATATTCGGTGGCAGCGGCATCGGCCGAGATCCGATACGTCTCCAAGCCCTCCGGTGGGAGCTTGGCAATGATCTCTTCGATTCGTCGGACAAGTGGATAGTAAATCTCGCCATCGGTGGAGTACAGTTGATCGCCGGCTCGTTGCACCGCTGCTTGCCAAAAACGACTGGCCGCGCGATAGTTGCCTTCATCCATGTATCGCTGGGCTTTTCGCAGCACCTCTTCAATGTCCGGGTTGGTTTGCAGAGTCGCGCCGTGGGGAAATCGCTTCTCATCACCGGCATCCGCTTGCGCTGGTGCTTCACCTTCCTGAGCGGGCACGTCGCCGACGGCGACGTCTTGAGCCGGAGCGACGTCTTGAGCCTGGGCCTCGCCTTGAACCGCGGGCTCGGCCGGAGCAATCTGGGCATCTTGAATGAGGGCCGCCCGGATCGCGGCAACCTTAGGGCGGGCCGGCCCAAGTTCCTGGGCGTAGGCATCGGCAAAATGCAGGCCCGTCACGCCTCCGACAATTCCAGCCGCCAGCCAAGTAAGCGTTTGAGACAGAGTCTCGTTTGTATTGCAATGTTTTTTCGCATACATATTTCGCACCACCACGACCCCTCCTATGTTCGGCGAGTTCCAAACCAACACGCCAAAAACTGCTCCAGTCCCAAGGTAACGAGCAACGCCAACAGGACTTGAAACCAAAACTCGTCACGCGACACATCGACCGATTGGGTGCCGACCGTCTCCAGAGTCACCAATTCGACCTTGTCACCGACCCACGAGGCCAATTGAGTCCGATCGGCCAAGGTCAGATCACCTTCACGGGCCTCCAAATTCGTGGCGACCAATCGGACGTGATCTTTGCCCGCACCGGAAGGCTTTAGTTTGATTTTGTAAATGCCCCGTTGCGGCAATCTCGCGAACATCGCTTCATAAAACACCGTGTTGGCGCCTGACGCGTCCGCAGGATCGGTTGCGACGCCGGCGACCGGAGGTACTTTCGAGTCCGGATCTTCGTTCGACTCTTGATTCTCGTCATTCGCGTTCGCCGACTCCGCTCCCGTCTTGGACTTTGATGCCCGCGTAAAAGTTCCACTGGGTTGAGCCACCGTTTCCCACTGTTGCAGCTCGGGGCCCTCCAAACGAACTTGGTTCCGGTACCGACCCAGGTCAACCGTCTCGATCAAATCTTGACCCACGGTCGCCATGGGAACTCGGAGCGAACCTTCGACGACTTCGCGAACCATGTCGAACATCACGACAATGTACGACGGGCTGGAAGGCCAATCGGACCAATCGGCGTCGGCAGCGACTGACCAATAGACCACTCGGCCCTGTCCCATCACGCGATCCACCAGAGCCGGTGAACGCGCCTCGTCGTTTAATCTCATCGGTATCGTGACAACGGTCGATTCCAATTGCGGATTGACGGTTGCGGTCCACCAACTGAACACGTTCGTTCGCGAAAAAATGCCGGCATCGATTTGAACGAGTCGTTGTAAAAACGGATGAGGCTGAGAGTCCGGCTCCATCGAGACGCTCGTCTGCCGAGTTGGATCGCCCGCAATCTCCCGCAGCTCAACTGGCGATAGCCCTTTCCCTTCGCGATAGAACACGTCGTTGAAACTGGCCGCTTGGACACGGTTGCCAGGGAACAAAATCAAACTGCCACCTTGGCGCACCCATTGCTCCAACGAAGCCACTCGATCGTACGAGATACGATCGACATTGCATAAAAAAATGACTTGATACCTGGATAGCGGCACCGTCTCCAACTCGGTCGCCGTCACCACGTCCGCTGAGATGCCGGTGTCTGGATTGGCCAGCGGCAACAGCGCGTAGGTTTCACTTCGAATCGGCATCGACGAGGGATCGCCATCGACCAAAAGCACTGGAATGCGATCCAAAACCCGCGCGACATAATGGTATTGGCTGTCATCTCGCAAGCCATCGAGCTTCGTTTGCGGCACGGCCAGCGTCACCTCGACCTGGATATCCTGAAACTCCTTGCCCGAGTCTTGATTGACCGACATCCAATCCAGCGGCTCGGCTTCGTCTTGCCGCGGCACGCTCGTGTAAATGGGCCCGTTACGCGACATGGCCGCACGAGCCCCAGCGGCGCGATGCTGACTAAGGATCGCACTAGTGGAGCGTGGGAAGACGTGCTGGAACACAACGGTCGCGGTTTCATCCGCGTTGAGTTCCGGGAGCTTTTCAATGAGCGGTTGTCCTTGACCAATTCGAAACTCGACTTGAATATCCCGGACGGCCTGTTTGCCCCAGTTTTTGACATCGACTTCGAACCGCGACACACTGCCGACCACCAATTGGCGTTCCTGGCGAACCGCAACGATAGCGATGTTCTGTTCGTTTGCAGCCGAAAGATCGACCAAATAAGTGCCGGCCGTTTCGTTGGATAGTTGCCGCAAATGCCCGGCCGGCGCTTCTGTATCTTCACCCAAACTTCCATCGTTCCAATCTTTGGACCGCTGATCACTCAAGACGTACAACAAGCGATTGAGACCCGGCGCGGCGTTCTTCAAATACTGATCGACGTAGCGCAAGGCCCCGCGATAGTCGGCCGGAAAGTCGGATGGACGCAGTCCTTCCAATTCCAACAAAACGCTGTCGACGGTTTCGGCCGTGACGGATTCCGCGATCATCACGGGCGACTCAGGGCGGCTGGTCAGGATCAAAGTCAGGCTATCGTCGGTGCGACTGTCGGCCATCTGCCGGACCAGCGAGTTCACACCCTCGATCGCGGCTTGCCAGGGAGTGCCGTTCGGTTCCGCAGCCATCATGCTGAACGAATCATCCAAGACCACGATCCGTTCGAAGCGTTGTGTGTTTTGCAACAGTTCGGCCAAACCACTGGGCAGAAACGGACGAGCCAAGAGCAAGCCCAGCAGCAACATCGCCAAGCAACGCAGGAGCAAAATGATGAGATTTTCGAGTTGAACCCGACGTCGATTCTTCTTGTTGGCCTCCAACAAGAACTCCATCGCAGCCCAAGCGACGATCTTGAAGCGACGTTTGTTTAGCAGGTGGATGATGATGGGCGAGGCCACAGCCAGCGCTCCCGCACCCAACATCAACGGATTGGTCAACCAAGCAGTAATGAACGACATCAGCCCAACCGAGTTCTTTAGTTTTTAACCGCGCCCCAAACAAAATCACGACCAGGCCCTACGGACACTTTGCCCGTCGTCCTTGAACTGCCGCACCTTTTAACGCCGCTTTCTGCGTACCTTTTGGCGGAACGCCAAATAGCCGCTGAGCACCGCGCCCAAACTCTTTGTCGTGTCCACCAGCACGTGATCCACGCCGACCGAAGTCGCGACTCGCTTGACGCGAGCCAAAAAGTCTTCCATCGTTTGCAGGTAGGAAGCCCGCAGGCCCTTGGGGTCGACCAACAGCTGTTGGTCGGCCTCCAGCCCTTTGAACAGCGTATTCTCATCAAAGGGAAACGTCAGTTCATCACCGTGCAAGACGTGGAACAGCACCACTTCTTGGCCTCGAAGCCGAAACGACTCCAAGCCAGCCGCCAGTTGTGCTTCGCTGAAAAACAGATCCGAGATCAACACCAACAGCCCGCGACGCTTGACCTGTGCCGCCAGCTTGATGAACACGCCATCCACATCGCTTTGCTTGGCAGGTTTGGTTTGCTGCAAGTGATGCATCACCGACCGAATATGCGACGGATTGGTACTGGGTTTCAACACCAAATCCACCGCGTTGCTGAACAGCTCCAACCCGACGGCATCTTGCTGATGCTGCATCATGTACCCGAGCGACGCGGCGATTGTGCTCCCATGATCAAACTTGCTCCAGCCCTGCTCCTGGCCGTAAGCCATCGATCGACTGCAATCCAAAATGATGTGGCAGTCCAGATTGGTCTCTTCCTCGTACTCCTTGATATAGAGTCGATCGGTCTTGGACCAAACCTTCCAATCAATATGGCGAAGATCATCACCCGGCACGTATTCGCGATGCGCCGCGAATTCAACCGCAAATCCGTTGTAAGGACTGCGATGTTGGCCGGTGATAAATCCTTCCACAATCAGTCGCGCGCGGACATCAAGACGTCGGATCTGTTCGAGCGTCTTGGGGTCCAGATAATTGGCGGGCGTTTCAGCGTTCATCGAGTTCCTAAGCGTTCAAGGCAGCTTGCAGTTTGGCCGGAACGCGATCTCCCTCGCTGGATTCCGGCAATTCCTGCAACAAACGCCGGATCACATCGTCGCTGGTGATGCCTTCGCTCTCGGCACTGAAGTTGGTAATCACACGGTGACGTAAGACAGGCAGAGCGACGGCTTTGATGTCTTCCACTCCCACGGCCAACCGCCCGTGCAACATCGCGCGGGCCTTGCCACCCAGCAAAAGATATTGCAACCCGCGCGGACCGGCGCCCCACGAGACATTGTCTCGAACGAACTCCGGGACTTTGTTATCCTTAGCTCCAACCCGCGTCGCGCGAATCAGGCGCAAAGCATAGTGGATCACGTGCGGTGCCACAGGCACGCGTCGAACGGACTTTTGCAACGCTTCAATATCTTCGCCCGTGAGCACTTGTTCGACGGTTTGAGTTTGGGCTGACGTTGTCGTTTCCGCAATCAAATACTCTTCGTCATAGCTGGGGTAATCGACAAAGACCTTGAACATGAAGCGATCTTGTTGAGCTTCCGGCAGGGTGTAAGTGCCTTCTTGCTCGATCGGGTTCTGGGTCGCCAACACAAAAAACGGACTGGGCAGAGCGTGTCGCGTACCCCCGATGGTGACTTGCCGCTCCTGCATGGACTCCAACATCGCCGCTTGGGTCTTGGGCGGCGTCCGGTTGATTTCGTCGGCCAACACAATATTGGCAAAGATCGGGCCCTGCAGAAAGCGGAAGATCCGAGTGCCACTCAGTTTATCTTCTTGCAGAACCTCGGTACCCGTTACGTCCGACGGCATCAAATCGGGGGTGAACTGAATTCGTTTAAAATTCAAATTGAGCGATTTGGCCAAAGTGCTGACGATCAAAGTCTTGGCCAATCCAGGGACACCCTCCAACAAGCAGTGCCCCTGGGCAAAAATCGAGATCAACAATTGCTCGACCACCGCGTCCTGGCCAACGATGACTTTGGCCAATTCCTTTCGCAGGCGACCGAAGGAGGTCTTTAGCCGCTCGACAGCGGCCAGGTCTTCTTGCGACGCAGAGGTGGGTTCACCCGACTGGTTCATCTCATCACTTTCTTCAAAACCATCCCAATTTGATACTGCCCGAAGTCAGTAGTATAGCAACCCCGCCTCGATTTGTTGCCGCCCTGGGCGACCTACCCCCGAAGTTTTTGACACGATGGGCAGTCCACGCTCCTGGAAGTTTGCTGCTTACAAAAAGACGCGATTCGATCTAACATGGAAACATGCCCGGGGCTGACCCGGTTCCCAAATCATTGCCGTTGATGTCGAACTAGCATGCAAAAGATCGCCGTCCTGTTGTTTGTCGCCGCTGCCGTGGCCGTGCCCCTAGCCGCAAAAGATGTGTTCCCGAGCACTTCAGCGGCCCGTTTTCGCGATCCGCTGCAAAGTTGCTATCAGTTTTCGGTGTTCGATCCGACCGGAAAGGCACTCGAACCGGAATGGTTCGGCTTGCACCGCAACTACGCGGGGATTCCGGTCGGTGAAGGAACAGGTCGAAACCCGCCCGAGTCGTTGAATCCACTGGGAACACGCGATGCGAAACGTCAAGTTCCCACAGCGGCTGAAGTTCAAGAATGGGTGGCCAGTCGATTCGCTTCCGCGTGGGAACGCCGTGGCGAGCAAGGGCCAACTTGGTCGTACGTGCGAGTTGTGGCCACCGTCTATCAACCCGTCGGCCGATCCGTCGGGGCCGATTCTTGGCAAGTCGTCGTTTTCAAGCCGGCAGGAGAACTTTGATGTTCAACTGGTTCAATGATCGACGATTTGGCCTACTCACGGTGCGATTGATCCTGTTGATGGCGATTGGCATGGCCATGTTGCCAATTCAGCCATCAGCGGAAGAGATCGTGGGCCGAGATGTCACAGTTTTGTCACGCGTCCCGCAGTCGGAATTGCAGGACCCCATGGTGATCTACGGCTTCCAGGCCGTCGTTGTGTTGTCATGCGTCTTGTGGTTATTGAATTGGCTGACGCCCTTTAGTTGTTGGATTGCCGTGCTGAGCTTTGCCGGACTGTCCGCTCTGCGGATTGAGAATTCGACCGAACTTTGCCACAGCTATTCGCTGCTGTGGCAGTTGATGGTGGTCCATTCGCTCTGGTACTCGTTCTATTCGAGCAAGTTGGGTGCCTCGGAAGCGACGAGCCGTTGTTACCCGGCGTGGGTTTTCTGGCTCTGTGTTTTTGTACTCGGTTGGTTTCATACCCTGTCAGGTCTCGGCAAATGGATGGCCGCCGATCCTGATTGGGCGAACGGTTGGAACTGGGCGGACGGCGTCAGCTTGCAACTATGGCTGCAAGCGTTTGGCAATCCGAACTCGCGGTTGGTTCAGTTCCTATTGCAAGAAGTCGCCGTGGCCCGCGTGGTCCAGCAAGCGATTTTGGTTATCGAGCTGACCGCAATTTTGGCGATCTTCACGCCGACGTTGCGACGTTTCGTCGGCCTGGCCTTGGTCGTTTACTACGGCTTTTTCCTGCATTGCTTCGTCGATTGGCAGTCGTTGCTTGGAAGAATGGGACTGGGTGCGGAAACCGTCGAGATGGCCGGGGGTTCGACCTTCCCGCTGATGTCGTATGCTTTCTTTTTGTTTTGGGTGTGTTGGGTTTTTCTGGTTCCGGATCGAGTCCTAGGGTCTTGGGTGCAAGTGCAAGAATCGCAGGACGACTGATCGGTACAGTCGCTACAATCCCGCCCACCCGCAGTATCGACCTTCGCGTTGGCGCCATTGTCGGCTTTCCGGCTCGAAAACCTGGAAACCATCCTATCTTTTCACGCGGCTTCCTTCCGTTTGTGACGGCCTATTGGCTGAGTTACGGAGTCGACCGCCCGACCGCATGGTTGGCAACGTCACATTCCTTCGCGAGCCATCGCCATGTTCCCGCTTCTAGCAAGTGCAGAAACTATCGAGTCGAATATCTTTGGCGCGTCGTGTACCAACGTCGCCCATCGACCTCGCATCAAATTGCGATTTGCCGGTACGAAAGTGGTGTGCACGTTGGGCCCCGCGACCCGTTCGGTTGAATCCATCAAGCAACTGATCGAGGCGGGCGCGACGGTCTTCCGCTTGAATTTTTCGCACGGCACCCATGAGCAGCATTCGGAATTTCTGAGGAACATTCGCCGGGCCGAACACGAATTGCAAACCCAAGTCGCTGTTTTGCAAGATCTGTGTGGGCCAAAGATTCGGCTCAGTCATACGCGGGGCGACCAGCCAATGGACTTGCAGGCCGGTCAACGAATCACTCTGACGACTCGACAACATTTTGAGCAGGCGCTGACACCGTCCTTCCATAGTTCTGCGACGCCCAATTTTGATTTAGCGACCAACTACGAACCGATTCTGAACGACGTGAATGTCGGAGAAGCGATTCTGCTGAACGATGGTCGGCAGCGACTGAAAGTGGTGGCCAAGCGAGCGACTTGGTTGGAATGCGAAGTGATTCAAGGCGGCAAGATCAGCAAAGGCAAGGGCATCAACTTACCGCAAGCCAAGTTGTCGACGCCCAGTGTCACGCCGAAGGATTGGGAAGACCTGGTGTGGGGCTTAGAACAACGAGTGGATTTCGTCGCACTATCGTTCGTGCGCAGTGCGGCGGACATCATTCAAGTTCGCGATCACCTGGACCGCTTCAACAGCCCGATCCAGATCATCGCCAAGATCGAGCGCCCCGAAGCTTTGATCAACATGGAAGAGATTTTACAATGGAGTGATGGAATCATGGTCGCACGCGGCGATCTGGCGATTGAGACCGATTGCGCTCAGGTTCCTTTAGTTCAAAAGCACTTGATCGAGCGTTGTCGGGAACTGAATAAACCAGTCATCACGGCCACTCAGCTGTTGGATTCGATGGTCGATAGCCCTATGCCGACTCGGGCCGAAGTCTCCGATATTGCCAACGCGGTTTTGGACGGGACCGATGCGTTGATGCTTTCGAATGAGACCGCAGTCGGGCAATTTCCGCAATTGGCTGTCGAGACACTGATGAAGGTCTGTGTCACGACCCAGCCTGTTGCCCGACGCAAATTTGCGACTCAGCTCATGCCGTGCGAAACTCGGATCGCAGCGATGGTCCATTCGGCCGCCGCTTTAGCCGATCGTTGCGAAGCGTCGGCCCTTGCCATTTACACTCAATCTGGCTTTGCAGCTCGACAATTGAGCAGTCTGCGTGTCGGTTGTCCGGTGATCGCCTGTACCAATTCCGCCGTGACCGTGCGACAATTAGGGTTGTCTTATGGAGTGAATCCCGTCATGCTGGATTCCTTCATGGACCGGCACAGCTTGATTCCTCATTTGGTACAAATCGGGTTGCAGAATCATTGGTGGAGTGAAGGTGATCGGGTCGTGGTTGTCGCTTCGCAAGACGGTTGCGGCGGAGATTTGAATGTGATTCAGGTGGTCACCGTCGAGTCGTCGTACTAAGCAAAGTTCTGTAAAGGCCCGGATCCTTCATGGGACCAAGCCCCACGCGAAGCGTTGACGAGGCCCGCGTTTCTGCGACGCCTTTGTGAAAGCTTGTTCGTGAACCGTTGCTTGTGAACTGCGTCGAAACGGCGGAAGTGAAATGAATTCCACATCGCCAATTCCTTCGCCTTCCGAGCCGCCGCCGCTACTAAAGCTCACGGCCTTCGAACGCTTTCAATACTGGGAAACTCGCCCAGGCTTCCCGAATCAAATTGTTGCCGTCCTGGATTTTACTGGTCCGTTGGATGCGACGCTGTTTGTCGAAGCAGTCGCCCGAGTCTTGCCGCGCCATCCGCTGCTTTACAGCCGAATCAAAAGCGTTGGTCACGAGCCAGTGGCCTTTGTTTGGTCGGAGGGCCGTCCCAACTTGGAAGCCATTGCCGCACCCGCAAACTCGGCCCGCAACACCGTCACAAATCCGCTCGATCGGTTGGACGCCTTGGGTCTGCAAGATTACGTGCGAATGCAGCCGCAGCCGGAAGGATGGCAACCGCAGCAACTGGCCAACTTGCCCGATGTGCAACCTGAACATGGCCCGGCGTTTTGCTTGACGATCCAATTCAATCGGACTCATAGTCGTTGGATCATGCAAACGCATCATGTCGTTTGTGATGGTTTGGGTGGGTTGCAGTCGATTCGCGAACTGTTGCAAGTGTATCACTGGCTAAGCTCCGATCCACAAAAGCCGTTTCCGCTGCGACCCTTGCAAATGGAACGGCTGAGAAATCGCGGGCGGTTGATGCGTGGCGCCACGACTCTCTGGGGCCGATTGGCGAGGCTACCCATGAAATGGATGGGGCTGTTTGGGGCCAGTAAGTTTCTTTGGCGACGCCCGGTGAGCCTCAGTGCGGGCAACCATGTTCACCGGTCTGCCTCGTCCGGTAACGGCTCGCCCGAAACAATGACAATATCGCCCGAGATCGCGTGGGTCGATGGTCGCTTGACGGTCAGTCAAACGAAGCGACTTCGCCAAATTGCCAAAGAATCCGGTGTCACACTCAATTCGTTGTTGTTGGCACATTGGCTGACGACCCTGCATCGGTTTCGTTGCCAGAACGACAGTTCGTCCGAGGGCGCGCGGGATTGTTACCGTTTGATGATCCCAACCAACGAACGAAGTGGCGGGGACGTGGCTCTATCGGCCTGCAATCAAGTGAGTATGGTCTATGTCGATCGTTGGCCACGCGAGATGGAACATGTCGAGGGGTTGGCGGCTGGAATTGATTTTGAGATGTCGGTCATTCGTCGATGGGGCTTGTCGGGAACGTTCTTATTGGCGCTGGAGGTATTGGGCTGGTTGCCAGGTTTGATTCGCTGGCATGCCCGCCGCCCGAGTGGATGGGCCACAAGTTATGTCACGAACCTCGGACCGATAATGGATCGATTGCGAGTGGGGCAAGCGGGCCTGTTGTCCCAAGTTGGCCCGTTAACACTCACCGAAATTCGCATGCTGCCACCCCTCCGCCCGGCGTTACCTGCCGCCTTGGCCGTCCATTTCTACGGGGGACAATTCTGCCTGACATTGCATCATGACCCGCGCGAAATCCCGGCGGAAAAAGCCGCCGAACTGATCCGGATGTTGCTCAACCGTCTCCGCACACAATGAGCGGCGCGGTTTTGGGGCTCGCCTTTGGCCCCGGGATCGCGCACAATGCTGGTTTCCGTGATTGCAAGTCGGGACCGCTTCGCGGTTGCTCGTTCGCAACTTCCTTTAAAAATGGCGCGTGGGTCCTATGCCGACTTCTCCCCCGACAAACAGTGGAATTTGGCCCGATCAAGAGCCAACCAAGATTCTTTTGGCCAAGGCGGGCACTGGCGATAAACGGGCGATCAACGATCTGCTGGAGCGGCATCGGGAAGCGGTCCGCAAACTCATCCGGATGCGACTGGATCAACGAATCCAGCGGCGGGTCGCCGTCAGCGATGTCTTGCAAGACGTTTTGGTCGAGGCCAACCGACGCTTGCAGGACTACATCCATAACCCTGGGATGAGCTTCCATCTCTGGCTGCGGCAAATCGCCAAAGACCGCATGATCGACGCGTTCCGCCGTCACCGTGGTTCGGCGAAACGGAGCGTGGATCGGGAGCAATCCCTGTCGGCACCGCGGGGCAGCGACCGCTCCAGCATCATGCTGGCCGAACGGCTCCAGGACCACGAAATGACCCCGTCCACCGCAGCCACGCAGAAAGAATTGGCTCAAAAAGTCGAAGCAGCGATCGGGAAATTGGGGGAAGCCGACTACGAAATCGTCGTGATGCGGCACTACGAGCAATTGTCGAATCGAGAGGTCGCGGAGGCCCTGAATCTCACCGAGCCGGCCGCCAGCATGCGGTATTTGAGGGCCATCAAACGGCTCCGGACCGTGATGGAAGCGGATTTTTGACCAAGAAAGCCCGCCTTTTGACCAAGAAAGCCCGCCTTTGGCCCTTGAAACCCGCTCCGGAAACAAGTAAACTCTGCCCCTCCTGAACGCGGTAGTCTCGTTCGGATGTATCCACCGTTTTTCTCGATTTTGAGCACTGCCATGGCCGTACCAAAACGCAAACATTCAAATGCCCGATCCGGTAGCCGTCGCAGCCACCATCGGATCACCCCAATTCAGTTGACTTACTGCCCAAATTGCAGCACCCGGGTCCCGACGCACAGCGTCTGCCCGTCCTGCGGATTTTATATGGGCCGCGTCGTCAATCCGGTCGCAGAAAAGAAATAACCTCGGCGGGAACGGTGTTTCGTGCCAACCGCTCTAGATCGACCAAAAAAACGCCGCAACCATTCGCGAGTCCGATCCGAGAATCGACTTTCGAGTGGTTGCGGCGTTTCTTGTTTTCGCCCCGGAAGTTAAACTATACCCCAAGAAGCTCCGTTCGGTGGTCCCCCGATTCGGAACACGCCCCAACACTCGGAACCACGATTCATGTCCACTGAACCCAAGTCTGAACCTCAGGTCGCTGAAACTGCCCCCACTGCCGAAGCGACTAGCTCGCCCGAAGCGACTAGCTCGCCCGAAGCGACAAGCTCGGTCGAAGCGACAAGCTCGGTCGAAGCGACCAAGGGATCAGCTGAAAATCAGACGGCTGTAGACCAGGAGACGGCGGATGGTAAGTCTAAAATCTCGATCGGGTCACAACGAGGCGCGACGATTACGGAACCGAAAGCCGTGGCCCAAGCGAAGGCCAATCCGGTGATGATGGGTGGCGAAGCAGAAGTTCCGGCAACGATTGTTCCTTCAGTGCGTTCGAATTTAGGTCTCGACGGCCAAGACGTTGATTTGAGTTTGGACGATGCGGCATTGGGTAACTTGATGGACGGCGGCCCAGCTTCCAGTCCGGGCCAGGTGGACGAATTGGTCGTGGACCAAAAATATCAGGGCAAAGTTGTCCGGTTGAACGAAGAATTTGTTTTCATTTTGATCAACGGTCGTTTCGATGGCGTTGTCGCCACACGGACCTTCAAAAAGAAGCCGGCCGAAGGCGATTTGATCGAAGTGGTTGTGACTCGGCACAACACCGATGAGGGCCTGTACGAGTTGCGAGTTCCTGGTGGAGCCATCGATGTCGCCGCTTGGGATGATCTGAGTGTGGGCGCGTTGTTAGAAGTCAAGATTACGGGCTCCAATACGGGCGGTTTGGAATGCATTGTCAACGGAATTCGTGGCTTTGTGCCCGGCGGTCAAATCGACTTGGCGCGCGTCGAAAATTTCGGTGACTTCGTTGGCAAGAAGATGGAACTGAGAATCATCGAAGTCGACAAGAAGAAAAAGAAGCTGGTTCTCTCGCGGAAGGCGATCTTGGAAGAAGCCCAAAAGGAGACTCAGCAAGAATTCCTGAAGACCGTCGAACCTGGCGCCATCTTTGACGGGACCGTGACACGTTTGATGGATTTTGGTGCCTTCATCAGCATCGGTAGCGGCGTCGAGGGATTGGCGCACGTCAGCAAGTTATCCTGGGATCACATCAACCATCCCAAGGACGCGGTGGCCGTGGGGCAAACCGTCCGCGTCAAAGTCGACAAGATCAATAAAGAGAACGGCAAGATCTCGCTGTCGGTCAAAGACACCATGACCAATCCTTGGTTTGGAATCGCCGAACGATATCCAGACGGAAGCGTTGTCAAAGGCACTGTTAGGAAATTGGCAGACTTTGGCGCGTTTGTGGCCTTGGAAGCCGGGATCGAAGGCATGATCCATATTTCTGAATTGGCCCACGGTCGAGTTTCCACGGTCAACTCGGTGGTGAAAGTCGGCGACGAGTTGGAAGTCAAAGTCTTGTCGATCGACATCAAGAAACGCCGCATCGCTCTCTCGCGGAAAGCGACTCTGGCCGCACCCGTGGACGAGGCCCGAGCCAAGGCCAAGCCCGAAGTCGAAGAAAAGGTCCGCGAGATGGCCGTCAAGCCGAGCAAAGAATCTCTCAAGGGCGGTCGCGGCCAGGGCAGCGGTGGCGAGCAGTTCGGCCTGCGCTGGTAGGGATTGTAGGAACGGTGTCGGTCGATTTCGGATCGTTTCAGCTAGCCTTGGCTGCGGGACGATAGCATCCAAGAAGATCGGGAGGCTGTCGCTGTCAGGCGGATAGACAGCCGACGCCGCTTCGTAGCCTTGGACTTTGGATGCAGACTTATGTGGCGATCGATGTTTATTGCATTGGGAATTTTCCTCTGTCTCGTGGGCGGCGAGTTCCTGGCGTGCGATCATTTGGTCCTCCGCAGCGCGATGCGAGACCCACAACCTGAACCCTTGGTAAAGTCGGCATCTTTTGCTCAGCCGGTCGCAGCGCCTGCCGAACGCAAGATCTATGTTCCTAGAGACTGGATGCCCTGGACGCTTTTGGCGTCGGGCGCCGTCGTATTGATGTACAGCCTGCGCGCTCGCGAGTAACGCTGCATTCGCTCTATTTCATCATTTGACCGCAACGACTATGCTTCCACGGATGTCCCCGAGTTCGCACCCCGTTCGCAAGTGGAAAATCGATGATGAGATCTTTGCTGAGTCACGTTCGGTTCGTGTTGGCTACCTGCTTTATTCTATGCGGCGCCACCTTGCTGCCAGCCTCTGCGTTGTCTGCGGCTTTGCCGCAAGCGGTCGGTCACGCGATCGATGAGAAGGTCCAGGAAAAGGCCGCCAACCAACCTCAGGTTTTGCTTGTAGATGCCGGGCAAGCTCCACACCGAACGCTTCGCTTGAGTCCGTCCGTCGGCAGCAAACAACGTCATGAACTGACGATGGCCATGACGATGGGCTCCGAGGCGAACGGACAAAAGTCGCCCAGTATGAAGATTCCAACGGTGAAGTACACGATGGATTCGACCATCAGCGACGTCTCCGCCACTGGGGATGTGGCGTTCACAGTGGAGTACACCGACGCCACCATCGTCAAAGATGATCAGGCGCCGCTGGACATGATCGAGAGCATGGAAGGTGTCATGACATCGTTGATCGGCCTGCAGTTCAAATCCACAGTCGACCACCGCGGATTCGCTAAGGGTGTGACCTTGGAACTGCCGGAAGGTATCGATCCGGTCGTCGCCGGACAAATCGAGCAGCTTTCCAACTCGGTGGAACAGTTGACTTCTCCGTTTCCGGCCGAGGCCGTTGGTGTGGGTGGAAAGTGGAAGTTGACCACACCCATGAATTCGAGTGGGATGAAGTTCGTGCAGACCGTCCAATACACGGTTGTGGAAATGACCGAAAGCACCGTGACTGTCACCGTCGAAATAAGTCAAGCGGCGGAAGAACAGGAGATGGATCTGCAGGACGCTGGTGTTGAGGCGCGTTTATTGTCGTTGGACTGTCGTGGCCAAGGACGCATGAAACTCAATCTTGCCGCGATCTTTTCCGACGAAGCGTCCGTCAAGGCCGACGTGAAGGTCGAAATGATCGTGAAGGCCGGTCAAGACATCGAACTCACTCAAGAAGTGTCCACCCACGTGCAACTGAAGGCATTGCCACTCCCCGAATCCAAAGAAGGCTCGGCTCCTTAGCTGGCCGGGAATTTGCCGGCCCCCAACGCTAAAAAGAGCTTTTTCACGCCCAGGCCGGCTAAAGCCGGTACACCAGCGCTTGCTAAAGTGTCATTGTCTGAAAGTGTCATTGTCTGAAAAACTACTGGTAGTATATAAAAGCGCCGGCGGCCGATCCGACCATTAGTCCAACGACCATCATGAAGACTGCGAACCAAACGCGGTTCATGCAGGCAAACACGAGCGTGAACAACGGAATAAACGTACACATCACGCCGTATTTCGGTTCCTGCGTGAACGCCATGATGATCATCCAGACATGGCCAATCAAGAAAAACAGGGCGGACGCCGCCACGGCCACTATGGCGGACCCTGACGAGTCGGCCATTTGTTGGAGCCCCATGGTGATCAGCAGTCCGGTGGCAGCCAAAGTAATGCCCACAATCGCGACCGCGCCGGCGACGACGTACGCTGAAGCTCCGTCGCCAAAGTCCTGTCCATCGCCCGTAATGGGCATGTCGTCAATTTCTTTTTCCGCCTTCCACAACATCTTGTCCGTTTCAGACATGCCGGCCGTGTCGTCGGCTCCGTCTTCATAGGCCAATGTTTGCAGAAAGGTCCCAGTTTCAAAGTTCAGGCCACAGTTGATACAAATCTTCGCACCTTGGGAAACCGGCGCTTCGCAGGAAGGACAGACGGCACCGGTGGCCACCGCCTTGACTCCAACTTCGTCCAACAAATCGGCCAAGGGGTCGCCCAAGTTACCAGACACGGTCCCAGCAAACCCGCCGCGAGCTGTTTGGGTCGCTCCCGTTCTGGCCGGAGTCGGATTAGCGGGAGCCGACGCAGCAGGCACTCGAATACCGGACCCACACTTCGGACACTTCACATTCTTCCCCGCCAGAGTGTCCTTGGCTGAAAATGCCGCTGAACAGGAACCACATTTGACCTTGATTGGCATGTGTCCGCGTACCTTCCCGTAATGAATCGCTCGCCAGTAAACCGTTTGCCCGCGTCCGCTATTGTGGTCGGCAACAAGGTGAAAAATCAAGCCTTTGGCCAAAAATCGTCATTCGACTTCGCTTGGTTCGACTATTTTCGGCCGCCATCCACAGCGGATTCCGGGTTTTCCGGTTTGGCCGGAATCACTTGGCCGAACAATTGGCCTTTGACGTCGTCGTGCGACCAAGTCCCCGAATACATCTCGTTGTTGAACAATACTCGGGCCGAGAACGTGCCCATACCCGGAATCGTCAGTTTCTCGACCGTGATCACTGGCGTCTTGTCGGCCCATTTGATCGGTACGGTTATGGGAACGGTCACATCCCATTTGCCATACTTGATCCGAGCTTCAATCAGCCACAAATCGCCTTCTGGCAGCTTCTTGGCCGATTGAATCGTGTACTCCTCGTCGGCAGGTGGCACGTCTTTTCCTAAAACCGTGTACCGACCTTTTAGGGTGGCTCCGCTCAAGTACTTTTCGAACTTCGAAATCAATTCCGGGTCAGGTGCTGTGGCTTCTGTCGAGGCCGCTTCCGGTTGAGCCGCAGGCGAAGTGGTCGGCGCTGTTTCTTGCGCTTCCACCATGGAGGCATCCAACCCGAACCAAAGTACCCAAACGCACGCCAAACAAACGATTCTCTTGAACATTGACGTTCTCCGAACGAGTAGACACCGAAAATAGCGACCAGCGAACCAAGGCCTGAACCGTCCTTTCGCATGGATCGACGCTCAAATTATACATCGGACTTCGCACGACAGGGGGCGGTGACTATTAGTGCTATTCACGGACTTGGCAAAACCTGCCACAATGGGCGGTCCGCTTGGCTCCCTCGAGCCGGGCACCGATCGCGACCGAGAAACTCCGGTTTCTGGGCCGCTTTTCATGATTACCACAAAATGGAGTGCCGCTAGGTGTTTGTCGCCGCCTCGCTGGAATGTTTTCCACATTTGGGCATCCGAGATGCCTGCCAAAAAGTAATCGATCTGGAGTATTCAGCCATCGAGCTGGATCTTCACGAAGATGGGCACGTCCCGCCCTCCAAGATCCACGCCGATTTGGCGTGGGGCCTGCATGCGTGCCAGGACACCCTGCGGCTGGAGATTGTTGGCTACTCCGTCGATATCCACGCGACCGGCGAAGAGTATTTTGCGCAGTTCGAATCCTGTTGCAAGATCGCCAAGGTCACCAAGATCGTCACGATCAGCGTGCCCTCCAGTCCTCTTGGCACACCCTTCAATGAAGAAGTCGAGCGATTGCAGCGTCTGGCGGATATCGGCAAAACCTACGGCGTTCGAGTGGCGGTCAAAGGAATGTTGGGGCGTTTGACCGAAGACCCGGACACGGTCAAGGTCATGTGCGAACATATCCAGGGGTTGGGGTTTTCCTTCGACCCCAGCCAATATCTCTGCGGACCGTATTCGAATCGCGACATCGATCACCTGATGAAATTCGTGTTCCAAGTTTTCTTGCGGGACTCGACCGAAAAGAAGATCCAGGTCCGAATTGGCCAAGGCGTGATCGATTACGGCAAGCTCATTCATCAACTGCGCCGAGCGGGTTATTCACAGGCCTTGTGTGCTCATTTTGCTCCGGTCGACGGCGTGGATCACGATTCGGAAATGAGAACATTTCGCATGTTGATCGAAAGCTTGTTGATGTAGGTCAAACGGACGTGGCTAACGCCGTTTGTTTGTTGGCCGTTCGTCCGAAATAACGCGCGCAAATATTTTTCGCGCTGTTACGTTCAGCGGCGTGCTTTGCAGTTCCGCGTTTGTGAGCCATCGCCACCCTTGGGCTTGTGCGGCGGGGCTGAGACGGCTTCCGGTCACACAGCCGGTCGCCCAGGCCAACAGAATGCGAAACCGTGTGACACCGTGTCGAATCGGATCGGCGCCGGATTGCAACTCGCAGGTGAGACCAAACTCACGCTCGACTTCTTGTTGCAACCACTGGATCACTCGCGGCGTTTGTGGCCACTCAGGTTCCAGTTTCGGTTGGGCCGTCAACCAACCCACATCGAATCGTACAAAGTCCCAGAGACCTGCCCAACGTTGTCCGGGTGGAATCATGCGGCCCAACCATCGGCCGCGGTGTTGGATCAGCACTAAGAATTCCGTTCGATTCTCCCACTTCGTCTTGCGGGATTTCTCCGCCGGTATCTGGTCTTGGCAGCCGTTTTGATAGGCCGCGCAATGGGCCTTCAACGGACACGCGGGGCAGAGTGGCTGCTTCACCTTGCAGACTTGGCCGCCAATCTCCATCAACCCTTGGTTGAACTCGCCGGCGCGACAACGGGGCAACAGATGCTCGGCGAACTGCCACAAGATCTTTTGATTCGCAGAGGTGGTCGGATCCGTTCGCAAGCCAAGCAAACGGCTGTAGAGCCGCAGAGTGTTTCCTTCCAAGATCGGCCACGACTGTTGTTGCGAAATAGAAAGAACGGCTCCGGCCGTGTAGCGACCGACTCCCGGCAAAGCGAGAACGTCCGCGAACTCCGTCGGAAACTGGCCATCATGTCGAGCCACCACGGCCTCTGCAGCGGCATGCATCTGTCTCGCGCGACGGTAGTAGCCCAGTCCCTCCCAAATTCGCAGCACATCTTCGACCGGCGCTGCGGCCAAGTCCCTGACCGTCGGAAATCGTTGCATGAAACGGTGCCAATAATCCAGCACGGTTTGAACTTGCGTTTGCTGCAACATCACTTCACTGACCCACACGGCGTAGGGGTCTTGAGTCCGTCGCCACGGCAAGTCGCGACGATGCTTGGCGAACCAACGCCAGACTTGCTGCCGAAGTTGTCGACAATCGGATGCAGCCGGCCAGTTCAACTCGGTCGAACTCGACACACCTCGCGAACCACGCTCAACATTCTTCGGTTGAATCGCACATGTTGGCGGTTGGCGCTTTGAATCGGGCTTCACGGCTTCACGGATCGAAGCAATGTGTAATCACGGCGAGCGTAGTACTGGACCTCGCCAAAGGCCTGTTCGATCTCTTTACCCAACCACTCAGGATTCTTCGTGACGAACCATGCTCGACCACCTGTCTGCAAGACTTGAAGCGAGAGTTCGACAAAGCGACTCGTCACTTGATTTTGAGAATAGTACGGTGGGTTGCCCACAAACAGGGTGAATTGGTTTTGCAACTCGACAAAGTCGCTGGGCCGTCCATCGCTTTGAATGACCTGTGTACAAGCGGCCAAACCATTCGTTTGCACGTTTTCAGTCGCGGCTTGAAGGGCCCTCGCATGCGAATCCACCAACACCAAGCGATCCAAGGCAACCATTTTTCCTGCGGCAATTCCGATCAAACCACTACCACATCCAAGATCCAACACGCGATCACCAGCCACCGCATCCATCGACTCGGCCAACGCCAGTCCGCCCGCGTCTATTTTGCGATGCGCGAAAACGCCGGGGTAAGTTACCAACGGAAACGAAATGCCGTGTGGCAGTGTCACATCGAGTTTACAGCTGAAGGACTTGGCCTTGCCCACGCCCTTGCAATCGCTGGCGACCAAAACCGAAATGCCGCCGCTTTTCTCGGACGTTTGCACATTGCGAAACGAGGCTTGCAACCGGCGCATCAACCACAGTGACGTTCCTTGAATCGCGCATACAATTCGACCACCTGGCCGCAACTTCTGGATGGATTGTTGCAAGAAATCATGGATCAGTTCGGTTGATAGATTGCCGCGATTCAATTGAAACAGGACGACGTCGTAGGCTCCATCGGCCGGCAAGTCCGCCTGACAGATTCGGCGAAATCGTTGCCGAAAAGCCGCCACAATGTGCGGCTCCATGCCTCGATAATGATGAATATCGAACGAGTGGGCGGTCGTCTCGGCACCCAGCACCTCAGAAGCAACCTGACCCAACACGCCCGACCGATTACCGATCGTCAGCACTTGGGGTTGGGCCGACTTGATGGGCGGCAGATCTGGCAGCGCCTCCAGCAAATAACCTTCGCAAAGGTTGAGCCCCGAGCGCGAAATAACTTGCACTCGGCCATTAAGAAATCGCTGCCGTGTTGGGGCTTCCGCCCCTTTGGAACTTTGAAGGTGAAATATCAACGTGAGTGCCTGATACCAGATGGATTCTTGGACGAGACGGATTTCCGAGCTTGGCTATCCTAAAAGTCAGCGTTGAAAAGCACTAGTCCTGCGTCACGGCCACACCGCGCAGCTGCATCAACTGGACTCGCACGGCCTGCCAAGCATCTTGCTCGTGTTGCACTTGGGCCTGACGCTCCGCCACTTGGGCCATCTGGCTCGCGTGTTCCTGCTCCAACGGCGTTCGCGAAGCGGCCAACTGCGTGATCTCTTGCTCCGCTTGAGCGATGGTCGCTTTCAGCTGCGTTTGCCGCGTCAGGTGCTCGGCTGACTGTTTGGCCCATTCCGCCAAACTCGTCTCCCAACTTACCACCTGGGCTTGCTCTTGTTCTAGGGCCTGAGTTTTGGATTTTGCAGAATCGAGCAATTGTTGGTGGACCTGTTGGAGCGCCGCGTCTTCGCCGGCGACTTGCAATGCCTCGGCCAACGCTGTTGCACTCATCTGAAGCTTCTCCAGGGTCTGTTGCAGGGTCCCCTGTCGAGCCACCGATTGCGCCATCATCTGCTGGGTCTCGGCGGTCATTCGAGCCAGTTCTTGGTTGGCCGCTTCACTTTCAGCCACTTGTTGGCTCCAAGTGGCCACTTCTTGTTGTTTCGCCACCATCGCCTGCGTCTGCGTTTGCAGTTGGGCCGCTAACCGGCTGGCTTGTTCGGCGGCTTGGTTTTCCTGTTCCGCCACGGCGGCAATTTGTTGGGCTTGAGTCTCCAGGGCCGTCAACAATTCTTGTTCTTGTTGAGCAAAGGTCGCGGCCTCGGTCAAACGTTGTTGGGTCGCGGTCGCCGCCTCAAATTGTGGCTCGAATTGATCCGCTTCCGTTTGTCGGGTCGCGACGACGGTCTGGGCTTCGTCGCGTTGCATTTGCTGGGCGACCAATGTCGGCTCCAACGCAGCCAATTCAGCTTGGAATTTGGCCTGTCGAGCTTGGATCTCCGCGACGGACGTTTCCAGTGCGGCAATCTTGGCCGGCAGTTGCTCCACCGCCATTTGATTGGTCGCCAACTGGACTTCATTCGTCTGCTTCAAATCCGTCAGTTGCTTTAACGAAGCATCCAACTGATCGGACTGCATTGTGGCCAACGAGCGCTGCACCGCTTCGATCGCTTGAGTCAGGTTCGTTAGCCCAGGTCCCAATCGATTCACAAGCTCTTGAGCAGCCGATAACTGCGAACGCTGACTGTTTAGTTCGGTCATGGCCTGGTCGAATTGGGCCATAGCGGTCTGTTGCTGCTGGGTCAACTCCTGCTTCTTCGCCGTCATTGATTGCCAATCAGCATCCAACTTCGCATAGGTTTCTCGCGCGGTTCCGAGCGCCGCTTGCAGGGCTAGTTTTTGAATTCTGGCTTGCTCCAATGTCGCGGTGGCCATCGCCAATCGTTGTTCCAGCTTAGGGACCATCAGCGACAGTTCTCCTAGTTCCGCATCGGTGGCGATATCTCGCATCTTGAGCAGTCCACTCAAGTCACACGCCAACAGGCGATTGGTTTCATCGCACAGTCGAACCGCCGTCATGATGTTCGACCAAGGAAAGGCTTTTTCTTGGCCGCCGCTCTGATTGAAGATCTTGGCCTGGTTGTCTCGTCCGCCGCTGACAATTCGCGAGTCGCGAGTATATTGCAGCGAGGTCACACCGGCTCCATGCCCGGCCCAATTCGCGATTTGACCGCCATTCTCCATTTCCCATAGTCGGATCGTTGTGTCCTGACTACCGGAAGCCAACACGTTTGAATCCAATCGCCAGCTAACGGCGGTGATCGGCCCTTGATGGCCACGCAGGTCCAGGTATTCGCGCGCGGTCTTGGTTTCCCAGACCAACAGCCCGCCACTGCGATCTCCCGAAGCCAACAACACGCCGTCCGGGGAGAATTCGATCGCTTGAATCCAATCGGTGTGTTTCTTGATCTCGTGCAGCTGTTTACCGGACGCTGCATCAAAGATTCGCACCATTCGGTCCGTTGTCCCGGCGGCAATGCGCGTATGATCGCTGCTGATATCGACCGCCAAGATCGCGTCCAACAAGCCAGTGATTTCGACGACTCGCTCGCCGGTTTGAATATCCCAAGCCACTACAACCCCATTGGCTGCCGCGCGACCACCGCCTGCCACCAGCACGCCGCCATTGCGGGAAAATCGCAGCGAATGAATATGCCCTTCGGGGAACGGCAAGACACCGCGGAGTTCCAGCGATTGACTATCGAACAACAAGACCTGAAACGGTGTTCCCACGGCCATGATGGGCGTCCACGGGCTGTTGGCAATGGCCATCACTGCGGGGCTGCGGTGCGGAACGACCGCAACATCCAAATTCAATCGACACGGTTGTGGTGCGACTTCGGGACGAACCGATGCATCGCCACTGACCGCTGCCAACTTTTTCTTTTTGGGGGCCGCTTTGCTGGTTTGATTTTCCAGTGCCCCGCCTTCGATCCACTTTCGAACCAATTCCAATTCGGCATCCGGCAATCGGTCGGCATCGGGAGGCATTTCCGGCGACGACTCATGGGTGATCAACTTGTACAGGTAGCTACCGGAAGGTTCACCGACCTCCACCACCACCCCCGAACCGCCCCCCAACATCATGGCCGTGAAGTTCGTGACGTCTAAGTCGCCGTTCTTGTCGTTGGGGTTGTGACAAGAGGCACACCGCTGCGTGAACAAGGGCTTGATGTGATCATCGAAGGTGATTTTGTCTTCCGCACCATGGGCCCACCCCAAGGTCAAAAACCAAACGGCGGTGAAGGTTAGTAGCAAGCTGCGTTGGAAGTCGTTGCGTTTCATGACATGAATTGCCAAATGCAAGGTTGTTTCTTTATTATGGTCGAACGTCGCTACGTTTCTGCGCTAGTGATTGAACATGAACTCTGGACTGTTGAGCACGGCCCAAAACACGTCGTGTAAGCCGTCCTGCACGTCGCCCGCCTGAGCCGCCAGACCCAACAAACGCTGAAGCTCGTCTTCCTGCGGTTTCCGTGAAAACGCCCGCTGGTAAATCTCGGTAATGACCGCCGCCGGAGCTTGTCCCTCGCCAATCATTTTGGCAATCAGCCCGCCTTCGCGGCACTTTTGATGCACGGTTTCACCGTTGAGCAGATGCAAGGCCTGCGATAGATTCGGCTCCATCACGACTTCACAACTGCAGACGGTCTCGCGAGTCGCTCGGCCGAAGGTCGTGAGGAAGTAGTTGGACGTATTTCCGTCCGCGATTTGCACAGCGCGAGCCCCATAAGCCAATCCACGGAACTTGTTGCCCGTGTCCGTGACTTGCGAAATGACATCCAACATGACTTCCGCTCGCATTCGGTTTAGGTACCGGCGCGAGAAGTTGGTCTCGTCCGAGGCATTGCTGTCGTTCTGTGTGGTGCTCAGTTGATACGTCCGCGAATTGCAAATATCGCGCACCAATTGTTTGAAGTTGTACTTTTCGTTGGTAAAGCGTTTGCTCAGTTCCGCCAACAAAGCTTCGTTGACGGCAGGGTTACTAACTCGGACGTCATCGACGTCGTTGACAATTCCTTTGCCAAAGAAATGCGCCCAAACGATGTTCGAAAGGTTGCGGGCGAAGTAGGGATTCTCAGGCGAAGCCAGCCAATTGGCCATCACCTCACGGCGATCTTGACCCGGTTGAATCTCCGGTTGAGCCCCACCTAAAAACTTGGGTGTCATGACACGACCGCCCACCAAATGCCGAACGTCACCACCGCCGGAGTTGAAGACGACCACTTCCCGCGGGTCCTCGGCTGGTTTGCGACCCACCTGAGAGAAGAACGCAGCAAAACTGTAGTAATCGTCCATCGTCCAGCGATCGAATGGATGATTGTGGCACTGAGCACACTGGGTTCGCATCCCCATGAACACTTGGGCCACATTTTCCGCGACCTTCAGCGTGTCCGTTTCCATCTGATAGTAGTTGGTCGCGGGCGTCGAGAAAGTGCCGCCCTTGGACGACAACAGGCTTCGGACCATTGCATCGATTGGGACGTCTTCGGCGATTTGCTGTTGCAACCAATTGAAATACAGCAAAGCCGACTTGTAGCTGACATTGTTCGTCGACCGAATCTGCAGCAGTTCAGCCCACTTCATCACCCACATCTCGACGAATTCTTTTCGTTCCAACAGTTCGTCGATCTTTTTGGCTCGCTTGTTGGGTTCCGCGTCGGCCAAAAAGACGTCTAATTCTTGGGATGTCGGCAACATGCCGCAGATATCCAACGAAACTCGTCGCAGGAATGTCGCGTCATCACACAACTCCGATGGCTCGATTCGCAGCCGCTTCCATTTCTCATACATCAATTCGTCAATGTAGTTGTTGGCGGGAAGCTCTTGCCACACAAACTCCAGATCCTTGGGAAGCACGATAAAGTGCCGACCAACGGTATGCGTGTCGAACCGGGCCATTACAAAGGCCTCGCCACGATTGGCGGCCGTCACAACCCCGGCCTGCGACACCGTCGCGGAGTTGTCGTTGGCAGATGAAAAATACGCTAGTTCGGTGACATCACGGGTCGTCCCATCCGAGTAATTGGCCAGTACGGTCAATTGCTGCGTGGTATCCGGTCCATTCAACACGGCGCCCTCGGGAAACAATTCGACGCTGGTCACTTGCGGCACAGCACCTGGATCATCGGGAGCCCCGTTTTGTAGCCATTCCAGCAAGGTCTGGTAATAGCGGCTGTCGGTCTTGAACAAACTGCCACCCGTGTGCGATACCGCGCCAGTCGTTTTTTCCAGCAACAAACTGCGCTCAGGAAACGCCAGATCAACTCGACGGCCCAACTGTTCTCGCATGAGCCGGTTGTAATCGCCGGCCGGATCAAAACCAAACAACGACAGATTGAAGCCGTCTTTGCCCCGCGCGGCACCATGGCAGCTGCCGGTATTGCAGCCACTTCGCATGAACACGGGCATCACGTCCAAGCGAAAGCCGAGCGGCAAGGTTTCGCCGGACTGACGAACGACCAACGGGATCACCAGCGATTGTTCTCCGTGACGGACGGTGATCTGTCCATCGCCGTCTTGCAGCGGACGGAGCAAATTGCCGTCGCGTTGGACCAATTCGGCCGGTTGAATTTCAATCACCATTTCGCTGGTAACATCCGACGTCAGACCGTTGGCCAATTCCACCTGGCCCACCAACGTCTGCCTGTCGCGAGTGGTGGTCAAGTGCACCGTTGGCGGATAGACCGAAAAACGGACAACCGAGTTGGCCAGTATCGGCACCGAAGTCGTCGGCGCGGCAACCGTCGCCGCCTCGGGCGTGGTCGCGATGTCCTGTGAAAACGACGACGATGGCCAAGCGGCCAACATCCAACACAACAGGAACACTGCGACGCCGAGCGAATTCGTCCGCGAGAAACATTGCTTCTTCATGATTGGATCAACAACGATTGCCAAGGGGGATGGGCAGGACTGAAACGGGATTTACTTCTTCTTGGTTTCCAAGCGAAGTTTTTCCAAACGTGTCAGTGGTCTTTCAACAGGCGGGGCAGGAGGAGCTTCGGCGGCGACCGGCGGTGGAGTTTCGACGGGCGTTTCCACTTTCGGCTCTTCTTTAGGCAGCGGCACGTCCACTTGTAGCTCGAATCCGCCAGTACTGGAAACCACCGACTCGCCGCGAACTGGGATGGTCACTTGGCAGAACACGCCCCGATGTTTTCCCGCAGTCGTCTCCGGAGTCGTCTTGATGCGGAATACCAATTCCTGGGTTGCTGATGTAAACGACATGATTTCCGCTTCGCAGTTCGGCGGCAATCCAACTAATTGAACCTTGCCTTCGCCTTCAAACGCATTCAACTGGTTGATCTTGCAGGGCACCAGCACGGTTTCGCCCTGTTCACAACCCGCGCGAGGAACTTCCATCGTCACGTACGGAGCGGCGACTTCTAAAGTAGCCATTTGTGTGCTGCTCCAAGCAGGGCCACCCACGTCCGACATGCCAATCGCGTAAATCGGCCAAGTGCCGACTTGTGAATTGCCGGCGGCATTCAGAGGATACAGGCCCTCGGTCTGATCCGGCGGAATTTGAATGTTCCCGCGAGTCCCCACGCCCGGAGAACGGAACGGAAACTCGACATGAATGTTCCCGGTGAATCCAGGATCGCGATGCACTTTGATTTTGATGTCTTTGGCTCCACCCAGGACCATCGGAGCGGTCGGTTGCTCGATCTCGATCCGGAACGGCAATTTCTCGACAATCGCAATCGCAACTTGCTCGACTTCGCCCGTCACGTATTTTGATTGGTTCGGTTCGCCCAGGACAAAGTCCGCCGAGTTCTTGAACGGCCCACGAATGGCTTGGTTGGGGTCCGCATGACGGGCCATCAGCGTCAGCAGTTTGCCGCCCAACGGTGCATCCTCGGCAGCTTCAAAAACCGCAGGCATCTGATTGAGATTGGCTGCCATCGGTGGGGCTTGGAGGCTAATGCCGGTTGGCAACTGATCCGTTTCCAGGACCACCTCGCCGCCGAAGTTGATGCGATTGGCCAAGACCAAGGTGCCAAAACGGCCACCGCGCGGCACAACAATTGTTTGGCGATATTGGCCATATTGTTCGATGCGAGGAATTTCAATGCTTAGTGTCGGGGCCACAGCTTGGAACTCGACTCGGTAAACAAAGTCGCTCCGACCCCGATTCAAGTGATCATGAACCCACAGAACGTACTCGCCATCTTCTGGCACGGTCCAACGCAGATACGGATCGGGCCCGCGCGAATCGTCATTGCCGACCAAGTAGGTGCCGTCCCCTTTAAGCAAGTGAACCACCGGATCCAAGCCCGATCGAATCCGACGACCATAAACTTCGATGTCCCAGACTTGGCCCTGCTTGGCACTAAAACGGAAGTAGTCATTGTCGCGATCTTCGGAGATGATCCCATTGATCGCCGATGGAAATTCCACCACCGTGGCAGTAGCGGCAGTATTGTTTGGTTCACTCTCGAGCGAGTTTGGAAACTCGCTCAAGCGGAATTTGATCCCCGATGGGGACACACCTCTCGCATCACCTGGGCTCACCGCAAAGTCTTCCGACTTCGTGGCAGGCAATGCGACGTCGTTGGTGAACGGGCCCAACGCATCACCTAGAAATTGAACCTGGAGCGATTGACCCACCGGCCCACCCGCCGGATAAACGGCTGTCGGCCGAGGGAAATCACCGATGTGCAACTGGTAACGACACTCGCCATTGCCACCGAAACTGCTTTCGCGAACCATCACGTAGTAAGTCCCAGCCGACGGCACTTGGACGCTGCAAATACCGTCCTGGCCGGCCAACGCGGAATCATCCGAGACGGCCAACTCGAAGCGATCCGCGTCCAAGATCGCAATGTAGGGATCAAACAAATAGCTGCCCAACCGCATCGCCACAATTTCGACGCTGAGCCGCTGCCCTTCCGAGCATTGAACCGCGTAGTAGTCGATGTCCTCATTATTGACGACACCATCGACGGTCACGTTCATGGCAACTGGCTGCGCGGTAGCTAGGTCGTTGTTCGGTTCGACTTCGGCCACCGTGGGCAAATGGTTCACCCAAAACGGACGATAATCGCTGATCCCGGTCGCGGTACGCACTTGAGCAATGTGACGGCCCACAGGAACTTCAGCCGCCACTTGCACCACCGCCTTCACGCGGTTGGCGTCGACCATTTCAACCGACTCCACTTGAAAGCCGGGCGTGTAAAAGAAGATCTCCTGCGCGTCTCCCAAGCGTTGGCCGTGAAACTCCAGCGTGTGAGTTTGTCCGCGCTGCACACCGCGCGGCAAAATCAAATTCAAACGCGGGGAACTGGCGGCGGCCAAAGACCGATCGGACTGATCCGACCGATCTGTCTGATCCGACCGATCCGTCCGATCTGGCAAGCACTCGCGACAGCGTGGACTTGGGTTTACGGAAAACGCGGCGCCCAACAGGAGGCAACATGCGATCAGGAAATTGACGGTGGATTTATGATTCATAGCCGTGGGACCAAAAGCCAAAGTTGCGTTAGATGATCATCTCTTTGATGACCTTGCCACCATCACAGATTTCAATAGGGCGATTGCCCGGAGCCATTAGCTCCTTGTCGGCGATGATGCCCATGCGGTCGTAGACGGTGGTGGCCCAATCTTCGACCGTCAGCGGATTGTCTTCAGGTTCGCTGGCGGTGGAGTTGCTGCTGCCATAAACAATCCCCTTCTTGAGACCGCCTCCGGCCATCACGGTGGTGAACACCTTAGGCCAATGGTCGCGTCCACCCGTTTGATTGATCTTCGGAGTTCGCCCGAACTCGGAACACAGGCAAACAAGTGTGCTATCGAGCAGGCCGCGTTCTTCGAGATCGCGAATCAATGCGGCAAATCCTTGATCCAGTGGCGGCATCTGGCCGCGCATGTTGCCTTCGATATTGTCATGGTGGTCCCAACCGCCGTAAGTCAACGAAACGAAACGGACGCCCGATTCAACCAACCGCCGCGCCAACAACAATCGGGCACCCGCCGTGTTGCGGCCGTAACGCTCTCGAACGGCGGCGTCTTCCTTGTCGATATCAAATGCCAAGCGCGCCTTTTCGCTGCTGAGAATCGAATAGGCTCGCTGATAGAAAGTATCAACGGCATTCAACGAGTCCGCTTGTTCTTTGGAAGTGAAGTACTGATTGACCGCTTCTAGCATGTTGCGACGTCGGCCAAATCGTTGCTCATCCACGCCGCTGGGCAGTTCCAGGTCTCGGACTTTGAATCCATCATTGGCTGGGTCAGCGCCCAAACTGAAGCCCGCATATGATGAGCTCAAGTACCCCGTCCCCGCGTAAACATTGGGTAGGCTGGGGATCATCACGTAGGGCGGAAGATCGTGACGTGGGCCGAATTCGTGCGACACCACACTGCCCATGCTCGGGTACTGCAGCGCCGGGCTGGGGCGATAACCGGTATACATATTGTGGGTGCCACGTTCATGGGCCGCTTCGCCGTGGGTCATCGAGGGGCAAATGCACAGGCGATCTGCAATCTGTGCCGTCTGCGGCATCAATTCACTAAAGCGGACGCCAGGAATGCTCGTGGCGATGCTGTTCAGTGGTCCGCGATACTCAAGCGGAGCATAAGGTTTTGGATCAAACGATTCCTGGTGAGCCATACCACCAGGCAAGAAGATAAAGATCACGCTCTTGGCGGGACCCTCTTTCGAGACATAGTCTTTCTGATCCGCGTGTGCCGCTTTGATCCGCAAGAAGTCCGTAAATGTCAGCCCTAGCCCAGTCAAAACGCCAACGTTGAGCAAATTGCGACGCGACAGGTGATGATCCGTACATCTCTTCATGAACAATCCTCCGATTGGCGGAACTTGGTGAACAAAGGAACTTGGTGAACAACGGAACTTGGTGATTGGCGGAACTCGTGGCCAAAGAACTCTTGGCTTAGAGGTCGCGGCGTTGCGATCGACAGCCATGAATGGAACCTGTGATCACGTACCTGGCGACGTGTGGGGTGGGTACAACCGGCGGTTCCTGCCACAAGTCCAGTTGCTTTTTCGAGCCTTTAGTATACCCACTTTTGATCTTTACAATAGACTCGATTAAAGAAATCTCACATAAAACGGCGTTCGCCGAAACCAAACCCATTTTTTGCAAGTAATCCGGATTCAGTCGGAGAAAATCCTACGTCAACAGGTTGCGTTCGGTTCGGTTTGTCGGTTTCCGGCATCAATCCTGGGGCGGAGGGGTGAAAATCCTGCTCGGCAATTATGCTGAAGGAGCGGCGCGCGACCCGAAATCGAGCGAATCCAAGGCATACGAGCTAGAAAACCGGCCTCGAGCCGCATTTTTTTGCGAAACCTGCGGCAAGAATCCGTGTTTTACAGAGAAGTCCCGTTCGAGTGGGGCGGATCAAGGAACGCAGCGAAAGCTAATCGGCGTGAAGCCGAATGCGGGGCGAACCCCCGTGATCGGTTGACGCGGAACAGATTGTCATAAAAAGTTGTTTACGGTGGAGAAAGTCATGAAAACTCGTTTATTAGTTCGGTACGGCGGTTCCTTGGGGCGCCGGTCGCTATCCGCAGCGCGCCGTGGTTTTACGCTGCTGGAAGTGATGTTGGTGCTAGCAATCATCATCGTGTTGGCCGGGATCGGCGTGGGCGCCATGATGAATGCCCAGGACACGGCTTCGGAACGACAAGCCCAGATCAAAGCACGAGGCTATGCCGAAGCTTGCAAGCGTTTCAAGGTTGATGTGGGATTCTTCCCCAGCCAACTCGAAGATCTTTTGTCCCGCCCACAGGGCGTCAGTGATCGCAAATGGCGACGTCCGTATGTCGAGAAACTTGAGATGGATCCTTGGAACAATCCCTACACGCTCCAAACCGACCCGGTGAACAATCGCGTTCTGGTTGTGTCCGCTGGTCAAGATGGAAAACTGGGAACGGAAGACGATATTTCCAGTGAGGACTAAGTCACTGGCTGGGGTCGCTTTCTGGCAAGACGGATTGCCCGTGGACTGTCACGGGCATTTTTTTGGACCGCTCTTGGCTGGGGATGTTTGGAATGAAGATAATGGCTGTCATTTTGGTTCGCGAATCTAGGACGGCCGGTTATACGCTCTTAGAGCTCTTGTTGGTGTTGGCCATTTTGGTGGTTTTGGCGGGCGTGACGATGCCAATGGCCCTGGACACGATGGACTCGCATCGTTTGCGAGCGTCTGCAGACCGAGTCCAAGGGGCGTTTGCCGAAGCTCGCAATCAATCGATCCGGTCGGGCAACGAAGTTGCGTTCTATTATCAAACGGGGTTTCGCACGTTTTTCGTGATGGAATTCAACCCGTTGATTCCCAAGTCGCTGCCTCCGGTTCCGAACGACGACATGGCCAGGAATGGAACGTCGGACATACGCAGCAACATTCTGGAAATGGGTGTGTTGTTTGCTGGTTCGACGGTCAGTCCGGATTCGCGTTCCCAAGTCAGCCAAGTAACGGATGTGCCTGGCTACAATCGCATCCTGTTTTATCCCGACGGAACCGCTCAACCCGCACGCGTCTTCATGGCCAATGAATCGGGAGCTGGGTTGCGAGTCGAGTTACGATCGCTCACGGGGTCCTCTGTCGTAAGTGACATGCTGTTGACATCGGATTTCGAATGAATTGCAGCCAACCTTTGATGCGAACGATGAACTCACGACGGCACGGCATGACGCTGCTCGAGGTGATGTTGGCGTTGTTGGTGCTGGTGGTCGCAATGGGGGGAATTACCATGTTGGCTTCATTGGGGCGGCAAAGCGGTGCCGACGCGCGCGATTTGACGATGGGCCAATTGTTGTGCGAAGGAAAAATAGCCGAAATCGCGGCGGGCGTGACCCCACCTAGCAGCACGCAAGGCCGTTTCCCTAACGATCCCGATTGGACGTTTTCCGTTACCTCGTCAGCATCCGGTACCCCGGGGTTGCTCAATGTCCGAGTGACGGTGACCCAAGACCCGGCCACCTACACCGAGCCGTTGGAGTTCGCACTGGTTCGCTGGATTCCCGATCCCGATTTTGCCGCCGAGTTAGCCCAATGAGACGGTACCGAAAAATCCGAACGGTCGGAGTGAAACGTGTGGTGTTCGGCTTCACGTTGGTCGAGGTGATGCTGTCGCTGGCCCTGTGTGTTGTGATCATGGGTCTATTGGCCGCTGCCAGCCAAATGTATCTGATGAACATCCAAGTCGAGCGCGATGAATTGACGCGTTCCCGAGCCGCACGGGCGGTGCTGCAAGTCATGGCGTTTGATCTTAGGGCAGCGGTGCAATTCAAGCCGGTCGACGAATCGGCGTTGGATGAATCCATTGCGGCCGTCGAAGAGGCGATGGCCGCCTTAGGTGGCGGGGAAACACAAACCGCGCCAGAGCCGGAAGAACAGCAAGTCGTCGAACAGCCGGGCCTCGCCGGTGGCCCGAATTCCATATCCTTCGACATCTCGCGGTTGCCGCGCCGCGATCAGTTCGCTCCCGTGGTCGACGGAAAAACCGGCCGAGTGGTCAGCATTCCCAGTGAGATCTTGAATATCCAATACATGGTCGGAACGGTCCAAGAAGACAATCCCTCCAGCAATCGGAATCAAGCTGAAAGCGGGCCTCGGATTGGTTTGTTGCGAATGGAGTTCGACCGCGCCGCGAAACGTTTTGCTGACCAAGGTGGCGGTCCGGTCTCCGGGTTTGAGATGATGGCCGAAGAAGTCAAGGGCTTGGCATTCCGTTATTTCGATGGAGCCCAATGGTCTCAACAATGGGATAGCAATGAAATGCGAACTTTGCCCGTTGCGATTGAAATCATTCTACAAGTGGATCCACGCACGGCCGAAGTCATGCAACAACAGGCTCGTACGGGTGACATCGACGCCGCCTTTGCCATGCAAGAATACCGCACTGTAGTCCACTTGCCGGTTGCCGAATCGCTTGCGGCGATGCAAGCTCGCGAGGAGTTGAAGAACTATGTCGAATAGACATCGGCCGCGCGGCTTTGTGTTGCTCTTGGTCTTCTTGGCCGTCATCCTGATGGCTTTGGCGGCCTATTCTTTCGCTCTCTTGTCCCGCGCTGATTATGAAGCGACCGTCCTGGCGGGCCGTCGCAGTCAGTCGCGATTGTTGGTGGACAGCGGGGCTGAGGCAACCCGAATGTTTCTGGCCCAGGGACGCGATGCCGTCCGAGAAACCGGCGGCCTTTGGGAAAACCCCAACACGTTTCAAGGAAGGTTAGTGCGAATCGATCCCGAACCCGACGCCGCGACGACGGGCTATTATTCCATCATTGCTCCTGGGATGGATGCCGCCGGCTATGCATCATCGTTTCGCTTTGGCATGGTCGACGAATCCACCAAACTCAACTTGAACATTCTGCCCAAGATGGATGAACTTCAACCGGGAGTTGGTGTTCAACTATTGATGACCTTACCCGACATGACCGAAGACGTTGCCGAGGCCATATTGGACTGGATCGACTTGGACGACGAGTCGCGAGAATTGGGTGCCGAATCGGACTATTACGCCAGTCTCAGCCCACCGTATTTGGCCAAGAACGGGGCATTGGTCAGCGTTGAAGAACTGTTGTTGGTTCGCGGTGTGACCCCGGAACTTTTGTTCGGCAACGACGTCAATCGCAACGGCATGATCGATGACGACGAAATGATCGAACAGTTGTCGGTTGGCAGCGAGCCCGACATGCAGTTGGGTTGGGCGAACTTTCTGACGATCTTCTCGCAGGAGTCCAACAAGAATTGGGAAGGCTTGCAGCGAATCGACATCAACAAAGACGACTTGCAGGAATTACAACGCGACCTCAGTTCGGTGCTGCCGTCACGCTGGGTCAATTTTATTTTGGCCTATCGCATCAACGGACCATTCACCGAGGAAATGCCCGAGGCGGAAGACAACGGGCCGGCCAACGGCGAAATCGATCTCAGCACTGCGGAAGGCACGAACAAGTTCACCCAATTGCTGGATTTGATCGATGCCCGTACGTCAATCACCTTCGAAGACCAAAGCACTGAATCGGTGCTCGAATCACCGGTTTCGATGACCAATCCGCTGGAATTTGGGATCGGGCTGGCCGCGATGATGGACAACTTGACGACCGTCTCAGCGGCAACCATTCCCGGTCGCATCAATATCATGCAGGCGCCCCGACGAGTCCTGCAAGGCATCCCGGGACTAACGCCCGAGCAAGTCGAACGCATCATTCAATATCGCGAGTTCGAGCTGAACGATCCGAACTTTACCGACTTGAATCGCCGGTATGAAACGTGGCTCCTCGCAGAATTGATCGTCGATGTTACCACGATGAAGGCGATTGCGCCGTTTGTCTGTTGTAAGGGTGATGTCTATCGTGCCGAAATTATCGGTTATTTCGAAAACGGGGAAGCCTCCAGTCGTGCGGAAGTGGTTTATGACACTACCGAGCCGCTGCCGCGGCTATTATTCTGGAGAGATAAGAGCCACTTGCCGATCGGGCAAAGCGTGCAGACCCTAGGAATTGTTCCGTCGAGAGTGGAGTAAACAGTCTTGAGTAAAACCACGTTCATCTTATTGAACCATCGCACGGCCTGGGTCGGAGCGGGCGAATCGGGCGCCGAGCCAATTCTAAAGTCGTTGCACAAAATCGACCTGGCGAGTCTGACGACCGTCGAGGAACAAGCGGCGGCGATTTGCGGGACCCTCGGACAGGAACGTCTGGCCAAGAAATCCGTCGTATTGGTTCTCGGCCCCCAACAAACTGAGTACCGACCTTTCCAAGTTCCCCTTGTAGGAGCATCGGAACTGCCAACGATCGTGGCCAATCTAGCCAGCACGCGAATGACCAAAATCGACGATGATTCGATCGTCGACTTCGTCGCCATGCCCGCGATGAGCTCCGGCGGCAACGGGACCTCCGGTGGGACCGGGGTGTTGGTAACGGCAACCTCATTTCAAACCAACCTACTATTGCGCGAGCTAAAGAATAATGGGCTCACCTTCGCGCGAATCCTGCCGCGGTTGATCGCTCCCAATCTCCTCCGCGATTCGTCTGGGGCCGATGTTCAAGTCATGGTCCATGTGTTGGGTAGCGAAATTGACTTTGTCGCTACTCAAGCCAAACAAGTTGTGATGGTCCGCTCGAGTGTGATCCCGACCGAGGGTGACGACCGGTCCAAACTTTTGGCTCGCGAAACCTCGCGATCGTTTGCGGTGCTTGCTGCCGAGTTTGGGCGAACGGAAAAGATGGACTTGGCTGTCGTCGCCGCCCCTAACGACGCCGCGGCCGTCACCGGTGCAATCGCTGCGCAGGATTTGATTGGCCGCACGGTCTCGCCCGCTGATTACGGCACTCTGCCGGCTGGCTTTGATGCAGCCGATGCCGCCTATGCCTCGTTGGCTTTGGCCGCGTTGCGATTGGATCGCCGGCCATTGCTGGACTTGGCCAATCCGACTCGGCCACCTAAAGATAACGCGGTGCAACGCAAAATCCTCATGGCGATCGCGGTGGCAGCGACGATCGTGGTGGGATTGGTAGGAATGGCTTGGTTGGAGATCCGCAAATTGGATCAACAACTGACAAACTTACAGGCTGACGTCAAGAATCTGGAAGTTGCCGAGGACTCGGACAAACAAACCATCGCTCGGGTTGGCATGATCAACGAATTTGTGACCATGGATGTCGCACCACTCCATCTAATGGAAACATTGAGCGAACAGCTGCCGTATGGTGATGAAATGCGGGTGCAGTCGCTCAAGCTCAACGTGGGGTCATTGAACAATGAGAAGTCGTTTCCTGGCACCATGACGACGCGTTTGAAGAATAAAGAACTCCTGGAACTGTACAACCCAAAATTGCGAGCCCTTCCCGGTTGGGAGGTCGATCCCACTCCAAATTCGCCTAATGTGACCAGCAAGTACTATGATATCTCTGCGGTTGACAAGTTTAGAATCACTCCGGATTTTTCGACCGTGTACGAACGTCTTGTGACTGCCATCTTGGGCGAAGAGCAGAACGGTGACTTGGAACTGGATGAAGTCCAAGAACCTGAAACGACCGACGCTCCGCCAACCGAGCCGGAGTCATTCGATGACGGTGACGGCTCGTAGTCGAGAACCGGATTCGGATCGAACAACAGCCGATCGGGCAACACGTCCAAAATTAAACCAATACCAAGAACCAACGATCATGAATAATTTGAATTCTCGCGAACGCGTCATGTTGCTGATCGTGTTGTCGTTTGTGCCTTTGGGTGGATTGTACTATTCCTGGACGACCTATCAGGAGATGCGGACGTATCGCGTCGATCAGATCCTGAAGGCGGAAGCAGAGAAAAATCGCCTGTACGATCTGTCACAAACGGCAATGAAGGAAATGGATCGTTTCGATGATGCGTACAATGACGCCAGCCTTCCGCTGAGTGTTGCCGACAACGCCGCTTCCTATCAAAACTTCTTGTCCAATCTCATCACGCGAAGTGGGTTGAAAGTCGTGATGGGCGCCAGTGATTTGAGTCGTCCGCTCGAAATGGAAACTCGCGATCGCTTGAACAAGTTGGTGAAAGAGCATGTCGCCGATCGGCTGACCATCAGAGACATAAAGGCTAATGGCAACCTCAGCCAATTGTCTGATTTCTTGTACGACTTTTACGATTTGGCGATCTTGCACCGCATCGACTCGATCAGCGTTGACTTGATCGCTCCGGAAAAAGAAGATGAAGCACAGCTCTCGATCAAGTTTACCGTCAGCGCCATTATGTTGCCGTCAGGGCCCGAAACAAAAAATTGGTCGGAGTATTCGGTGGGTCGATTGGGTAAACCTCGCTCGGCAGTGACCAGTCTCGTCGTGGCGCGGGATTTATTCGGACCACCCAACGAAGCACCTAAAATCAGTTCGCGGACCAGCAGTGAAGTGGAGGTAGGTTCCTATTTCACTCATCGGTTCACGGCTGACGATGGCAACGCTGACGATCCACTGACGTTCGAATTGGTTTCTTCCGAACTGGACGGATTTGAACTAAAAACGGCCGACCGAGCGCGGTCGGCCACGCTCAGTGGACCACGTGTTGCCAAAGCAGGTCGGTACAAATTCAACGTGCGGGTCAGCGACAATCGCTTGCCGTTGCTGACTGACGAACAAGTCTTCACGCTGACGGTCGTGGAGCCCAAACCTGAAGTTATCCAGAAGCCCGCTGAGCCAAAACCGCCCAGAAAGTTCGCACCGGATACTTACATCACTCGACTGACAATGGGGCTCAATGGCGTGGCCGAGGTTGGCCTTAATAATCGTGGCAAGGACGAATCGTTCGTGCGCCGAGAAGGCCAGTCCTTTGAGTTGGACGGCAAGACCTGGACCGTCGTCAAGATCGAGTCTAGGACAGTGACACTGCGAGTTGAAGACGAGTTGCTGGAGTTCAAAATTGGTTCGGCCTTGACCTCACCAAAAACAACCTCCAAGGCCGTCACATCCACCGAAGCCCTGTCGCGTTAGATAATGAGTGCTTTGATTGCCGGATCTTATCTGACGCTGGTCGATTTTACTATTTGGCGTCCGGAACGCGGACGTTGATGCGAGATGTCTTGCGACACGTTGCGATTCGACAAGTATCTAGCGGAGTTTTATGTCAACCGGAGCCAGCAATAGCCCAGCTTCGAAATGACGGACGTCGCCAGCAAGAATCCCGCGATGCAACCGGGTAGGGTACCGATCAACGCGCCTACCACAAATCCGGCTTCGCTTTGTACGATACAGAGCGTCAAGAATGTGACGCAGGCCAACGTCGCCGAAAAGCCCAAAGCCGCGCAGCAGCCGCCAATCAACAGAAGTCCGCCGATCAACAGCATGGATTGCAGCGGCCACAGACAATAAAGTGGAAACGAAGGCCGTCGCCCATAATAATCTGCGACACACCACTTCAGTCGCGCATGATACATGCCAACTGCCCAAACGATCGACAGCACGATCAAGCCTCCAATCAGGGTCGCCCATTCGTTCATCTGCCAATCAATGATGGTGACAAGTCGCAGAAAAACTGCGGCGTAGGCAATCACAATCAGCATCGTCTCGATGTTGACGCGATTGGCGACGCGAAAGATCTGCTCCATCGGCACGGGTTGGTGACCGTGAAGTTCGCGAACGGGTGCAGGGGACATGTGGCAGTGTTCAACCGGTGACGAGGGTTGGCCGTGGGGCCTGGTACAAAATTTCGGCAATCTTCTGTGGCGAGCCATCAGGGAACCAATCGCGACGATGGTGCCACTGCCGGTCCGTGGGGATCAGTCGCTCGTCAAACGGCCAAGGCCGAAATAGCGAGCGTCCAAATAGCTTGTTCAGTTTGCTGCTATCCATCGTGACATCGCCGGCGCGAGGCGGCATGGGACCGGCCTCGAGCCGCAGGCAACCGTGCAGCAAATCTGGATCGTAGCCGCCGACCAAGTTCACGATCTGAGCAATCTGGTACAGACTCAACCGAGTTGGGCTACCGGCATGGTAAACACCACTCCAATCGCCGCTCAACATGACCTCCAATTGCTCGTTCAAACACTCACAGTACGTGGGCGTTCGCAGCTCGTCATAGTATAACGTCGCGGGGAAGCCCTTGGCAAATCGAGACTGAATCCAATCGATCGCTCCGGCATGTCCGTTGAAGCTCAGGCCCATTGGCAGTGAAATCCGCAAAATCGCCGCGTCGGAACGTTGGGCTTGCAGCATCTGCTCGGCCAACACCATCGTCTTGCCGTACATCGTGACCGGATCGGTGGGATCCGTCTCCAGATAGCCGCCAGACCTCGCGCCAGAATACACCAAGTCGATCGAAACGTGGACCAATCGCAGGTCGGAGGGCTGGGAGGGCGAGACCTCGGCCGCGACATCGATCAGCGACTGCACGCTGGACACGTTGACGCGATGGGCCATGACAGGGTCCAGTTCGCAGCTCTTGAGCGCGCAGCTGCCGCCACAACTGAGGATGCTGCGAAACGGGTATCGTCCAAACAAGTCGCGAACTTGCGTCACATCCTCGGGGTCCATTCCAACGATGCCCTGGCCGGTCAGACGCCAATTGACCGTCGGTCGAATGCCAACGACTTGGCCCGGATACTTCTGCTGCAAATAGTGAAAGATATTGAACCCAACGACTCCGGCGACTCCGGTCACCAAAACAGGCAACCGATTGGCCACTTGCAGGAGGGGGCGAACGTCGCGAGGCTGATTGAGCAGGAACGGGTCAAACGGTAAGGTCTGGGGCATAAGGGCCTAAAACGAGCGATCCGCTCGGGAAAAACTATGGAGCGTAACGACAATCATTTAGCGGGCGCTGGTGTACCGGCTTTAGCCGGCAGGTAGCTGAAAAGAGCGTTTTCACGTACCCCGCCG
>JAUXWY010000307.1 GCA_030681235.1 Pirellulaceae bacterium | reverse complement strand
CGTTATTTTTATCCTCGTGATTGTCGCCGTCGTATTGTTGGCAGTTTATGGCTCGTGGGTGGCTCGGCAACGTACGCTGGCCATGCAGCAGGTGGCTCATTCGCTGGGGTTGGCGTTTTATGATTCGCAAGATGCTTCACTCGACGAACGGTATCCCTTTCTGAACAAGCTCTGTCAGGGCTCCAATCGCTACGCTTACAACATCATGTCGGGAAATTTTCAGCAACATCCGGTCGTGGCATTTGACTATCATTGCGAGACGCATTCGACCGACTCCAAAGGCAAGCGGCAAACGAATCATCATTATTTTTCGTTCTTCATCTTGACGTTCCCACATAGCTTTCCGGAGCTGCTGATTTGCCAGGAAAGTTGGTTTAGCCCGATCGCGCAGTTTTTTGGTTTTGACGATATCAACTTTGAGTCCGCCGAGTTTTCGCGGCAGTTTCATGTTCGCAGTCCCGAAAAGAGATTTGCCTACGATATTTGTCACGCGCAGATGATCGAGTTCCTGTTGGCCAACCCCGATTTGAATATCGAAATCGAGCATCACTGCTTGACGATGTTTTTTGGGAGTTGCTTGGAGCCTGGTCAGATTCCATACAACTTTGGGCGTTTGGTGGCGATTCGCGAGATGTTTCCGGATTACTTGATGAAAGGCTAAGGGCCCCGATGGGTGTCGTGATTTGTTTGGCAGCGTTATTGATCGTTCCGGCAGTCTTGGTGCTGGTGCACTACAACCAATTGGTGACGCTCCGCAACCATATTCATAACGCTTGGAGCCATATCGATACCGAACTGCAGCGGCGTTATGACTTGATCCCCAATCTGGTGGCGACGGTCAAGGGTTATGCATCGCACGAACGAGAGGTCTTGGAGCGAGTGGTCCAATTACGCAACCAATGTGCGGCAAATCACGGCTCGGTTGCGGCGCAGTCGCGTGACGAAACGGAGTTGGTCGCTGCGATGCAGCGAATGTTCGTCGTGGTCGAGCAATACCCGCAGTTGAAGGCTGATTCGAGTTTTTTGCAGTTGCAGCGGGAATTGGTCAACACGGAGGATCGGATTCAAGCTGCTCGGCGATTTTTTAACGGCAATGTTCGCGACTACAAAACGAAATGCCAAGTCTTTCCTTCGAATCTAGTGGCCTCCATTTTCGGATTTGGTGAAGAAAACTATTTTCAGGTCGCGCCGTCCGTCCGCGAAGTTCCGGATATCGAATTCTAAGGCATCTGGCTACAATATGGGTCGTTGTGTCGCTACGCTCGCTGGAGCGTGGAGGGCCATCGAGGTGCGACACGATGTGGCAAACCAACCGACGAACCAATTCCATTATCAATTAGAACAAACCACGAGCATGATCAATCGCCTGCGAAACGAACTGCCGGATGGGCCTGCGAAATTCGGCATGTGGGTGAGTCTGGAGAGTCCAAACGTCTCGGAAGCGGCGATGCGATTGGGAGTCGATTGGCTGCTGATCGATATGGAGCACGGACACTTGGGATGGAAAGATGTTGCGAATCATCTCCGAGTCATCAACGCGAATCGTATTCCGGCTTTGATTCGGATCCCAGATTTGTGTCGGGAGGCGATTCAACGGGCACTGGATATCGGCGCGGACGGAATCGTGGTTCCGATGATCAGTCATCGAGACCAATTAGAACTGGCATTTCGGTACGGCAAGTACCCGCCGCGTGGAGCACGCGGTCTGGGCGGCGAGCGCTGCGTGAAGTGGGGGCTGGAGACGTTGGCTTATGTGCAGGACGCCAATTCACAAACGTTGGTCATTCCGCTGCTGGAAACTCGCGAGGCGGTGGAGAACTTCGACCAGATTCTACAGGTCCCGGGATTGGACGGGATTTGGTTTGGACCTTCCGACATGTCGTCCAGTTACGGGTTCCTGGGTCAATGGGAAGGCGGGCCGGTTGCCGAACACGTTGTGCGAATGTGCCAAACCGCCGCCGCGCAGGGAATTGCGAGTGGAATCTTGGCTCGCGACGCAAATGAAATCGAACTGCGGCGCCGCCAAGGTTTTCAGTGGATTACTCTGGGGGCCGATATCAATTTGATGTTGGGGTCACTCAAGCAGCAATTGGAAGCGGCGAAACAGACACGGGTCTGATGTCGTTCTCACAAAAAAGTTTTTTACAGGATTTGAGAAATGTTAGGACAACGATTGATTGATTTGTCGCATCCGATCTGTGAAACGACTCCGCCGTGGCCCGGGAGTCCGAAAATGGAAATCACCCGTTTGGACCGAGCGGAGCTGAGCACAGAAATCCAGCGGCATTCGAATTGTAGCCGTGTCGCGATCAACATCCACTACGCGACGCATATGGATGCTCCGTTCCACTTCGTGTCCAGTGGAAAGACGATCGATCAAGTGCCGCTCGATTGGACCTATGGAATGGCAACGTTGGTGCGACTCAGCGGCCAAGGGCCGGGGACTCAGGTTTCGAGGAATGATTTGTTGCCGTGGACGGATTCTTTGAAACGGACTCGCAAAGCCATCTTGCAGACCGGTTGGTCGGCTCGTTGGATGAAGCCGGATTTTTTTGACAACTACCCGGTCATTTCACCCGATGCGGCGCGGTTCCTGGTCGAGTGTGGTGTCCATTTGATTGGGATCGAAATGCCGTCCGTTGACAATGCGCCTCACGATACTCACATGGTATTGTTGGGCGGCGAGTGTTTGATCGTCGAGAGCCTGCGTGGACTCGAAGAGATCCCGACGGACGAGTTCCTGTTTTCGGCAACTCCATTGTGTTTCCAGAATTTGGACGGTTCTCCAGTTCGAGCCGTGGCGATCATCGAACAATCCTAACCGCCAAAATTTGCGGCGGCCCGCGTTTGGGCTGTGAACGGCTACGAATTTGACGCACATCCAATGCCATTTCTTTTAGCTGCGGCGCGTCGAAGGGGCTTGCGGCGGCTTCGGGGATCATCCACAATCGATCGACGGGCGTCGAGCGTTTCCCATGAACTGGAGTACTTTTGATCATGACCCAATTGCGCAGATGTTGGTTTGGATTGATAGTTTTTGTTGCCGTATTCGCTGGTCTGGCGAGCGATCGTTTGCATGCCGATGAGCCGGGCACAACCACGGCGGTCGGAGCAGATACAAACGAAGCCGAACCGATCAAGACACTGTTCTTGACCGGTGGTCCGATCCACAACGCCAAAGACATTGGGGACATTGTCCAAAAGATGATGGAAAAAACGGGCCGCTTTGAAATCACTCGCGTGCACGAAGACTTGGATGCGTTGTTGCCGGATCGAATTGCACCCTACAAGTTGGTGGTGTTCTATTGGACCTTGGGCGATTTGACCGATGCGCAGAGAAAAGGGCTGTTGGATCATATTGCGGCCGGTAACGGTTTCACGACCTTCCATTCGGGAGCGGATTCTTTTCGCTCCGATGCGAAGTATCGCGAGATGGTCGGTGGTTTCTTTGTAACTCATCCCGCCTACCGGACATATCAAGTAAGCGTGACGAAGGTTGAGAGCCCGATCACGCGTGGAATTACCGAATTCATGATCACCGACGAACAGTATATCTTGGATTATGATCCGAAAGTCACGGTCTTGGCCAATGGCCTGCACGAAGGCAAAGTCATGCCGGTTGTTTGGACGAAGCCGTACGGTGATGGTCAGGTCTTCTACTGTGCCTTGGGGCACGACACCAAAGCGGTCGAGCAAGAAATGTTTCAAACGATCTTGCTGCGCGGGGCTCTCTGGAGCGTCGGGCAAGAACAATAGCCAGCCTTCGTGGTGTTTGCCCGCCTCCGTGTGGGGCGGGTCAATGCAGTTCGCAAATTTACGCGGATGGTGATCGCTCGCCGGGATTTATAGACACATCCTTGGCGGCGAAGCGATTGTGAAGGTCTTGAGTGATGAAGCGAGTCATTTGAACGCCCTTGTTTGCTTCACAAAAACCTAACGCTCCCCAGGAAGAGGCCCGCGAGGTTTCGTTGTGGCGACGAATTTCGCGAGGGTTCGCTGGTTTCGGGGTTGATCACGCGGTCGCGTATTCGTTGTTGGCTCGGGGGTGGCAATTCGTTGCTGGGCCAGTGACTTTGGTTTTGATCGCTCGCTATTTTTCCCCTGAATTGCAGGGCTATTTCTATACTTTCGCGAGCTTGATGGGACTGCAGATCCTGTTCGAAATGGGGCTGCACTCCGTGGTGATCAACACGTCCAGTCACGAATGGTCGCGTTTGCGGTGGGTTCCGGGGCAAGGCTTGCAAGGTGACGAACAAGCGCGGCAACGCTTGATCAGTTTTGGTCGCCAAAGTTTGGGTTGGTATGCCGGGGCCAGTCTTTTCTTCTTGATCGTGATCGGCAGCAGCGGATGGTTCTTCTTGGACGGTCGGGAGCTATCCGCCAATGATTGGGTCTGGCAATGGGTTGCGTTGGTTTTGTTGACGGCGGCACAACTGTGGACCATGCCTCTGGTTTCGATTTTGGAAGGATGTAATCAAGTTCTGGCGGTGAATCGGCTCCGCGCCGGGCAGGCGATCTTAGGAAACTTTGTGGTCTGGACCGTCGTGGTTTTGGGAGGCGGATTATGGGCGGTGGTCGGATCGGCTGCCGTAAAATTGAGCTGTGAGCTGTTTTTAGTCGCTTGGACGTACCGCTCCTTCTTTGCGGCATTTTGGGAGCGACCGAATGGCTCGTCAATTTCCTGGCGGAACGAAGTTTGGCCATTGCAATGGTCGTTGGCATTGCACAGTGTCCTGCAGTACTTGGCGTACTTCATGTTTGTCCCGATCCTGTTCCATTTTCATGGTCCGATTGTGGCGGGACAAATGGGAATGACTTGGACCATCCTTACCACCATGCAATACGCGGCGTTTAGTTGGGTGCAAACGCGAGCACCGAAGTTTGGGATGCTGGTGGCTCGCCGAGAATTCGCGGAGCTTGATCGAGTATTCGTGCGTGCCGCCGGGATCTCGTGTGCCGTATTATTTAGCGGCTGCGTGGCGTTTGGTTTGGCGGTCGCAGTCCTGCCGCATGTGCCTCATCCATGGGCTCGAGGATTGTCCGAGCGATTGCTGCCGATCCTACCGACCCTATTGTTCAGTGGTAGTGTGTTCTTGATTGGCGTATTTCAGTGTCTAGTTTCGTATCTGTTGGCGCATAAACGAAATCCATTATTGCCAGTGAGCGTTTTGGGGAATTTGGCGACGATCGGTGGCGTTGTTGTTGCGGGAGCCTTTTACGGGGCCGTTGGAGCAGGCGCGGCGTTGTTGGTCGTGTTGATCTGTTGGACATTGCCTGCCGCAGGATGGGTATGGCAATCGAGTCGCCAGGCATGGCAACGTGACGGTCTTTAGGCATTGTCCCAAATCAAATTCACAATTTGGAAGCATCCGGCTTTGGAA
>JAUXWY010000291.1 GCA_030681235.1 Pirellulaceae bacterium | reverse complement strand
TGCATGAATGGCACCACCTTATATCCATGAATGGCACCATCTTATATCAATCTTATATCACTCCAACCCGTTACTCCCCGCGAGGGAATTGTTCAACATCACAGTGACACATCAGGTCACGCTCCTGAAGAAAACCTCCATTTCTTTTGGGCCGGGAGGTCGCCTAAGAGGAGGTCGCGTAAGGCTATTTCGAACGACATTGGGGCGAGCCGACGGTTGCAACACCGGACGGCTACCGTACTCCCGTTATTGGAACAAAAAGGTATCCAGTGAGTCCCCAGTTGGTTCTGCGGATTCGAGTACCCATTTCTAGCGTCGGGATCGACGCGTAAATCGTGTGCAGCGGACAAAACGCCGCCAGTACACACAGCCCGTTTCGATCAAGCAAACAACCGACAAAACCCAAGTCCCAACGCGAAAAGCCGCGATTCGGGCTCAAAGTCAATAGATGGAGCCTGTTCAAAGGATGGATGGCACCTATGTTTTTAACGCACTCGTCCTTTGTCGTTAGTATTCACATGAAGTCAGCGCACATTCGCATCGCCGAAAAGGCAACATATGCATCTGACGGATTTGCGCTCGCTGCCTCGTCGCCAGCCAGCCATTCGTCGAGTACATCATCGTATCGTGCAATCATCTGCTTTAGTTCCGTTTTCACGTGCTCCGGAGCCTTGGTGGCGAGCTGTTCCCGCGCCCAGTCGTCCGCCAATCCCCAAAACTTGGCGTAAGGGATTAGGGTCACGAGTTTCTCTGGGACATCGCTTTCGTTAAATGCGACGTTTCCACTTGCTGATGCAAATTCGCCGTATTTCTCGTTCATTGCAATTGTCGATTCATTGCTCATATTCATGCTACTTGCTCAACGCCCCCTGCATTCGAATAAACCAATCCCAGTATTCCTGCCGAATGTTACCAGGAACCTGTGCGGCGTCAAACATCTTCTCCGACAGCGAACGCATCTCTGATTCGCTAACTTTGCTCCAGTCAAACGTGCCGCCCAGTCTCTGGCGCATTTCCGCGCGCCAAGTATTATACACGCCAAACGTCGCTCGATGATTTGCTTCCGGCATAAGTATGGCAGGAGCTTTGTTGGGATCGTAGCCGGGAAAGTGTTCCTTCATCCAAGCAGACATCGCCCCGTGATGGGATTGTTGGCCCGGTCGAGGGCTCGGCATGTCACCATGTTTCGCAACACCGAAGACTCCACTGTTTGGAGTAATCGGCAGATTATCTGCCTGTCGCACCAAATTGATCGCGTCGGCTCCATTGTCCGCAGCTTTGAGTCCGACGACCACGGCTCCGACGCCCAACGCCGCCGCACCAAGGCCAACAGTGGTTTGCCACGTAATTCCCTGGGTGGACATATCGACAACGGCCATGAGCAAATCGCCCTTTGGCGTAATACGAATTACCAATACGGCGGCGTCCCCTGTGGCTATCAGTGCAGCTTCTGCGGCGACTGCTGCCGCAGACAATGCTACCGCTTTTTCGTTCGAAAGTCGGGAAAAGTATGCGTCCTGAGCGGTTGAGTTTGCCGCGGAAGGGGTCGCAGACAGAGAAGCCGCATTTATCCCATCGGCAAAGAGGGCTCGTTTGGAGCGAAACGTGCGGTCACCGTATAAGGGATCATTTAGCGATTCAAGTCTCTTTCGAAATTCGCTGACTGCCCAGGCCAAACCATTTTCTTCAATTTCATTCCTATCGAGATGAATCGTCCAAATGGTTTCACCAGTCTTGGCGTTGCGAGAACTCGTTCCCGACCGAGTATCGAACCAATACGAGGGTGAACGATAGAAGCTGACTTGAATAAATCCGTCTTTTGACATCGCTTGAAACGCCGCGAATTCCGGTGTCAAGCCTTCGTGCATGTAGAAGAACAACTTGATTGTATTTTCAAGTTCTTCGTCGCTAAGATTTGGCAAGTCCCCCAAACTTACACTGGCCGCTGTTCCTTCATCTTGAGTTCCACCAGCTCCAGTTCCTCCCGTCTGACTATAGCCACCTTCATCCGCTCCGCCGTTGTTGGATGTGGTGGCAGAGTTTGAGACGTATCCTGTCTTTGTCGAGAACTGACCGACAAAATCCGCCAGTGGTTTTTGGACGGTTCGGTAGGTGGACAGTAGCGAGGTTCCGCTGTGGTGTTCTCCTCCCGGGGCGACGGTGGTGTTGGTGCCTTGGTTGGGGATGGTGATGGTGTTGTCGGCGGCGGGTTTGGTGTGGGTGATCGACTGGTTGATGCCGCCCGTGTGGGACTCGACCGAAACAAATGTGTCGGTCCAGTTGTTCAATGAAGATGGTTCTTGCCGTTCCAAACCGCGATAGACGAAGTTCGTGCCGATGTCCGTTTCGGTGAACGTGGATTTAGAATGCAAGGTGCTGCTGCCGTTGAAGTGGTAGCCGGTCTTGCTGACCGAAGCCGTGACATCGACTTCCACTTCATCCAAATAGTGATACAAAATCGGAGCAGCATTGGGACTGCCATCCGACTCGTACGGCGCGATCCAGTTCTTCACCGTCTTGGTCACGTCCGACAACGGCGAATAATAAAGCGTCGTGTTGGTGGCTGATAAAACTAACTGGCTCCCAGACGGCAGATCACCTAATAGCGATTGATTCGAGGTGGGGTTGCTGTTACGGAGAGCCGCCATTGTGGTGGGCGGCGAAGCGGTCGGAGTGTCGTACTCGCGGTGTTCGCTGCGACTGCGGATCTGCTTGTCCGTCCACTTGTGATTCGTCTTCACCTCGTCCGACGCTTTGTCGATCTTGAATCCGCTACCCGCTTCGTGCGTGATCTTTAAATCGCTATCGGTCTCGCGCGAGATCTCTTCCAAGGACGAGGCATCGAACTTGACGGCGCCAACTTTGCTACCGCCGTCCATTCGCATCAGGTCTTCCGATGACTGAGACAGTTGCTCCTTGTGAGAAAAGTCCGAGTCGCTGGTTTCGGTCACAGTACCCGTCAGATCAAAACCTTTGTCCGAGGCATCCCACTGCGAGATTCCATAACGCATGTTCCCGTACATCTCGCCCAAGTTAGGACCGTTCGGGCCTTGGTTCGACGGA
>JAUXWY010000287.1 GCA_030681235.1 Pirellulaceae bacterium | reverse complement strand
GGCCAAGTTAGTGGATATCAAAAAGGACCTTTACAAACAGGTCGAAGAGAAGCAGTTGCCACAACTGTTGAAGAAATACCAAGCGACAAACCTATCGGAATTGGAGGCTCGTCTGCGGTCTATGGGCAGTACTTGGCGAGCCTTGCGCGAGCAAATTGTCGAACAAGAGATCGCCAAGTATGCCGTCATGTCGCAATTGGACGTTGATACCGAGGTCTCGTACGATCAGTTGTTGACTCGCTATCGACAGAATCAAGAGCAATATCGCATCGAAAATCAAGCGAAGTGGGAGCACTTGATGGTCAGCTTTGCCAAGACTCCGGATCGAGCCGAGGCCAAGCGAAAACTGGTGGCGATGGGGAACGAAGTGGTCTACGGAGCTCCATTTGCGGATGTGGCCAAACGGGACTCGGACGATTTTTTTGCGGCTCAAGGGGGTCAAAACAACTGGACGAAACGAAACAGTTTGACGAATCGAACCTTGGAAGATCACATTTTTAGCGAACCGATTGGCCGGTTGAGTGACATCATCGAGTCCGACTTGGGATTCCATATCGTTCGCGTCACCGAGCGTCAGGAAGCCGGTGTCATTCCGTTTACTGAACTGCAAGACAAGATTCGTCAAGAGATTCTCGATAGCCGGCAGGAACAAGCCGTCAAAAAAGTCCTGGAAAAAATCAAGAAACGCATCCCGTGCGAAATTCTGTTAGAAGGCGTCAAGAACGAGTAGGACGGGCGTCGTACCACCGATCAGCGGACTGTTGATTTAGTATCTGTTGGCGACATTAGTGTTAAACAGTCAGCCTATGGAAACAATTTACGGCAGCTCGCGGATGCGGAGCTTGCGGAATTGAATGGGCGAGCCTTCGCTTTCCAGGCATAGAAAACCTTCAGCCGGTTCGCAGCCGGTGCCGCCCGAGACCTCTTCGCCGTTGACCCACAGTCGAACTTCGCCGTTGATGGCGCGGATGTAGTATTGGTTCCACTGTCCATGCCCGTTGGCCAGGTGGCGGCGAGGATAGCTGCGGCTGCCATCCGGCGACACGGGCGGAAACGGTGTCATCTTGACTCCCACAGGAAAAACATCACCGTTGGTGCCGAACCAATCCGTGTTTTGACCATTGGCTTTCATCATGCTCGTAAAGCCGTGATCAAGCACCTGCACTTCGATTCCCGAAGGCAGACCGGGTTTGCCGGCCTGTGTCAGCCTCTCGATCGATTGAGGCGTTGTCCAAACAAACACGCCACTGTTACCAGCCGATTTTTCATGCATCCATTCGACGACTAATTCAAAGTTGCGGAACTGTTTCTCCGTCCGCAAGACGCTCACCGGTTGACCAGTGCAATGCAAGACACCATTCATCCATCTCCAGGTATCCGGCGCAGAATTGACCGCCACAAAATCGGCCTCCGTGAGCGACCGCCAACCCGCCTGCGAATCGTCAATGAACGCTTGTATCGCACCCGCGGTTGAGTCCAACTTTCTTCCAAAGTCCTGAAATGACGGATCAGTGGGTTTAACGCCAGTCTTCAAACCATCCGCGCCAGCCGGTCCTGGCTGGTAGTTGCCGACAATGGAAACATCCGATTTGGCGTCGATGCGATCTTCCAGTTCCAGGCACCAGTAACAAGCGTTGGCCAACATACGGCGAAAGTCCTCGACCAAGAAAGCATCGCCGTGTCCCATGGTCGTCGTGAATATTCGGGCCTTCTCGCCTTTTGCGCCGGTATAGCTCTTCGTCCAAGCAATAGGTATTGGCGGCTTGCTATCCACCGGCGGATCAGTGGCGGTCCAACCCATCAGCGGTTGACCGAGCACTAACGGTTCGCTGTCACCCTCCAACGTCTCGCTCAGACCGTACACATCATCAGCGATCCAAAAGCTACGACTCACTCCACGGAAGATTGGATGACTTCCGGCGAAATTGATCAGCTCGCACTGTGTACTTTCAACCAGGTTCGTCCCATAGTGTGAAACCCAGGTTTCTCCCAACACCATCCTGCCCCAGCCACCGACAGGATTTTGGCTGGCCGAATCGAACTTCGCAAACGGGCTGTCCGTTCGCGTCACATAACGGAACGGATGTGTGGCGTTGCGGATACCGATGATCGGTCGCCCCGATTCGGTATAATCGATGATGTGTTGCATCTGCTGGTCAGGAAGTTCCCGCCAGCGCATGAAAACGACCAGCAGATCTGCCGTACTCAATTGTTCGAGTCCAGGAATATTGTCTCTGACTTTGGGGTCGATGGTTCCCGTCGCAGGATCGATGGCGAACAACACCGTGCATTGAAATCCATGCATCGAGAGAATTCTGGCCATCAAAGGCATCGACAATTCCGAGCGATACGACTCCTCGGCAGCAATGAAGACGATGTGCTTGCCTTTGCCAGGCCCTTCACCGCCGGGATAGCGAATCCACGGATCCGCCTCCAGTCTGTTGGACGATACACAGCTGAAGAGGATCACAAGCGTTGTCAACAGGAAACCGCGGATTTGCTGCATGAGTCTTTTCCTTAGCGAATCAAGTCGTACCAATGGAGCCACTCGAAAGTATAGCATTTCATGAGGCTGACGGGAGTTGTCGGGGTGGGAATTGCCAACCCGCTGTTCTATAATCGTGGGCCGCCAACAGCTAGAATTCACAGCCCAGAAATTGACATGAGCCGTTCCATGGCCGATGAACTTGTCACGATCCAGACCTTTGGAAACATCGTCGAGGCCCACTTCGCAAAATCGCGCCTTGAGGAAGCCGACATCGACGCGTTCATTGAAAATGAATACTCCGTCCTGATGACGCCACACTTGGCGAGTCCATTTGGTGTCAAATTGATCGTCAGACAATGTGACGTTCAGGAAGCCTTGAAACTGTTGAGATTGCCCTAGTTGATTCTCGCAACCCGTCTTCGTTGAAATCAGGGTGTCTGGTTTCCCCCTTTGTACCATTAGGGTAATCTGTCAATTGCATTTTGGGGACAACCGTCGGCTTTTTTAGGACCGTCCGTGAAACCGCTCCCATTGTTTGTTCTTATGGTCATCATGTGTTCTGTCAAGATTGCGACCGCACAAGGGATTGTCGCGGCCGGTTCCGGAAGCTATCGGACGACTGCTCCAACGCATTGTCGACCGCTTCCGGCCGAGCTCTTTAAGACCGCCGACGTTACCGGTCCCATGGTGACAAATCAATGGTGGAGTTCGTTGGTCTGGTTGCAATATTCGCAAAACATGTTTGCGCATCCGGCATTCGTTCGGTGTGACGCCGATGGGTTGGTGGTCGGTTACCAGGGAGCGAGAATCCACGGCAATAATGCCGGCATTTTTGGAAGCGCGGATCTGATCAAAGGCGATCTGAAGATTGGTCACTCCAAGGTCGCCGAGTTTCCGGCGGCGCGGTGCGGAAGCTATTCCGATTGGTTTGTGATGGCAGAGATGCAGAATGAGAGTGGGGCACTCCGGACCAGTTTCGGGCATGGGAGTCCGTTCGTCTTTGGCATGATCGAAGGCGGAGAGCCAACCGTTACTTTTGCAAATTCGCCGACGATCTGGAGCGATGGGTCAGACGAATCGATAATCGGCGTTACCGTCAATGGGAATCACTATGGGTTGTTCGGCTGCAGCGGCTCACGTTGGGACATTTCCAATGCGATGAAGTTTGTTAATGTGGGTCGGCGACACGCCCATTTTTCGATCGCCGTATTGCCGGACAAACGCGTCGAAACCCTTCAACTCTTTGCGCGCTACGCGCACGCCCATGTGACGGACACACGAGTGGATTATTCCATTGTCGACGGTTTCATCAAGGCAACGTATCGCTTTATCTGCACGCCACGTGAGGGGACAGAAAGCGACACCGTATTCGCGTTGTATCCGCATCAATGGAAGTATACAACGACGAGCCTCAGTGAAATGACGTATGCTTCGGTGCGAGGTTCGATGAAAGTCGGCGTCGGCGCTGAATTCTCAACTGCGGTGCCAGTCCAGGGAGTGTTGCCAATGCTGCCGGCAACAAATGTTGTCGATCGGCAACGAATCATCGAACAGCTCAAATTGGAAGCGGCAAAACCGAAGGCTGAGTTTGCCGACACGTACTGGGAAGGAAAACATCTCGGCGCTTTGGCAACACTCAGCGGAATCGCGGAGGCGATTGACGCCCCGGAGCTGCAGCAAGTGTTTGTCGACGAAATCCGCCGACGCCTGGAAGTCTGGTTCACGGCGACCCCTGAAAAAGAGCAACCGGTTTTCTACTATGAAGAGAATTGGGGCACACTTATCGGCAGTCGTCCAAGTTATGATAGCGATCGACTCCTCAACGACCATCACTTTCATTACGGCTATTTCATTCGCGCCGCAGCAGAGGTCGCTCGGTTCGATCCCGAGTGGGCCAAGAAGTGGGGACCGATGGTGCGGTTGTTGATTCGTGACGTCGCTTCGTCCGATCGCGGCGACGCTTTGTTCCCCTATCTGCGATGTTTCGACAAATACGCTGGGCATTCGTGGGCCTCCGGCGATGCGAACTTTGCCGACGGCAACAATCAAGAATCGTCCTCCGAATCAATGAACGCTTGGTACGGACTGATGCTGTGGGGTGCGGCAACAGGCGATAACGAGTTACAGGATCTGGGCGTTTTTCTATTCAACACCGAACGAACGGCCGTCGAGGAATACTGGTTTGACGTCTCGGGAACAAACTATCCCAGCGATTGTCCCAACGTGGCCTTGGGCATGATTTGGGGCGGTAAAGGGGCTTTTGCCACCTGGTTTTCAGCAGAAATTGACTGCATCCATGGTATCAACTGGCTGCCATTTACTCCCGCATCGGTCTACATGGGTCGACACCCGGAATATGTTCGCAAAAACTTTGAGCGCATTGTGTCAAAACGCAAGGATGGGTCGGACTTCAATATGGGCTGGGGCGATTTGGTCGTTATGTTTGCTGCGTTGGACGACCCTAAACCGGCAATCCAACACTTGAACGCGAATCCGAATTGCAAGATTGAAAGCGGCAACACCCGAGCCTTCATGGAACATTGGGTGAGTACGCTCGATAAGTTCGGAAGAATCGAGTCAACAACCACCTCGCAACACCCATTTACAAACGTGTATATTCGCGACGGCAAAAAAACCTACGCTGCGTACAACTTTCACTCGCAACCGATAGAAGTGACGTTTTCGGACGGAATGACTCTGACGGTCCCTCCCAACTCGATGACAGTAAATCACAAGGAGTAGCGCTTTCGGAATTGTCCTGAATTAAATTCCCGACTTGGGGGAGCGTCCGAATTCGAAAACCCGATACCCCATGGCGGCAA
>JAUXWY010000283.1 GCA_030681235.1 Pirellulaceae bacterium | reverse complement strand
AAGGGGAGAAGGGAGACCATGAGGCGCGGGCTCGCTACGCTCCGAAGACCTGCTTAGCAACCGTTCTTGGAACGGCGTCGCTCGTCTCCTGGAGTCGAAAAAACGTGGCACATCAAGTCGTTAACTTAGCGGTATTGGGCTTTAGCCGGCGGGGGAGCTGAAGAGAGCGTTTTTCCCGCCCCCGCCGGCTAAAGCCGGTACACCAGCGCCCGCTAAATGGGCTTTGAACGGGTTATGCGAACAAAATTGGGGCTAATTCCGTAGCCTGCGCCCAGATAGCACGAATCAAACGGCTTTTGCCGGGTTTTTACAGAAATCCGCATTTGAAACTTGCCGAGAGGAAAAAAATCGCGGATAATAGAAAATGCTGGCTTGGCTGCGGCAACCGTTGGTTGTAGCTGGGGAGTGCCCTCTGTTCGAAGGAAGATTGCAATGCGAATGGGTCGTTTGTGGGTTACCGGATGCAAGTTGGCAGTGGTCGGTTCCCTAACGCTGGGTAGCTTGGGTTTTGCCAGCGGTAACCTAGCCGGGGCGGCTGTCCGTACGGACTCGTTTACTTCTGCAGTCAACCAAAGCACACTTGAGGCTGGGTTGAAGGTCAAAGTGCTGGCTCGTTATGAAGAGCTGACGTCGCAAGGCGTGTCGGCCAAAGAGGCAATCACTGAATGCCTTCAGTTGGCGCATCCCGAGTATCAGCAAGCGATGGCTGCTTTGGAATCGGATGACTTGGCGACAGCGCTGAAGGGTCTAGGAGCATTGGCTGGCCACAGCGACGGTTTCTTGGCCGCCGACGCTTCGTTCTTTTTGGGTCGCAGCTATCTGTTGGCCGGGCAACACGAAAACGCTGTGCCGCACCTCCAAAAATTGATCGATCAATATCAAGAGTCATCGCTTCGCGGTGGTGAAGCTTTGTACTACTTGGGGACCGCACAAGCCGGCCTGTTGCAGATCGAACCAGCGATGGAAAATCTGATTCGGTTCCTGCAATCAGAATCGTCCGCTCCCGAGCGACTTAAAGAAGGCGCTTACAACCAATTGGTCCGATTGGATCAAGCCAAGAAAAATCAATTGGCGGACGCGGAGTTGCGGATGGGTTATTCCGAACGTCGCTTGGGTCAGGCCCTGCCGGACGGTGACACGCAGACAGAACAAGCCAAGGTCGTCGATATTTTGGGCCAATTGATTGAAGAAGCCGAAAAGAAAGAATGCAGCGGCAACTGCAAAGGCGGCAAAGGCGAGAAAAAAGAGAACAGCGACAAGCCTGGCCAAAAACCCGGTCAAGATCAAAAGCCGAAGCCGGGCCAAGGTCAATCACCCGGTCAAAGCAGTAACGCCAACGGTTCCGCATCACGACAAGCTTTTGATAACGGCCCCATTAGCATTTGGAGTCAATTGCGCGATCGCGATCGGGATCCGGCCAACTCGGCGGTTAAAGAACAGCTTCCTCCCGAATATCGCAAATTGATCGAACGCTATTTCCGCGAAATGAGCGAAGGCTCGCAAAATCCTTAGATCGCCGTCGGCCTCTGATTCTTCAAGACTGCCACCAAATTGCTAATGGCTGTCTTCCGGTTGAACTTCGTTGTTCGAGGCGTCGGTGCCTTCCGAAATGGGTACCAGAATTGCCGCCAATAGCCACTTGGAACCGGGTGGCCGTTGATACCGTAGGCTTGTGGCCATTGATTGCTTGGCAAATAAAACGTGCCAAAGAGCATGTCGAGGATGGGGAAGTGGATCGCAAAGTTCTTGTCGATCGCCGCCTTTTCAATCGCGTGATGCCAATGCTGATATCGAGGCGTCGCCAACGCCATCAGCGACAGGAACAAAGCGGCGACTCCGCTGATCCAACCTTGCCCAAACGCTCGATCTCCGAGGCGTCGATGTCTTCGACCTGTCGTTTTATAGATCGCATTTCTTTATTTCTCAGCAGCCACCGAAATCTAAAGAAAGAACGGTGTCGCGCCTTAGCACGACACCGTTCTCTTGAAGTTCCATCGATCAGGACTTCGAAGTGCTAGGAGCACTTAGAAAGTGATGATCGCATCGATTCCGAAGATTGGTGTTTCCATATCGGCGCCGACCAAATTCGAACCCCAGTTGTAGCGAACTTCCGGGCGGATGATCAGGTTATCGCCTGGAGTGATGTTGAAGCCACCGGTGACCGAATAGGTCGACAGGCTGGTGCCGGTTCGATCGCTCTTCCACCATTCAACTCGGGTACCGGCCCGCAAACGTTCGCTCATCGTGTACAAGAGGTACTGGTTGATGCCAACTTCGCTGTTGTTGCCTCCGCTGGAGTCGGTCGACAACAAGTCCGATTGCAGGACGTAGTTCAAGTTCTCGGTCAGTGACTTATCGAACACGGCCGAGTGCGAGTAACCGGCGCCGCGCCAGCCAAAGTCGCCGGCGGTTGCCATGTAAGTGAAGGTCAAGTCTTCTTGCATCTTCCGAATGAAACCACCGTGGAAGCTGCTGCCGCCGTTCAGTTGATTAAAACCGGTGTCCCAACCAAGTGTCCAGCCGCCATGTAGCGTCGTGGTATCGTTGACGTCGTAGCTGGCGAGAGCCCCGGTGTGGGTGAACGGCTCAGAATTGAACATGGTGTAAGCATGACTGTAGAAGAAGTTGTTCGGCGCGGTGACGACTTCATACCCTACCAGCGTATAAAAGTGGCCCACCTTGACGCTGAGGCTTTCTTTGGCCAGTTCCGCGTAGGCTTGCGGGATCGCCCAGCCATAGGCGCCGAAGTCCATCCCGTTCTGGAAGTCCCAAGTGCCGGCCGGATTTCCAAACGCTTGAGTTTTGACAGCATCGGTGCCGTACATCAAGTCGGTTCGGAAACCCCAGTCCCAAGTCGGATTCCGGGCCGCCTCTTTTTGCAGGTAGAACCACATCTGCTGCAGATTGACTTTGTCCGGGCGGTTATTGAACATCCCCGTACTTTGAGAGTGGTATCCCGTTTGGGCCCAGCCGCCAAACTTCAAGTTTTCGCCCAAAGCCGGACCAACCGAAATTGGATTGAGGAGCGGCTCGCTTGGTGCGGGAGCAATCGCGTCTTGGCGGATGATCGGCTGCGGTGCTGGTTGGCTTACCATTGGCGTAGCGGTCACCGAACGGCTGGTCGGAATAGTCGCTGATTTGACGCTCGTTACCGCCGTTCCCGCGTCATCGGAGAGGCTTTGAACAGCTGCACCGTAGGAAACGATCGGCGGAGACTTGAGCTCTTGGGACCACAAAGTACTGCTTGCTCCACCGGCAATGGCCAAGCAAAAGGGAAGCGTCTTACGCAACATGATATCACCTTAGGACATAAGTTGAAGGTTCGGCAAAAATCCTCAGGTTCGATAAGCTTGTGACGCGAAAGCAGCCGGATCATTGACAGGATCAACAACATCCGACCGAGCGTAACGAACGGAACAACTCATCGACACGCCTTGTTCAGTACGATCATCTTGAAGATGGCGACTCCTACATCCTGCCCATCTCTCCTAGCTGCACAAAGACGATTTAGCCGGCGCTTTTGTACCGTCTTTAGCCCGTTATCGCCAAACCCCCCACTTGGCGATTCTGTCCTCATCTTCCCGGATTCACTGCCTTTTCTATTTTCTTCATTCGTAAAAGTGCTTGGTTTCACTTAAAGCGGTTGTGTCGATTGTGACGAAGAAAAGGCGAGCAGGGTCACGTTGCGTCCCTGACGTTTGTGTATTCGCTTCCGCCACAAAACTGCCGGTCTACAGATACCATGGAAGACGACACCCTCTCCCCGCTGTCCCTTTTTCGACGTCAGGTTTCCGAACGCGTTCGGCGGCGGATCTACGTGGCGTTGGTCGTATCGATGGCTGTGTTTGTGGGCGGACTTCTGTTCTGGCCCTTGAATGCGGAGCTGTTCAGGACCTATGCCGAGATCACTTTGGAGATGCAGCCCGAGCGGCCTGTCGGTGCGGTCTTGAGTTCTTCGGCGCAGGATCGGGAAACTCGCTTGCAGACCATTATTCGCGATTGTTTAAGGGACGATATTCTGGCGAACACGATTCGACAAGCCACCTTTTTGAATGCCAACGGCGTGGCCCAGCTCCAGGTGTCGGACGTGCGTCGTCATTTGAGCGTGGGCGTGACTCGGGACAAGACAGCCGAGTCGCCCGTTCGCTGGGTTCAAGTCATTTGGACGGGTCATTCTAGTCCCGGCGTTCAACGGTTCGTGAATACCCTTTCCCAAGAGATAGCCAATCGCGCGGCACGCGACATTCGCGCGGATTCGATTCAACTGCAACTGGACGAACGGTTCGATCAAATCGCGCGAGCTCGATCCCATCAATCTGCCGACCTATTGAAACTGATGGAGCAAGCGAGGCAACAAATCGAGCGCCAGCGTTCGACCTTGTTGGCCCTCCAACGACAATTGGGCACCCTCGAATCGCCCGCTGCCGCGACCAGCGACGTGATGCAAGATCAAGTTGATGCCATCAAGCAACAGGTGTTGACGACGGACACTCATTTGCTGACGTTGTTGCGCCAACAGGTGATCCACCATTTTGAAGTGGATGAGACCGACGGCTTGGTACAGCATATCGACCGGTTGATTCAAGATCGGCAAACCGTGTTGACCCGGTTTGCGGAGGCGGTCACTCCGGCCGCGATCAACAACAGCACCGCCACGGTTGCCAACAGTCGCAGTCAGGTTCGTGCGAATCCTTTTGTCATGGCCTCCGCCCAGATTCGCCGTCCTTCGGCCGGGTCTACTCAGTTGACCGAACTACAAGCGACCGCGAGCGAGTTGCAGTTCGAGCCGTTGGCGGCGCAAATACTACAACTTCAAGAAGTTTTGACGACGGCGGTCGATAAGAATCTTCCTGTCATCCAAGTCGCCAGCCAACTGCAACGGGAACCATCGTCGTACCGCGTGGTGCAAGTTCAACCGGCTCGGGTCAGCTTGCCTTTGGATGCCGCCCCGAAACAACAATGGGCCTTTGGTCTCAGCGTGTTGGCGTTGATGATTGGCACGGCGTTTTCGCTGCAGACTTCGCCTCAGTCGTTGGCCCGCACTTTGTTTCGCCCCGTGCAGTTGGCTCGTTATCTTGGGATCGACCACTTGGGAACGATTCGCACCGGCAAACCTCAACCGAACGCGATCGACAACCTTGCGGCTCTGTTTGGTCGCCGGGTTTTCCAAACGGCGGAAGTCGTGGTGCTGCTCACTGTCGGCGGCATCTTGGTGGCGATGATCTGGGAGCCTGCACTCCCCAGCATCATCGCGCAACACCCTTTGGAAGGGTTATGTCAGGCATTTTGGATCTTGATGGGGCGGTAACTCCGGCCGCGTTGTGGCAAACAAAGGATTCGGAGAATGGATAACATGAGCCTAAGCTTTTTTAACTTGAACGCTCGGCCTTTTCCGACCATCCCGGTCGCCGAACTTTGCTGTTACTACCCGAGCTTTGCGGAGAACCTGACAGCGGTTGAGAACGCTCTGTGTCAGCAGCAGGGTCCGGCGTTGATCCTCGGGGGCGCTGGGGTTGGCAAGACGATGCTGTTGCGGGCACTGGAACAACGGCGACCCAAGGCCGAGGGCATTTGTGTTTCCTTGGACGCGGCCTTCGGCAACCGCCAAGAGTTCTTTCAGACTTTGCTGTTTGAGTTGGGGCTCGAATCGCTGGCCACAACCGGATCCGACCCGCGTCTGATGCTTACTTCCGCGCTGCGCTTCCGACCGGAGTTCGCGGCTGGTATTTGGTTGTTTGTCGACGAGGCTCACTCGTTGAACGAGGATCTGTTCGAGCAATTGCGGTTGCTGTCGAATTTGGTTCGGGATGGTCGTCCGGTGTTTCAAATGGCTTTCGCGGGTTCGCGTCAATTGGAAGAGCTGTTGTTGAATCCATCGTTGGAGTCGCTCCAGCAACGTCTGGCTTGTCGGGCCTATTTGACCGGTATGAGTCTTGACGAATTGCGCGGTTACATCGACTTTCAGTGGCGCCGAGCCGGAGGCCAGCAGTCGCCGCTGACTTCCGAAGCGGTTGAGGCGGTTCACACGGCCACGATGGGTATTCCTCGCTTGGTCAATCAATTGTGTGATCAAGCCATCCATTACGCCGCGTCCAAGCAGGTTCGGTGTATCGATGAACATGTGATTCAAATCGCTTGGGCGTTGTGGCAACGTTTGCCTGTTCCGCAACTTGCGGACCGGCCGGCAGCGGAGGCGGCGACCACGGCAAGCGTTCCCCATGCCGTGGTAGAGTTTGGCAGTTTGGATGACGAACCCAATGCGGCCTTGTCGCGTGCTGTAGAACCCGCAAGCCCAACGACCGTTGCCCCCACGAAGCTTGGCTCCTGGGAATCCACTTTGGTCGCGATGCCCGCAACTACAACAGCAACGCCCCTTCCAATCTTGCCACAACCGTTGGAGTCGCGGACTGCGGCAATCGAGCGAATGCCATTGGCGGTCAAGGACGGTCCGGAGACTTTGATTCGCTTTGCTTTTGAATCGGATATTCAAAAGCCGCTCCCAGTTCGGGACGCGGGCCCTGAGCCTAGTCCGTCTTCGATCACAACCGGCGCCGAAGCTCGTAAGCTCGATGTCAAAATCGATACGATCCAGCAAGCCTTGGCAAGCCTGCAGGAGCGGTGGGAACCTATCGACGAACTATTGATCGAGGCCGATTTGCAGGCGGTCATTTCCCCGATCGAGGTGGTTGATCCTTCCGGCAAGGCCTACCCGCAGATCGTGTCGAACGACCCGTCGATTGCCTTTCAAGATCATCTGTATCTGGAGTCTTTGTGGATCGAAGATACCGTTTGGACTCAATACATTCGTACCCCTGATTCTCTAGACGAGGTTTCGCCTGTGTCCTTGCCGTTGCCCGGTGTCGAAAATCACTTGCCCGCCCCAAACATCGTCCCCGCGTCTACTGAGCCAGCCGTCGCTAGTGCGGCCGCGACAAGGGAAATTCGGATTGACGAAAACCCGCATCTCAAGGTTAATCCTCCTCAAAGCCTGTCGCGGTGGGAGTCGGTCCGCGCCATCGATTCGCCCACGGTCGATTGGAACAACGCCGAACCAGCACTGAGCCCTGAAGTCCGGACTTCCGAGGGTTCTTTCCGCGATGACGCCAACATCATCCATCGGCAACCCGTTGTCGCCGCTGGTGAGACCTCGCGCGAGCACACGGCGGAACCCGTTCCGGCGCCGGTCTTGGCTCGTCGCAAAGATTTGCGGGCTTTGTTGCATGCCCTACGTGGTTATTAGGTTGAAGAAACGGGAGTCATGGACATGCACAAAATTGAAGACGTGTTGCGGCAACTGAATGCGGCGTCCGCGAAGATTCAGCCTGAACTCGCCAGCCACTTGCTGCAAATCCAACAGCGCTTGGATCGGGCTCATCAAACGACGGAACATCGCCCGTTTCATGCGAATGCGACGCAACCCGTGCTGGCTCAGGTCTCACTGGCTGCCAGTGCCTCGAGTTTCGCGTCCGAGCGGCCCGTCTCCACGCTTCCATCCGCGACCATCACCCAAACCTTCGCTGCGGACCAGCCGCTGATCGTCCAAGCCGCTGTAGAGGGCGAGGTCGCTTCTTTGTGGATCGATTCGCTCAACAACCCACTGCGCGACGAGGTCACGTTCCCGACGGACTCGACTCGCCGCGCGTCCCATTCTCTACTTTCCTCTACCGCGTCGTCCGCGTCGGTCGAAGACGTCGTCACGCAGCCACACGAACCTTCGACGCCGCATTTTGTTTTGCGTCAGAATCAGCTTGCGGCTCCTAAACCGAAACCTGGCGACAACCTGCCGACAGGATCCGCGCTTCCTGTTTTGGACAATCCGGTTGTTGAAGACTCCCCTTCGGAACAGTCGACGTTGGTCTCACTGACAACCACGACCAGCGAAACCGGGGTCGAGGTTGGTTTGCCGTTGTTTGAGAGTTTATGGTTCCGTCAAGCCGCGCCGCATTCTTACGCGGCCAAATTGGTGGATCGCATCCTCCAGAAGGTGCCCGACTGCGTCCCGGCCGTCATGCACTTTTGCCAAGACCTCCAAAGCCGTGCGTCCAGTTCGCTCGTGTGCACGCAGATTGCGTGGGAGATGTCGCGAAGGGGGCTGGGCGAAGTGCTTTTGGTCGATGCCGACTATGGCCATCGGGACATTAGCCGTCAATTGGGCCACGTTTATTTGCCGGGCCTCAGCGAATCGATCAATTTGGGCCATCCGCTGGAAGCTTTGATTCGTCCGACCGGCGTGGAGAATCTTTCGTGGCTCCCCAGTGGTTCTGGAGATATCAGTTTCCGGCGCATTGCCGGTGGACGGTGGGCCGAAATTTCGGTACAGTTGCGTCGACGATTCCAATGGGTTTGTGTGCACGCCGGTGCTGCCCAGGATCGCGTGACCGCCACTTGGGGTCGCTTTTGTGATTACAGTTTCCTCATCACTAGCATGGAAGACGACCTGGGCCCAGCCACTAAGCAAGTCGTTGATTTGTTGCGAACGACCGAGTGCCGAGTCTCTGGTTTGATCACGATCGATTGAGCATGTCCGCACCGACTCCCGAACAACTCATCCATTCGTTTTTCTACGAGCGTCTTAATTACGAGAAGCAAGTCCCGCTGGTGTACGGACAGCTTCATTATCGTCTGAAGCCTCTGACTGAATTGCTCGAGCTCCTAGGCAATCCCCATCGGTCGATGGCCGTCGCCCATGTGGCTGGCACCAAAGGCAAAGGTTCCGTCAGCACGATGCTGCATCACGTCCTCCACAGTGGTGGCTATCGTTGTGGCCTGTATACGTCGCCACACATCCATCATCTCGGAGAACGTTTTCTCGTGGATGGGCGGGCAGCTGACACGGCTCAGTTGGCCGAGGTTCTTCAAGTGCTCGGCCCGGCGGTGGCAGCCATCGACGAGCGGTCGTCGAGTGATCCGGAGTTCGGGAGCCTGACGTTTTTCGACCTGTGTACTGCGACTGCGTTTTTGTATTTTTATCGCCAAGCGGTTCAGATCGCTGTCATCGAAGTTGGCATGGGCGGTCGATTGGACTCGACCAATGTCGTTGATCCCTTGCTGTCCATCATTACCAACGTCAGTCTCGATCATACTCAGCAGTTGGGAAACACCGTGGCGGAAATTGTCCGCGAGAAAGCCGGCATCATCAAACCGCTGCGACCTGTGGTCAGCGGTGTCCGCCAACCCGAGGCTAGAGTCATCGTCGAAGAGTTCGCTCGCAAACATCGGGCTCCTTTAGCGCAGTTCGATAGACATTTGACTTGGACCGCCGAGGATTCCCTGTCGGGCCCTTGTGTCGTTCGCTTCGAAGATCCGGAGACGCATCAGGTCATTGTGTCACCGCCGTTGCAGACTCCTTTGATCGGTCCTCATCAACGTGATAACGTCGCTTTGGTCTTTGCGGCCACGGTGTATTTGCGCTCGGCCGGTTGGGAACTGAGCAGTCCTGCGATTCTCGCGGGTCTAGCTGCCGCTCAAGTTCCGGGCCGATTGCAGGTGGTCGGCTCGAAGCCCCGCATCGTCCTGGACGTCGCCCACAACCCCGCCAGTATTTCGGCCTTGGTCGAAACGTTGCGGATGATGGATGCGGCGGCCGAAAAAGAGGTCGTGCCCGAGGCGCCGTCATCACAAGCTCCCGGTGACGCGGTGATGTCGCCCGGTCGCCGAACGCTGGTCTTTGCCGTCTCACGCGACAAGGACGTCGCCGAAATGTTACGAATAGCGGCCGGCTATTTTGACCGATTCATTCTTACCCGGTTTTACGACAACCCGCGTGCGTTAGAGCTCGAGCGACTACGCGAGATCCTGGCTATGGTTACTGATCCGTTACGGCAGCCGATCATCGAGGTCTTCGAGCTTCCCAGCGCGGCTTTTCAGCTCGCTTTGAAAGATGCCCAGCCTACGGATGTCATCGTGGTCGCGGGTTCTTTGTTTCTCTTGGCCGAGATTGGAAGTTGGAGCAATGATCGGCCTGATGTAGAATAGCAACTGCGGACTGACGATTTTTTTCGCTGGTGGCCGGACTGCTTTCAACGTTTCGAGGAACTCCATGCTGCGTAAGAGACCTTCTTTATTATTTGTGGGCTGGTTGTGTTTGGCCGCTTTGGCGACCGCGCCGGCCGCTTCTGCCCAAGAAGTCGACCTCAAGTACCCGATCGATGTTGCGGTCGATTCGCAAGGCGTCCTGTACGTGGCCGATCGCAATCTGCCAGGCATTCTTCAGATTCAAGACGGCGCGGTCAAAGTCTTTTTTCAAGCCGATGTAAAATTTCGCACTCCCTTAAATGCCATTCGCTGCATCGCCGTCGATAAAGAAGGTCGAGTTGTCGCGGGTTGTAGTACCACCACGGAAGTTTATCGCTTCGAGGACGGAAAGCCTGTTCCATTGACCGGCGGCCAGATCAGCGTTCCGATGAATCTGGCGATCGGTGCCGGTGGCGAAATTTTGGTTTGTGATCTGAAGCTTCGTCAGGTCGTGCGCATTGAGCCCAACCAGCAGATCGCGGTGTTGGCGACGATCCAAGCCCCCAAAGCCGTGTCGACCGACGGCGCGGAAAAGCTTCTGATCTTGACCGGCGTCGACCGACCTCTGCTCAAGATCTCCGCCGCGGGCGACCCGACGAAAACCTCGGCGAGTGGTGGTGAGAACGTTCATGTCTTTGGCGGTGATTATTCGCCCGCCGAAGTTTTTGTCCCCGGGCGACCCTTCGACTATCCGGCGGATTTGGTTCAATTGGCCAGCGGTGATTGGGTTGTCAGCGATAGTTACGGCAAGTGCTTGTGGCGCGTCTCCCCTGCCGGCGAAGTCAAGAAGTGGGTCAGCGACGAACGATTCAAATTGCCGGTCGGGTTGGCGACCGATGGGCAACAAGTGTTTGTCGCGGATCCTCGCGCGAATGCGATCTTCTCCGTGCAAGCCGACGGCTCAGTCACCGTCGTCCATCAAAGCCAGGTGAAGCCCGTCGGAACCGAACCATGAAGTTGCGTACCTATTCGCTCCAACTTCCCTTGGCTCATTCGTTCACGATCTCGCGCGAATCGATCGATTGGCAAACAAGCGTCATCGTCGAATTGCAACACGATGGCATTGTTGGCTACGGCGAGGTGACCGAAAACCAATTCTACGGCCATCCCCGTTCGGCGATCTTGGCCTCCATCGATTGCGCGCTTCCGCTCTTGAATGCCTATATCGATGGCGATCCGTTGAAGCTGTTCGACCAATTGCTTGAAACGTTAGACGGCGACACTTTTGCTGCTTCGGCCATCGACATGGCCGCGCACGATTGGCGCGGCAAAAAGCTGGGTCGTCCAACTTGGCAAGTCTGGGGCCTTCAGTGGCACAACGTGCCACCTTCCAGTTACACCATTGGAATCGATACGATCCCCACGATGGTCGCCAAGTTGGAGGAGCAGCCCGGTTGGCCGATCTATAAGATCAAATTGGGAACGCCCCACGATCTAGAAATCGTGCGGCAACTGCGCTCCAAGACCGACGCGGTGTTTCGCGTGGACGCCAATGGTGCGTGGACTGCTGAACAAGCCGTCGAGAATTCGGTCGCTCTGAAAGACCTCGGGGTCGAGTTCATCGAGCAGCCTCTCTCGCAATCGGCTTCGCCCGAGGACAAGCGGTGGGTGTATCGTCATTCTCGCTTGCCGATCATTGCCGACGAGGACTGCCAAATCCCGGGCGATGTCGCCCGCTGCGTGGAGTTTTACCACGGGATCAATGTCAAAATCTGCAAGTGTGGCGGCTTATCGCCGGCCCTGAAGATGTTGCGCCAGGCTCGTCAACTTGGTTTGCGGACGATGGTCGGCTGCATGGTTGAGAGTTCGATTGGCATCAGCGGCGCGGCTCACTTGTTGCCGTTGCTCGACTATGCGGACTTGGACGGCGCTTTGTTGTTGGCTCGCGAACCCGCGGCTGGTGTCGTGGTCGCGACCGGACGCGTGTCGGAGCCCACGAGCGACGGCACTGGGGCTCGGTTGCTCATGGATCGACTTCCCGAGTACCTATTGCCATGATTTCGATCTTGCTTGTCGCTTGGACCTTGTTTGCGATTGACGATCCGCCTGCGGCGCCGGCGACCTCGACATCACTGCGGGCGATTGCAGCTCAACGCGACTATCCAGCTCGATTAGATCGTGTCATTGCGGCCGTCGAAGAGCGGTTCTACCGCAATCCCTTGGAGTTGCCCCATTACCTAACCGCCAAACAATCGGCGCTGGCCGCTGTCAAAGAATGTGATGATCCACTGCTGTTTCGCGATTTGGTCAATCGCTATCTTCAATCGCTGAATGCGTCGCATACTTATTATTCGACGCCGCATGATTGGGAGTTTTATCACCTGGCCGCTGTGTTCGAGTCGCTGCCGGATATTCAAGCGTTGTTCCAACATCAACCTTTGGCGTATCCATCCATCGGTGTGATTGTCCAACAGCACAATCAACGCTGGATCGTCGCCGACGTTTTGCCGGGCGGGCCGGCAGCGGACGCCGGATTGCTGTTGGGTGATGTGCCGCTGACAGTGAATGGCCAGCCCTACTCGCCCGTTTCCGTTTGGTGGCCCTTGGTCGATCAACCGGCCAAGTTGGTGGTCGACCGCGCCGGCCGCCGAGTGGAAATTGAGATCACGCCTCGAAAGTGGCACCCGCGTGAGGAGTTGCTCGCGGCGCTGAAGGCCAGTATTTCCGTCGTCGATCGTCGCGGGTCGAAAGTCGCCTACGCTCATTTCTATTCGTACGCCGGACGTCACTACCACGACGTCTTGGAGCAAGCGATCCAGTCGGGCGAGTTGGATGACGCCGCAGCGCTGGTGATCGACCTGCGTTATGGTCTGGGCGGCGCCGACCCAAGCTATTTGAGTTTGTTCAATCGCCAGATCCCTCGCCTCGATTCAATCGATCGCGCTGGACAGACCACCACTTTTTCCACGGTCTGGCGTAAACCCGTCGTCTTGCTGATCAACGAGACGAGCCGCAGCGGCAAAGAAGTGTTGGCCTACGGTGCCAAACAGCAAGGCTTGGCCACGTTGGTTGGGACGCGCACGGCCGGGGCCGTGTTGGCCGGCTCGCCGATCGTCATCGACGGTGAGGACCTATTGTACTTGGCCGTTCGCGACGTTCTGGTGGATGGTCAGCGTTTGGAACACGTGGGCGTGTCGCCCCATGTCGAAGTGCCATTGGATCTGGAAAATTGCCACGGTATCGACCACCAACGAGAAGCCGCTTTCGAGGAAGCGCTGAAGTTACTAGGCAACGGTGCCAATGTTCCGGTTCCATCATCTTAGAAAGCTTTCGCTTGGCGAAAAAAGCCTCGGGCAAATTGACAGCTGCGAAGTCCAAACCTTCTGACGTTCACTCGCGCACGCGAAGTGATCATTCGGCGGAGACCGCTGAAGACTATGTCGAGGCGATCGCCGAGATCTCTCGTGCCAAGCCCGAATGTCGAATCAGTGATTTGGCCAAGTATTTTGGCGTCAGTCACGTCACCGTGCATCGAATTATTTTGCGTTTGCAGGGCGAGGGTTTGGTGGATACCCAACCCTATCGCCCCGTTGTTTTGACTCGACGGGGTGCCGATATGGCCGCTCGTTCGCAGCAACGTCATGAAATCGTGTACCAGTTTCTATTGGCGATCGGGGTGTCCGCCGAAGTGGCCATTCGGGACGCCGAAGGTATCGAACACCATGTCAGCCCGCAAACGCTGCTCAGAATGGCGGCCTGGATCGCCAAAACTTCCTCGGACCTCAAACGCTCGTAGGAACTCCTTGTTGATGGCGCTCGTCGTAACTCCGACACCAGAGAATCTGCTTCAAGCCGCCCAGCGTATTCGCGCTGGACGTCTGGTCGCTTTTGCTACCGAAACGGTTTATGGTCTGGGTGCGGATGCTTTGAATCCTGCCGCGGTCGCGAGTGTGTTTGAGCTAAAAGGGCGACCTCTGTTCGATCCCTTGATCGTCCATGTGAGCAGTACCAACCAAGCTCAAAAACTTTGCTCCCAATGGCCAGTGACCGCCGACAAATTGGCTGCGAGATTTTGGCCGGGGCCGCTGACCATGGTCTTGCCTCGCGCCGATCTTGTTCCCGACTTGGTCACGGCTGGGCTCCCCAATGTGGCCCTCCGCTGGCCAGCTCATCCCGTCGCCCAACAACTCATCCGGTTAGCCGACTGTCCCATCGCTGCTCCCAGTGCCAATCGTTTTGCCAGTATCAGTCCGACGTCCGCTGCGGATGTCGCCTCCGAACTTACTGATCCCGACCTGTGGATTTTGGACGGTGGCCCTTGCCAGCACGGTCTGGAATCGACCGTTATTTCATTGGTCAGCGAGCGCCCTATCGTCTTGCGCTTCGGTAGCTTGGCCGTCGAAGATTTGGAGGCCGAGCTTGGGCCGTTGACGATCGCAGTTCGCTCGGTGAACCAAGCCGAATTGCAGTCCGGGTTGGCGTCGCCAGGCCATCTCAGCAGACACTATTCGCCGCGCACTCCGTTGCTATTGATCGAGCCCGACGAGTTTCCTCCGACGATCGCTACGCATCAACGTGTCGGGTTGCTGTGCTTTGGCGATCAAGCCTCGACACCACTAACTCCACATTTCGCCGTTGTCGAAAATCTTTCGGTCGATGCCGATCTTCGTGAAGCCGCGACTCGCTTGTACGCGGCCTTGCGCAAGTTGGACCAAGCGAATTTGGACCTCATCGTCGCGCTGGCATTGCCCGCCGTCGGACTCGGTCGAGCGATCAACGACCGACTCCAACGCGCCAGTCACTAGGGTGCTGCGGGTTAGGGTTCTGCCCACTCAAAGGTAATTTAGCAAGCGCTGGCGTACCGGCTTCAGCCGGCGGGTCGCTGAAAAGAGCGTTTTCTCTGCTCCTCGCCGGCTGAAGCCGGTACACCAGCGCTTGCTAAACGGACGTTGCCTTCAATCTGTGGTCCTCCCTGAATCTGCTGGAGATCTTTCGTTAGACCGGCTTCAGCCGGCGGGTAGCTGAAAAGAGCGTTTTCTCTGCTCCTCGCCGGCTGAAGCCGGTACACCAGCGCTTGCTAAACGGACGTTGCCTTCAATC
>JAUXWY010000255.1 GCA_030681235.1 Pirellulaceae bacterium | reverse complement strand
TCTTTAACCAAGCCGGTTCGTCCAAAGATTCGTCGCGCATCGACCAGAGGTTCCTGCATGGTGCATTCGACAAACACAAAGTCGTAATTGTCGTCCGGCGGCATCACCAGACCTTCAGGCAATTCCACCAACTTGACTTTTATACCAATCGCACCCCAATTTCGGGCGACGAAGCCGCAAATGGTCTCTGGTTGAGCTCCCTTGGGATAGGCCAAAATCAACTCAGGTGGCTTGGGCAAATCTGCCGGCGGGGGAGGTGCTTGATCTTCCGACGGCTTGTCACGATCGCTCGCCACGTCGGCAGGCCTTACCTCGCTCGGATCCGGACCGAGTTCTGCGGTTGCCAAGACCGCTTGTTCTTCGGTCAGGTCGCCTCGCGCAACCGCCGCGCGAATCTTGGCCTCGGCGATTCGCCGGTTCAATGCCTGAATCTGACTGGCGGCCATTTGTACAAACACCGCCCCCAAGTCTTGGCTGTAGGGCACCGGACGAATCTTGAAATTATTGGCGTACATCAGAGGATCGCTTTCGTCCATCCCAACCGGGAAGGGACCGCTGATCACCTGATAACCATCCAGTTCTTGATCATTCGTCAAGATTTGCCGAACCAATTTTTCGCGGTCGATCGCATACAACAATCCTCGGCGAAAGGCTTGGTTTCTGGTCCACTCGTTTCTAGGATTGGGAATCAGCCAATGGACAGAAGGAATCTGGTAACGCCGCACTTCGATGCCGGCCGCCTGTTGCAATCGCAATAACTCGCCCGGGAACACGCGGTCCAACACATCGATCGATCCAGACATCAGTAGTTCGGTGCCACGGGTTGGGTCCGCTTGCAGTTTCTCGACCAGCAATGGCTGGTTGCGCACCGACTCACTCTGCTGTTTGGTTGCTTGGGTGTTCGGTCCGTACAAGACCCGCTCCGGCTCAACTCGCATGATCTCATACGGTCCATCGCTTCCTTCGCGATCGGTCGGCAAGAACGGGATCTGTAACAGGGCCGTCGGCAACAAATAGGGATGATTCAAGCGAAAGCGCACTCGGTCCGTGTCTTCAACTTCCACAGACTTCAGAGCCCGCGCCCACACCGGATGAAAGTAGTTGTGACCAGGGGTCGCGACTTGGTCCAACATCTGAGCCATTTGCATCGAGCTCAAAACTGGGGCCTCCGGATCATCCATTCGTAGACGGAAGCGGTAGTCTCGTCCTTCTTCGCCGATGGCGTCGATACTGCCCAGTTCAAAGCGATAGACCCCACCATCTTCGTCTTGTTTGACAAACTCCATCAGTAGTTTGCGGACCAACTTGCCGGTTCGCCGCGATGCCCAAGATTCAATGATGCGAGGATCCCGAACGGGTGGCAGTTGGTCGACTCCCACAATGATCATGGGATATTTTTCAATGATCATCTTTCGCAATTCGACGGCTTGTGGCAAATCAGGTGCGATGTCCAACATTGTCCGCAAACGATCTTGAGCTAATACGGGATCGCCTTGAGCCAAGGCCTCGTTCAAAGAATCCAAGTGCTTCAACGCGTCTTCGTGAATTCGTGCCGTCCATTCCTGATTCAAAGTGGCGATTTCACGCTCGTGACGCTGGGAAATTGTCGCCAGCAAATCTCGGACTTGACGAAAGAGTTTCTGTTCGTATTTTTCCTCAATCAGACGAGCCGCGCAAAACTGAATCCCTTCATTGGCGGTCTTGATATCGGAACCCAAGTTGAACCGGCGTCCTGGGAACTTGCTCTTCAGTTCTTCAAAACACGTCAAAGCATCCCAATACGACTTTTCCATCAACGAGGCGCCCGCGTCCCGGACCATGATCTCGAATAAATCGATCTTGGGACGCCGTCCTTCGAACATTGGGTGATTCATCAAGTAGTTGTAGTACCGATAGGCCTCTGACAACTCGTTCTTGGCTTCCAAGCGTTTGGCCACTTCCAGGATAATGCCCGAGAAAGGGCGGACTTCGGCAATCATGTTCCACGGCGCGGCGTACGTGATGGTGGCGTCGGGTTCTTCCATCAACTTGAACAACGCCTTGCCGCGTCGCGGCAAAGCTTCGCCAAATGGCAATCCCAGCGGCAAGATCTCGTAGCTTTGCCCACCGGAGAAGATCAACAAATCGAACGGATCGCGATCAATGATCGGTCGCGAATCGAATTTGAAGTAGTCGTAACCGGAATCTTGGATGGTGGTCTCTTGCCCTGAACTCTTTGGAACCGCGGGTCCAAACCACAGCAAACAAAGAACCCAGACCAATGATCTGCTCACGAATCGAATTCTCATCGAACTCGGGTGCCAATCCCTCATGGGTTATTCTCCCACCTTTTCTGAGGGAACATACAACAAAGCGCCATCAGGAGTTGTCACCGCCCATTGTTCTCCCAATCGAACGGGACCAGCCAACAAGGCCTGTCTCATATCGACTTGCTTTGAAACTTCGTTACCAACCAAGGTCAACACAAAGCCCTTCTTGGTTGCCAAACGCCATTGGCTTTCGTCCGTCACCGGTTCACCGGTGATTTCACCAAATGGAGCGTTCGAAATTGTGCCACTCAAAGAAAAGTCGTTCTTATACAACAGCCAATTGCCTGCCGTCGTTTCTACCAACAAATCTCCGTTGGGGGCCGCCCAAGGACCGTTTCGCACAAGTTCTGGCAGTTCGATTGATCGAACGTCCGACAAATCCGAGCCGATCAGAACAAGATTGTCAAACGACGTGGTCCTTTCAGAATCTCCGGCTGGTTTTTGTCGGCGAACCACAACGACACCGTCCTGAACGCGTACCGGAGGGCGCATGACCAAGGCACCTTCCCAAACGACTTCGGCATCTTTAGTCAATCCGCCGCGAGCGACTTTCAGCTTGTAGGCTTCGCCCGTGCCGGTGACCGCCACCAAAGTCTCGGCATCCATCACAACCGGCGGTTGCCATTCGACCTTTTGACCTGGAGCGATCGCGGGTCGATATCCACTCGGTGTGCGGCTGCCCGTCCGCAAGCTCACGAGGAAAATCTCGCCCGTACTCGAACATACGATCGCGTTTTCGCCGAAGCGAACCGGCAAACAAGCCAACGGCAGCGATTCGTCGGGCCAAGTTGATTGTCGGGCTTTGGCGTTTTCCGTTTCGGCCTTCAAGTTGAAGCCCATCCGCTCGCGGCGAGCGTTTGGTCCGGTCACCAGTCCCAATCCGTTTTCGGTCGCAATGGTGTGCGTGTACTGAAAGGTTTGGCCGGTTGTAGATCCCCTGCGAAGTGCGGTTTTGAACGCGGCCGGTTGCCCATTTGCGTCAAACTCGAATTGGTCACCTTGGCAGGTCACGACATAGGTTTTGCCATCGACTTGAAATGGCAAACCGGCGATCGCTGCACCCAAATCCACTTGCCATTTCGTTCGCAGTGATTGGATATCGGCAGCGGCCAATGTCGCGGCCGCCGTTCCTCGCTGTCGCCTCACATGGAACAACGATTCTTCCACCAATTGTGGAGTCGCGATGAAAGTATCCGTCGGGTTGGCCGCCACGACACTTTCGAAACTTTGAAGTTGCTTTCTCAGTGCGTAACGCGTGATTCCCATGCCGGTTACAAAGAAGTGTCCACCCCGGGCCATCAGCATTCGCGGGACAACACCCACTGTCGGCTGAAACTTCGCATTGATCCCTTGGACGACCGGGCGTTGCCCCTCGTCGCCAATGGCCGACAACACGGCGACATTCCCCAAATCATCCGACATGATGACATCGTCGCGGCCGTATGTCATGAGTGGATTGGACATGCGACCTGGAGTGTTGATCTTAGGCTGCGGCCGTTCCAAGCTCCAGCCGCGTTCCAACGTTGCCAGCACGTGAACACTTGAATTCTGTGGTTTCGACTCGGCGACGTAAATCAAACCGCGTTGAACGTTCGGAGGATTGATGATCGTACCCGCGTCGTGGTTCAACAGAAAAACCTCCCTGCAGGTCATCTGCTCGGCATCCAAAACGTACAAGTACCACTGATTGCCGGCCTGATACAAATATTGCCCAGTGCTGCTGATCCCGACCGAGGAAGTCACGCCTTGAGGCAATTGCAATTGGCGAATGCCCGTCCCAGTTCGCACGTCCAATTTCAGCACTTTTCCATTCGTCGTCGAAACATACAGATAATCTTTGGTGGCCACCGGTGGGAGGAAGCGATCCGCCAAGGAGACACGCCAAATGATGTTGCCACTCTGAGCTTCCAAACACACGATCGAATTATCGTGGCCTGAACATACGATCCACTGTTCTGGGCTGGACTCGGGCACCGATTGCGGCGGCACGTTCTCGTATTCGAAGCCAACAAAACGCCGCCACAAGGCCTGTCCATCGGCGGCGCGAACCGCATACAACGCTCCGTTGACCACCACTGGAACGGTCTGTTTATCCGAGATATTAAGGGGTTGCCCTGCAAACGTCGCAAACAACACCGCAGCTGGTTCATCGACCTTTTCAAATGGAGTCAATGTCAACTCGGAACTGGTCACCAAGGTTTGTTCTCGTTCCGCGACGAGCGTTCGAACATCACGCACCTCGACTTTGGTCTCCAATTCGGGATAAGCGATTACCAACGCACGATAAGTCTGGAAGGCGGATTCCGTTTGCCCAGCGGCTACAAACTTTTTGATCTCGTCCAACGCTGCCGACTTGGCGGTTTCAGTATTCAATTGTCGCGCGACAACCGCCATCAGATCGGTCGCCTTGGCGATATCGCTGCCAACGATCACGCCTGACCGTTGAGTCGAAGTGATGTACATCGAATTCTCAACCAATGCCATGCCCTCGAGCGATTTCTTGTAGATCTCCTTCTTTCGTTCGACATCGTTGGACAGTTGGGCGGCCTGAGCCAAGCCAATCACGGTCTTCGGCAAAATGTCCGCCAAGTCTTCTCGCGCGTCGCTAAACTGATCTTCCATTTCAATCGTGGGCAGAAGTTTTTGGGCCTGCTCCAACACCGCAAGCGAGTCCCCGTTTCGATAGGGCATCCACAAATCGCACATGGTCAAGCGAACTTTGGCCAAACTTGCCCGTGTCTCATTGGGAAATCGATTTCGAAAATCGGTGTACTTGGTCTTGGCGTCGGTATAGCCACCTTTCTTGTACGAATCATCCGCCAAGTTCCACAATTGGTCGGCTGATAAAGTGTTGAAATACAACGCCAACCCAAGAGCGACCGCCGAAAAGAACAGAAATAGCCCAGCCCCAATCCACAACCAAGCACCTTGCCATGGATTGCCTTTGACACGTTTGCCCGCAAAGGCGGTCGAAATACTCGCGGATGAGGCTCCTGCCGGTGACGCTGGAGCGCTCCCCCAAGGCATCGGCTCCTCGACCTCCGGAGTTCGACTCGGCCGACCAAAATCCACCGCCGGCGCAGGTACAGCAAACGCCGTCGGATCGCTTACAAATTGTCCTTGATCCAATATCGTTCGATCCACCGGTACGGATCGGTCTTCGACTGGTAAGGTTGGGTTCAGCAGCTCCGTTTGCAACAGCGCAATGCTATCTTGTCCCGGATCGTTCAAGAACTCGGTCAATAGTTTTTCGCCCACCTGAGCCGTGACGAACTTCTTTTTGACCATGTAAGTGACCACGGCTTGCGCGGTCGGCTCTTTTGGGCTCTGGCCGATCTTGAGTGTAATTTTCTCGATCACGTCTTTCGCCAAGACGTTTTTTTCGACCAAGAATTGAATAAAATCGCGCGCTGGCATTGCTTACCTCGTTCCACCTGACTCGCACAGCCCCAAACCCCAAACCAACCTACGGCCCGGACACCACCGAGATGGCGATCTCGTAAATCTTGGCATCCGCCCCGGCATCCCACGCATTGATCACCGCCCCATGCGAACAATTTTCGTTGGCCTTGATCAGCAAACGTTTCACACTCTGGCTGTCCTGCTTCATCTTGGCTAACTTCTGCCACATTTCGACCTTACCGGCCGCTTGCTCTTCACTCGCATCACTGGACGTCATCGTGAAGTTGTCGTTTTCATCAATGTATATTTCGATCGCGTCGGTTTGTTCTTTCGGTTCCGTCACGATGTTACTGGGGTCGTCGCTCAAGTCTGGCTGTTGTTGAATGGCTTTTTGCAGCTTGAACGAGGCTGTCACCATGAAGAAGATCAGCAGCAGAAACGTCACGTCGACCATCGGCGTCATGTCCATTTCCGCCTCTTCCCGAGGCGCCCGTTTGCCAAACGGCATGGACTCGATCGGTTCTTCTTCTTCGAACCCCTTCCAAGTCATCGGTTTGTATTTATGTTCAGTCTCACCGGCGGGCCGATGGGGCACCGGTTCGGCAATCTTTCCCGACAATGCCAGCGATGCCGTTTCGGGCTGCGCGACCATCTCTTGAAAAGACGGATCGCGAGGACGTCCCAAGTCAAACTCACCACTGGGGCCACCCATATGGTCACCTCGCGACGGCGGCAAGTCTTTACGCTTACTCATTGCTCGAGCCTCCCACTCATGGATCTTACTGCCCTTCGTTGACGGCCGCTTGAATCGTAATTTCCCGTCCCTCAGGAATTCCGCGATTGGCAGCCTGCTTTGCGAGCTTCATGTTCCGCATCCGAACTTGGTTGCCTGCCCGGATCACGATGTACTTCAACTTGTCGTTCTGAGATAACTCTTGTTCGACAAACTCGGTGATCCGTTCCTCCAAGTTTTCATCGGTCTCAGCAATTCCTTTCCCGGGCTCGATGACCCGCCCCAGAAAAAACAGCGCGTCGACGTCCGGTGCGTTTTGCGAAATATTGATCATTACCGCATCTTTGGCGGTAATCGCTTCGCCATGTTTGGCATACGGCAAGGGCAGTGGCGCCTGTTCCTGCATCTTCGACGCGACGACAAAAAACGCCAGCAACAAAAACGTGATATCGATCATGGGAGTGATGTCCAGTTCTGCATCCTGCGCCCTCTTCCGTGGTTTGAATGCACCGGTGTTTCCCGTTCGATCGCTCATCGTATTTCACCAAGACTTTTGCAACGCCGAAATTGGCCAAGGGCAACGACCGTGTTGCCTTTCACGCTTCCGCCCAGGAATATTACTTTGACGGGAACCGGATCGTTGCTTCCTTGAACATCTCGAAGAAGAAATTGAGCCCTTCGGCCACCATCTCTTCCATCTTCTTGATTTGAATGTTGATTGAATTGACAGCCAAAACTAACGGAATCGCGATCGCCAACCCTAAGGCGGTGGTGATCAACGCGAACATGATGTCCTCGGCCAACTTCGACGCTTCAACTTGGCTGCTTTCGGCCAATTTTCCGAACGCACCCATCATACCGATCACGGTACCTAAAAGCCCAAGCATCGGAGCCGATTTGATAACCGTGTTGACCCAACTCACGCGATGATCGATGTCGGATAACACGTCCCGTTGGAAGCGGTCTTGGGCCAACTGCCGAACCTTATTGAAACCCAAAGATCGGTTGTCCACGGCCAATTGCGACAGTTGGCATAACGCTCGCGGATCGTCCGCGCAGATTTCACTCGCCGCACGGAAGTCGCCTTGAGATAATGGTTGCTCCATTGCCTGCAGGAACTCGCCCTGTAAAGCGTCGGACCGGAACTTTTTTTCCATCACTCGGTAGTAAACCACGATGAGGCAATAAACACCCCATAACGCGACCAGACCCATCGCGCCGTAAATCACATTGCCAACAATTTCAAAAACGCTCATGCCAGAAATTCCAATCTTCTCGTGCCAACCAGACCCCGACCACGTCCACCCAAACCCCAAATCTGCAGCCCCAAATCTGCAGCCCCAAATCTGCAACCGCCCTGAACTTCAGAATCAAAACTCGAACCAAAATCCAACGTGTTTGCCCGCAATAGTCCGCCTATTGTAGTTATGACCTGTGAATAGCAATAGCCATCAGTTCAAGTACACAATATTTGCCAATTCGAACCGGTAATTGCCCGGCGTTCCGGTAACGTTGAAAATCGTGCTTTTGATGTTCGGAATCTTCTTGCCATCCTGCGCGATCCGCTCCGTTTCCAATTGATACAATCGGTTAATGATCTCCGTTGAGTAGAATTGGAGCGGGATCCGATCGCCCGCGTTGGCAACGTTGGCATTCCGCAATAGGTTCAAGTCCCAATTTCGCAGTTGTGGTATGGAATGGGAAAAGTAAATTCGTTTCTCTAGTCGTTTTTGACCAGGCCGTATCGTCGGAGTTCCTGAAACGTTCGTCAGATAAACGACACCATCTCCCACTCGTTCGGCACCTGCCAATTCGATCTTGAAGAAGTCCAGTTGCTGAGCGTATTCCGACATCGTGTTGACCGAATAGATGATCTGCCACCTCTTCCACGGCTCATTCACATCCGAACCGCCACCACCAAGCCCCTTGGAGCGACGGTCGCCCAAGCCCTTTCCTGTCCCCATCTGAGCGGCATCACCAGAGACACTGTCATTGGCCCGCACCGTCGAGATCACATCGACCGACTCCAAAGCTTCGGCTAACTGTGGTTCCTGTACCTCGGGGAACTCCTCCACGCCAGGCTCTTCCACGTCTTCGGCAATGCCTTCGGGATTCATCGACTCGCCCGCAAACGCCACAAACGAGTCCGGGATCGACCGCGGCGTCTTCAACATGCTGTACCACAAGAAGAACAAAATCGCGGCCAAAATGCCGGTGATGATCACCCCCGACGCCAGCCCACCAGAAACGCGTTCATACTGCGAAACCCGAGTCTCCACGCGAATCACCGGCCGCGGAACTAGTTCGATTATTTCACTCATACTTCAATGCCTTGTTAGGGTTTTGTGCAAATCACAAATGGCTTTAGAGCCTCTCCCAAAAGGGGTCTGACCCTTTGGAGGCGAGTCGCTTTTCTAACCTATTTACGAGACTCGCCGGAGAGGGTCAGACCCCTTTTGGGAGAGGCCAGGTACTCTATTTCGTTCAGCTCCAGACTATATCCGTCCGGAGTCTTGACGACTCGAAACGTCGTTGTCTTGATCTCGGAAACTTTCTTGCCATCTTGCCGAACTCGCTCCGTTTCCAGTTCGTACAAGCGATTGATCAGCTTCACAGGATAGAAATGCAATGGTATTCGCTGGTCCATTCGATCCAGTCCCGTCTTGCTCAGCAAGCTTAGGTCCCATTCGCGCAGTTGTGGCATCGAGTGCACAAAGTAGATCCGCTTTTCACTCAGTTTTTCCCCAACACGCACCGCCGGCTCGCCGACGAAATTCTTCATGTACACGACCAACTGCCCGCCGCGTTCTACACCCGCCAACTCAACGCCCAGATCGTCCAACAAACTCGAATAACCAGCGAGTGTGTCGACGGCAAACACAATCTGCCAGCGCTGGACAGGCATCTGGATTGGTATACGGTCGGGAGTTGCGGGATAAGGAACTCGAGAATCTCCGACCCCGCCGCGCCGATCCCGCGAATCGCCATCGTTGGCACTTACGGCCGATATGATGTCGACGCGCTGAACCGCGTCGACCAGTTCCAAGGATTGAACGTCCAGAAGTTCTTCCGTCAGTGGCTCGTCAACGTCCCCCGCGACCTCTTCTTGGCTGGCGGTTTCAGTCGAAAACATCACGAGACCATCGGGGATCGTGCGAGTTTGTGCCAATTGGGCCAGCCAAACCGCAATCAAGAGTCCCATGACAACTCCCGAAACAAGTACGCCGGCTGCCAGACCGCCCGAGACCCTATCGTACATGGAAACCCGAGTCGGCACGTGCAGAACCGGCCGAGCCACAAGTTCGAGGTTTTTAGGAAGGGCTTTATTCATGAGTCATCACCGAATTGAGGTACTTGAATTCACGGCCAAGAAAAACGTTCTGGCTTGCCCCAGCTTTCACCGACCGGGCAGGTTGTCCAAGTCGACCGGGAACAACTGCGCGTCTGGCTTGAGTTGCATGTACCATTGCGACCAATACTCGTAGAGTTGGCGGATCTCTTGTCGATATTCGTCACTGTTGCTCACGTCCGCGCCGTCGCCCGACCTAGCTCGCGGAACGGCCGGCGTTTGGGTCTTGCGACTTACAAACTGCAAAGCAATATTCGCTTCCTGTACGACATCGGGATTTGGGTCGGTCAACGAAAAGATCAACGCGGGGCAGTTGTCGATCATTCGGACTTGCCCCAAGGCTCGCACGGCCACGATGCGAATCTGCCAATGCTCGTTTTTGACCATCTCCTTGAGCATCAACAATTGTTGCGACCGGGACTTGTCCTTGATGGAGGTCACTGCGGCATTGCGGAAGGAGGCGGCGATGTCGGCCAGCTCACTGGGGCTCATATCCGCCTTCACGCGGTTCAACATCTCCGTGATATCCCGTTTCTCTTCTTCATTGATGACTCGGCCACCCCGAATATTCGTGTTGCCACCCAGGCCAATGCCACCCACCAACGCCGCATCTTTTGGCAAATTGGTCAATCGTTGAGTCGAGCGTACCAAGAACAAAATGGCCAACGCCGTGTGCACGGGCGGGCCACCCTCGCCGGAAGAGGACACTGAGCCATCTCCTCGTGCCTGTTGAGTGCGTTTGATGTACTCGACACCCTGGTCGTACCAGTCGGGAATTTCCGTGACCTCGCCATCGACTTTTTCCCGGAAAGTTGCGTAGCGTTCAAATCCATACAGAGCGTAGTACGGCCAATGATTTGTGTCCGTGTGAAACGACCGCGAAAACCAACTGTTGATCCGTTGCTTCGCACCATTGAGTCCTTGCACATCGATCCCCGGCGGCGGAGGTTCGTCCTTCAGATTTTTTTGCTCCGCCAGCAAGTTTTCGACCTCGCGAGGCGTTAAACGCTCCACGAACGGAGGTAGGTCCGCGAACAGTTCGCCCGGTTTTCGTGAAACCAATCGTTTCGGAGGAGGATTGACGCCCAAGATATCGCCCAGCATGTACAGGCTGCCGGCACCGGCCGCCGCCAACGAAACATGCGGCGAACCCATCGGTTGGCTCCTGATCGGATGGTAAGCCCAAGTGCCATCCGAAAATTGGTGACTGACCCAGAAATTGACGGCCGAGACGCTATGATCCAAGGGAATATCGAAGCCCTTGTGATGAGCCAGCCACAACGCGAGGCAGCAATATTGGGTCTGGGACGAGTCCGAGTTTTCGTTGTTGTTGTAGGTCCAGCCTCCGCGCGGGTCTTGACGTCGGACAATGAAGTTGATCAGCGTCCGAATCTCACGGTCGTAAGCCTGGTCGTCGTATTCCACCAACAACATCAAACCGATGCAGGGCTCGTACATCCGATAGAGAATTTTATCGTCGGGACTGGCGTTTGTTAGTTGATGTTGATTGAACCCATTCTCCAATTCAGCGGCGTATTTTGGGATGACGGCTAGAACTTTTTGAACGGCTTCGTTGACCTGCGGATCCTCGCGAAAACCAAAGTCATCATAAGAATTCAAGATCGCCAAACCGCTCAGAACGATTTCCCCCCAAGCTCCTTTGAATTCGGATCTCAGGTAAGAAACGCCGGAACGCACCATTCGCCTGACTTCAGGATGCTGAGGGTCGTATTTGATTTGAGCATGGGCAGTGGAGCCCATGTTCGCAGACAAACCAGCCAAGCCAAGTACTACCACAAATCGGGAGAAGCCCCGCCAGAATTGCCTCGTCGTTTCCAACACAGAACTCCTTTTGAAAAGTGGTGTTGGCCACATCGAGCTAGGTCGAACGACCCAGCTACATTATTAGCCAGCCGCCCAGAACCACGAGTATTCTAACCGCAGCGCAGCCCCGGCTTCAATCACCGCGTTCCCACACAACTGTCAAAAACCTGCGTTCCAGCCAGCCAACATGGCCAAAACTCTGATATCAATCTTCTCGAAACAAAGGGCCACCGTTTCTTGGCTTCCAAAGACGAGGCAGTGGCGTTGGAAGCAAGCGATACGAAGGTCATCCGACTAGGATTCTACGAACTATCGGCGCCATTGTCAATTGTTTTGCAGCTGTTTCAAGGATTTTCCGATTGTCGGCCAAAAACCGAGCCGACCATCATCCGGTGGCTCTGCGAAATCGTCAACGGTGGAGCGGTCGGCACACCGTCGGCACACCATGTGATGGTTAACCAATAGAGCAAATATGGCGAATTCCAACTCGGCGCCAACCAACAAGTCCGACCGCCAAATTTGCGGCGGCCCGCGTTTTGGCACTGGACGGCTCTGCGAAATCCGCCCCACCATAACTGTCGGCACAACAGTCCCGGAAAACAACTCCCGTTGCGCCAGCCTCGATTGACGGTCCGGCTACAAACGCTAAACTAGCACCTCTCTAAGTGGTACTCGAACGGTCAGGTAGCTCAGTTGGTAGAGCAATGGACTGAAAAGGCAGGTTAGCGGCTTTCTTCAAACGTCTCAATATCGCGGGAAAACCCGCAAATTCTAGGCTCAAGTCGACTTTTGCTCTCGCTTCAATGACTGACGAAAACGGCCCGAAAATGACCAAACGGGTGTCAGTGACACCCGCTATTCGTGTCGGCAATTCCATTTCGCGAATCCCAGCGCCTCCCGTTCCATCCACAACTTCGATTCGATGAACCGCTCCGCCTCCCCGATCACTTCGGGAGCCAGCGAGTATTCCTTCAGATCGTCCCCACGGCGACGACGTGTAAAGTCCGCATCACTCCAACCGGCTCGGATCGCAGCGCAGCCCGCCTCGATTTCTTCCGGTGTTGGGATGTACTCGATTTCAGCAACTTGATTCATGGCTTGCCCTTTGATGATGGCCCCGTTCCATTGTAGCCACTTCGCCCGGATCGCTCCACGGTTTGTAGGATTGCTCGGCCGCATCGACAAGGACGCAAAGGAGCAACGCAAGCAGCGGATTTTCGATCTGTGGTTGGCGGGGTGGACACAGCAGGAAATCGCCGACTCTATTGGGTGTGATCGGCTTGAAGTGACTCGCGAAACGGATACTTATATTCCAAACGGCGACATTGCCGAATTGAATAAAACTCAACAATCCGCCTCCGACCATGCTACCGACTTTGATCCACCGATTTACAACGTCTGGAAGCAACAAACCAAACAATCAAGGTCAATCAGCATCACGAATTGATTGACGGCTGGCACCGTTGGACGGCTCACAAGAAAAACGAAGTCGAGTTCATCGAAGCGGACATCGTCGAGACAACCAGCGATGCCGATTTGCTTGAAAAGGCAATCGAGACAAACGCAACGCATGGACTTCAGTTGAGTCAGTCCGACAAGCGGGACATGGCAAGGAGAATCTACAACAGCACTGCCGAGGGTGACCGCGACGAAAAGAAAAAACAACTTTCTAGAATTCTTTCGGTAAGCGAGCGAACGATTCGAGATTGGCTGAGTCGCATCGACAAGGACTCTAAAGAAGCACGCAAGCAGAAGATTTTTGATCTTTGGCTGGCGTCGGAAGAAGGCAAGTCTATCTCCGAGAGTGTTGGATTGAGCCAGCCGCAAGTGACTGAAATCACAAGTAAATTCGGAATCGGCGAACTTGCCAAAACCGAATTAGCTAACGCGGAGCACGCGACTGGGTTTGATGTTCCGATCTACAACGTTTGGAAGCAGCAAGAAAAATCACGCGGTTCTTCTCACTTTGGCAACAGTGAGGTTCGATGGGTCGACAATCTTCTCTATCTCTACACCGCGCCTTTCGATGTCGTGATTGACCCGTTTGCTGGCGGTGGTTCGACAATCGACATTTGCAAGAAACGGTTGCGGCGGTACTTTGTCAGCGACCGCAAGCCAATCGTTGAACGAGAAAAGGAAATCCGTCAGCACGATTTGAAAGACGGTCCATTGAAGCCACCGCAATGGAAAGACGTAAAGCTGGTTTATCTTGATCCGCCGTATTGGATTCAGGCGTAGACAAGGGACAGGCCAAACGCAGTGATTGGCGACGCATCATCAACGAAGTCGATTCGACTCTCAAGCAAACAACACGCTTCAATTTTGCAATCGTTCAAAAAAACATGCCGAGTCGATCTAAGTTTGGGGCAGTAG
>JAUXWY010000278.1 GCA_030681235.1 Pirellulaceae bacterium | reverse complement strand
TACGAATTTTCGTTAAAATCGCGCTACACCGCAACCACGGATTCGCAAGGTGTCGCGGTCCTTCGTTCGATGCCGACCAATCGTACTGAAGGATTGATCGCGGAACTGGAGGGCTTTGAAATACCGCTCAACGGAACCGATCGTCAAATGTACTACGACATCAAGCCGGGTGCTGTCAACGAAGTCACGATCCAAATGCAACCTGCCGGAACCCAGGTACTGAAGGATACGACGTTCGATTTGGACAATAATGAAGCTGACGCAGCGGATAAAAAGGGTGTCGGTGCGAATGACCGGGATGAAGCTTCGGAGACAGATTCTAAAGTCTCAGACAACTGAAACACCAGAAGAAACAGAATGAACACTCGAATGTTGAACGCAACGTTGTTCTCCCTGCACCTATTGGCGTTGCCGTTTGCAGTCGGGCAGGAGCAGGGAAGAACCGACGAAAAGCAACCGGAGATGCTAACAATGCAAGTTCTGGTGGTCGATCCCGATGGCCATCCCGTCGAAAATGCGATCGTGTCTCTATTTGCCCTACGAGCGAAAGGCGACGGACAACACTTGACTTGGGACGAAGAAAAACTTGGGCGGAAACCCGAACGGCGGACCAATGCAGCCGGACTGGTCGATCTGCCGTACCCCAAGGTCATGGAGGAAGAATTCGAGGTTGGCCAGCTGAGATTGTCCGTGAAGCATCTCGATTTCGTCACCTTCTTGGAAGACCGCCATGTTGACGAGCAACCTGCCAAAGCAGAACTGAAGCGAGGCTTTCGAATCGCAGCGGCGGTTGTCGATGCCGAAACTGCCCAACCGATCACCCAGGATCTGTACGGATTGATCAGTAGTGAATCGATTCTGAGCGACTGGAAACTTGCCGACAACGGCATGCTAGTCTCGCCGGTGTTCGAGTCGAAGAAAGCTTGGCTACGGCTGATCAAACTGAGCCCAGGCCAACCCAACTTGTACAGCGAATTGATTCCAATCGACCCAACAGATCGTAGCCGCATTTTGTTGCGAGATGTCAAGTTGTCCAAGGGAACTCGCGTTGAAGGGCGATTGGAAGAGTCTATCCCGCGACCAATCGGCAATGGGTATGTCGCGGCGATGATTGTTCGCAATGGTCCCGACAACAGGTTTCGTTGGAATTCCCAATGGGTTTGGCACGACCGGGCGGACATCGCGGACGACGGCACGTTTGTGTTCGAGTCACTCCCTACGGATGAAGTCCTACAGCTAATTCCAATTTGCGACGACTGGGTTCCAAAAAATCCGCGGAACGAGGAAGTATTACCGTTTTATCCCGAAGCCGCTGAAAAGATAACAAGCTCATTTACTTTTCCCCAATTGTTTCTATTGTCTGCGCCACAGATCGCACCTACCCTCAAAATGGTTCCGGCAACATCGGTGCAAGTCACTGTCGTCGACCAGGATGGCAAACCAATGCTTGGCGTTGAAGTGGCTTCCTGGCCCAATCAAGCGTGGTTCGACGGTGGTGGACAAATTCTTGGTCTTGCCAGGGCAACGAGCGATTGGCTGAAACGGGCAAGGCACGGTGGACCGAACCAACCTTATCCCAGTCGTTATTCTGCCATGACCGACGCCAACGGCGTCGCCGTGATTCGTTCGATGCCTGCTGATCGGACAGAGGGTTTGGTCGCCCTCCTTGATGGCTTTGAGATGCCATTAAACGGCACGGAACGCGAAATTCGCATTGACTTGAAACCGGGTGTTGTCAACGAAGTCACAATCAAAATGCAACCCGCCGGGACCCAGGTGCTGAAGGATAAGACGTTCGATTTGGAAGATAAAGACGATGATGCAGCGATCAATAAGGAAGTCGATGCGGATGACGACTGCCAAGCTTCAAACTAGGCTCAGTTCGCAGATAACTGAAAGACAAGGAGAATCCGAATGAGGACTCACATATTTATAGCAACGTTGCCTTTTTTGCACCTATTGGTGTTGTCGATGGCCATCGGGCAGGAACAAGCCGAGGCACCGAAGCCCGAGTTCTTGACGATGCAAGTCCTGGTGCTGGATCCGGATGGACATCCGGTTGAGAACGCGAAAGCGTTTCCATCAGGATTGCGCACGAAAGTTGCGGCGAGAGGTCATTTTTTTTGGTCAGACAAGCGGTTCGGGCCCGTTCCGAAAGTCGAAACCAATGCCAACGGCTTGGCAGATTTGCCATATCCGAAATACGTTATCGAAGAAATCGAGGTCGGAACCGTGACCGTGTCCGTGGAGCATCCAGATTTCGTCACGTTCCGAGAAGACCGCCGTGTCGATGACAAACCAGCCAAAGTGCAACTCCAGGTCGGTTATCGTATCGCCGCCACTGCCGTTGATGCGGAAACCGGCGAGCCGATCAAGACAAATTTATATGGCTTAGTGAGTGGTGATTCACGAATGAGCGACTGGAAGTTGGCCGACAACGGCCAACTGATCTCGCCGGTGTTCGAAGCCAACACGACTTGGTTTCGCATGATCAAAATTGTTCCAGGCCAGCCGAACATGTATAGCGAGCTGATCGAGGTCGACCCAACGGATCGCAGCCGAGTCTTACTGCGTGATATCAAGCTATTCAAAGGGACTCGGGTGCAAGGTCGGTTGGAAGAATCAATTCCCCGCCCAATCCGGAATGGCTATGTGACTGCAATGATCGTCCGGACGGGAACTAAGGACAACCAAAACAACTGGAATTCACGCTGGTTCTGGTACGACAATACACCCATTTCGGAAGATGGGGAGTTTGTGTTTGAGTCGCTACCGGTTGATGAAGTTCTGCAAATGATTCCGGTTTGCGATGATTGGGTTCCGCCCAAACTCGCGAAAGAAGATGTTTTACCATTCTTTCCAGCAGCGGCCGAGAAACTATTTACAGGACTTTCCCAGCCACAATTGGTACGTCTGGAGGGGTTGCAAGTCGAACCAACACTCCGGATGGCTGCTGCAACCTCCGTGAAAATTACCGTCGTCGATAAAGATGGGAGCCCCTTGTCGGGAGTAGATGTCGCTTCGTGGCCAAACCAGTTATGGTTCGAAGGCGGAAGCAATATATTAGGCGACGTTCATTCTACAGTTGAGTGGCTGCTTCAAGCTAAGCATGCAGGTGAGTTCGCAATTGCCGAACAAAATCGATATTCAGCCAAAACTGACGAAAACGGCATCGCCACTATTCGGTCCATCCCACCCAACCGGACCGAGAGCTTGGTCGCCAGATTGACGGGCTACGAAATGCCCTTGAATGGCACGGAACGCGAAATACGAATTGACTTGAAGCCGGGCGTTGTCACGGAAGTCACGATCAAAATGCAGCCAGAGGGAACGGATGTCTTGAAGGACGAAGCGTTCCAAGGCGGCAAAGACGACTGACATGGCATTCCTCAATCCTCTTTGGCTGTTGGCACTACCTTTGATCGCGTTGCCGATCGTGATTCACTTGCTGAATCAACGACGGCATCGATCCATTCAATGGGGTGCCATGCAATTTCTGCTGACTGCCAAGCGGATGAATCGGGGCATCGCTCGACTGAAACAGATCCTGATCATGGCCGCGCGAATGGCGGCGATTGCCGGATTGATCTTTGCTGTGAGTCGTCCACTATCGTCGGGTTGGATTGGCTCCATCACCGGTGGGCAGCCCGAGACGATCCTGGTCTTGGTGGATCGGTCCGTGAGCATGCAGCAGCAACAGACCACCACTGGCGAATCGAAACTGAAGTCCGGTTTGTCGAAAATTGTCGCCGCCCTGCAAACGATGGGCTATCAAGGACCGCTGGTGTTGATCGAAAGTGGAGAACCCACACCGTTGACTCTCGATCGTCCCATCGATCTGTTGGATCACCCGCGAACGGGACCGACCGAGACATCGACGGATGTCCCGGCTATGATGCAAGCGGCTTTGGACCACATCGTACAAAACCAAACGGGCCGCACGGATATCTGGCTACTATCGGACGCGGCAGCCAACGATTGGAATGCCGAAAGTAGTCGCTGGCGAGCCCTACAAAGCAGCTTTGCAAAACTGGAAGGCGTCCGATTCCAAGTCTTGCAATATCCCGATCCCCCGGCTGAAAACTTGTCGATCACCATCGACCAAGTTCGACGGCAAACCGCGTCCGACAATCCGACGGCGGCCGAGCTGTTGATCGACTTGACGGTGACTCGGCGGAACGCAACTGAAAGTCCTGGCAAAGGAAACTCGGCTCAACTCACCTTCAACATCAACGGCTTGCGTTCGGTATTTGAACTGGAACTGAGCGGTGCTACCACGACGTTGATCGGCCATCGCATTCCGATCGACCAGGAGATGGCATCGGGCTGGGGCGCGGTGCAATTGCCTTTTGACGAAAACGAGAGCGACAACGCGGCCTATTTTGCGTTTGCTCCCGAACCCATCCGTCGCATTGTGATTGTCACAGAACGACCGGAAACGACTCGAGCCCTGCAATTGGCCGCAGCCACGGCTCCCATCGCCGGTGTCGAGCATGACGTGCAAGTGCTGACCACTGAACAAACGGCACAGATTGATTGGCAAACCCCGGCGCTGCTGGTTTGGCAAGCTCCCTTGCCGGACCCTGAAACGGCGTCACTTCTGCATAAGTTCTTGGAGAGTGGTCGTTCGATTATTTTTTTGCCTGCTGCAGAAGCCAATACCAATCACTTTGCGGGCTGGCGGTGGGAACAGTGGTCCGAGATCAATCGCCAAGGGCAAGCCGTTCGTTATTGGAACAGTGACGAAGACTTGTTGGCGAGAACTCGCAATGGACAACCGTTGCCGGTCAACGAGCTGCGATTTTATCAACATGCGGGGCTGCGTTCGATCGAAGCCGGAGAAGCCAATAACGCGGCGACCTCCAGCGATCCCAACGTAGCGAACAGTCCTTCCGCGAAGGATCAAGTCTTGCCGGCCACGACGCTGGCTCAATTGGAAGACGGAGCAACCCTATTGCAACGTTCCAAGACGCGAGGCGGCACGATCTATTTTCTAGCCACTTGGCCGGTCGGAACTCATTCCAGTCTGGATCGCGAAGGGATCACGTTGTTTGTCGCACTGCAACGAGCGATCGCAGCCGGGATCGAGACGGTCGGGCAGGCCAAGTCCTTGGAGGCGGGTAGCCTTCCCGCTCAGGTGGTCAACGAGCTGCCGCGTGTCTTATCGGCTTCGCAAGAGGAATGGTTGGGCGGTCGCAGTCAGCGAGCTGGTGTGTACGGCAACGAATCGCAATGGATCGCTCTCAATCGGCCGGCATCCGAGGATCGCAGTCAAACCTTGTCGCGGTCCGAGCTCGAAACGGTTCTCGCGGGACTGGATTTTCAAATCGTGGAAGACCAAGTCGGCAGTGGACGGAGTTTGGCGAGCGAAGTTTGGCGGGTGTTTGTGATCGCGATGGGATTGGCATTGATCGCGGAAGCTTGGCTATGTTTGCCGCCTAAAGTATTGGGTATCGCGAAGGCTGTTAAAGAACCTGCGAGGACCGCCGCGTGATTGAATCACAGACTTTTAGCTTTGCCGGGACCACTCCATTCACCTTCGCTTTTGCTGCTGTATTGGTGGTGGTCGCGATCGTGTTGGCCGGAATGGCGATGCAGCGATCGAGCTACAAGCGATGGATCGTCGGCTTGGAACTGCTCCGCATTTTGCTGGTGTCACTCGTGGCGGTGGCGATCTGTCAACCGGAATGGGTGCAATCCTTTTTGCCCGATACCGAACCGGTTCTCGTCGTCTTGTGGGACGAATCCGATAGCATGGACACGGCCGATATTCCCGCGACTGGGAATGTGACGGCTGATGAGATGGTCTCGCGGAAGACCTCGATCCAGTCGTTCGTCGTGCCGGACTTTTGGGCACCGGCCCTCGCCAATCGCGCTCGACCTGTTCAAGTGGTTATCGAACCGTTTTCTTCCGAGTTGGCTCAGCCGACAACCGGAACGGACATCAACGCGGCCCTCCGCCGCACCGTCGAAAAACACGCGAACTTGCGTGGCGTGGTTCTGTTGTCCGATGGCAGTTGGAATTTGGGCAGCACTCCCAGCGAAACCGCGACGCAGTTACGAATGAACGATGTGCCGGTCTATACCGTTGCCGTGGGAAGTGAAACGCCACTGCCCGACTTGGAAGTGGTTAGTGTCGAAGCTCCGACTTTCGGCGTGGTCGACAAGCCGACCCGAATTCCGTTTACGATCTCCAGTACTTTGCCTCGCGATGCAGAAGTGGAAGTCGTATTTTCGTCCAACGATGGGGACCGAATGACCAGCCGAGTGACGATCCCGGCCAATGGCACATTGCAGCAAGCGTTTGTCTGGCGCCCGCAAAAGGTTGGCGATTATTCGTTGACGATCGAGGTCGAAGTCGCGGACGGCGAGCGAATCGCCGAGAACAATCGGTTGACCGTGCCCATCGAGATCCGCCGTGAGTCGCTCAAGGTGTTGATCGTCGAATCATATCCACGTTGGGAATATCGTTATCTGAAGAACGCACTGTCGCGGGACCCTGGGGTCGAGGTACGGTGCGTGTTGTACCATCCCGATATTGAAGCGATGGGCGGTGGGAAAGAATACTTGCCGCAATTCCCCGATTCGATCGATGCTTTGACAGCTTACGACGTGATCTTCTTGGGCGATGTGGGAGTCGGCAATGGCCAATTGACCCCGGAGGATTGCCGGCGAATCAAAGGAATGGTGCAGAATCAAGCGACCGGTTTGATTCTAATGCCTGGACTTCGCGGCAAACAATTGTCGTTGGTCGATACGGAGTTATCCGAGCTGTTTCCGATTGCGTTTGATACGACCCAACCTCGCGGATGGGGAAACCGTGTGCCGGCTCAGTTGCAACTGACGGAGAACGGCAGCCAGAGCCTCCTGACCAAGTTGGCCGATTCGCCAGAGAACAACATGGTGCTATGGAATCGCCTGCCGGGGTTCCAATGGTACGCACCGGTGCTACGGGCGAAGATCGGCTCGCAAGTTTTGGCAGTTCACTCCAGTGAATCCAACGCCGAGGGCCGGATCCCGCTGTTGGTGACCAAGACTTTTGGTTCAGGCAAGATTCTGTTCATGGGTACGGATGGAGCGTGGCGTTGGCGCGAAGGTGTGGAAGACAAGTACCACTATCGATTCTGGGGCCAAGTCGCGCGGTGGATGGCGTACCAGCGAAATATGGCCGGCGGTGATTCGATGCGATTGTTCTATTCGCCGGATCGGCCGCGAACGGGTCAGACCTTATCGTTGAACGCCAACGTCATGGGCGCGGATGGCGAACCGCTGCAAACGGGACAAGTCGCGGTCCAGATGGTCGCTCCGTCAGGGAACGTGCAAACCATTCAATTGACCTCGCAAGCCGAAACCGGCCAGTGGGGTTTGTTTACCGGAGCGTTTGTACCGATCGAGACCGGCGAGCATCAAGCGACGTTGACGTGCCGCGAGACAGGAGCAACCTTACAGACAACCATCAGCGTTCAAGGTTTGCAGCGCGAACGATTGGGACAACCGGTGAACCTGTCTCCGTTGCAAGAGATCGCCGCGATCACTCGCGGGCAAATGGTGAAGCCCAGCGACATGGAACAAGTCGTTGCGGCGATCAAGAACATGCCCGAACCGGCTCTGGAAACCCGACGCATCCGTCTCTGGGCACATCCCCTGTGGGTTGGGCTGCTGGTTGGTTTGATGAGTTTGTTTTGGATTGGTCGAAAGCTGGCCGGCGTGATATAATACGCGTGCAACGTGTGCTGGCCGAAGGGAAATTCGATGGATACTAAACCGCTAAACTATCTTGCACCACCCGAGACACGGATGGTTTTGGGAAACGTGGCCTGGGAAACGTACAACGCTTTGTCAGAACAACGACGAGGAAGCGTCCCCAGGATGACGTATGACGAAGGAGTTCTGGAAATGATGAGTCCCCTGCGGGAACATGAAAACATCGGGCGTCTGATCGGGAGAGTGATCGAAGCTTACTCCGAAGTTCGGAACATCGAGATCATCAGCGTGGCGTCGATGACGGTCAAGTGTTCTAGTCTCGCGAAAGGATTCGAGCCCGACGAATCGTATTATGTGACGCACGCAGCACGGGTCTTGAACCAAGCGGAAATGGATTTCGAAGTGGATCCTCCGCCGGATTTGGTAGTCGAAGTTGAGCTGACCTCGTCCGCGATTGAAAAACTGAAGTTGTTCGCAGCCATGAACGTGCCAGAAGTCTGGCGACACAATGGCGAGCAACTGAACATGTATCGACTTGAGAATGCCCAGTATCGCGAAATTGGTTCTAGCGTTGAACTGCCGGGATTGGATGCTCGGCGGGTCAACGAGATCTTGCTGCGTCGAAATTCGGTTGGCGAAACGAAGCTGATCCGAGAATTTCGAACGTCGATTAGCGGCTAATGGTTCGTGGTTGGTTTTGCGCTATTTTGCATGTGGTTGATGTTTTGTGCGTTGCTGATGTTTTCTTCCCACGGATGGCAAAGCCGGGCCACGGATGAAGGCAACGGACTCCGGTATCTGTCTTGACACAGAGAGTTCGCTTCATAACTACTTCACTCGGAACTCAGCGGTCAAAAAAACGTCTCGCCCCTGATCATCCGTGGTCCGGCTATGCTATCCGTGGGAAGGCATTCCTCTGCCATGGTGAATGACGCCCCAGTTGTGTTCAAAAATGCGAATTTCTTGGGATTCCGGATGTGACATGGCCCATTAAAAGGTTTACAATCGGGAGTGACGGTGATTCACCGTTTGGCTTTTCTGCGCTGATCTCGGAATGTCGAATTGGACTGGGGAATATGAATAAGCTTGAACTTCCGGAACAGACCAAGGCCAAGTTGCTGGAATTTCGGCGACGGGTTTGGACGGTCAAGTTGGTCGAAGGTGTTTGCGCCGCCCTGTTTGGGTTGTTGTTGTCGTATTTGCTGGTGTTGGTGCTCGACCGCTTTTTCGATACGTCGGCGTGGTTGCGCGGTGCCATTCTGGTCGCTGGATCTTTGGGCCTCGCGGTTTGGTTTCCCTGGGTTTGCCATCGTTGGATCTGGCGCAGTCGTCGCATGGAGCAGGTCGCTCGGATGCTCAAGCTCACACACCCTCGATTGGGCGATTACTTATTGGGTATTGTGGAGTTGGTGCAAGCGCCGGACTTGCACGGGACCAGTGAATCGTTGTGTCGCGCGGCATTGGCCCAAGCCGATCGAGAGACGCGAGACAAAGATCTCCGGGATGCCGTGCCGTTTCCACGACATCGGCAATGGCTGTGGACGGCGGCGATGCCGCTGGGTTTGATGGTCGTCGCGTTGCTGATTGTTCCCGCTGTTAGTTGGAATGCCATGCAGCGTTGGTTGTTACCGTGGAAAACGATTGACCGGTACACGTTTACGACTTTGGAGCCTTTGCCGACTCACTTGGTGGTTCCATTGGCTGAGCCTGTTGAGTTGACCGCCGCTTTAGCAACTGACTCGCGATGGAACCCAGACAGCGGCTCGGTATGGTTGGGGAATCATCAGGTTCTGGCTGAGGCCGAGGCGGGGCGATTTCAATTTCGCTTGCCACCCATCACGGCCAACGGCGAAGCGCACGTTCGGATCGGCGACGTGCGACAAGCGATTGAACTTGATCCACAGCCGCGACCAGAACTATCGGAACTGGTCGCTACGATCGAACTACCAACGTATTTGCAACGAGCCGAACCCATCCAGCGGCAAATTCGCGGCGGTGGTTTGACGACGGTCAGCGGTAGCCGAGTCGGGATCACCGCGACAGCGACGCGGGATTTGCAACGTGCTTTGGTGAATGGCAACGAGTCGATTGTTCAAGGAGCGATGTTGCAAGTGCCGGCGGTTTCGGTGGATGAGACGCCGGTGCTGGTATTGGAATGGTTCGATTCATTGGGGCTATCCGCCAAGACACCGTTGCAATTGAAACTGCGGACTGTTGGCGACGAAGCTCCGGCGATTCATTGTCGCGATTTGGAACAACAAAAAGTGCTCATGGAGCGCGACGTGTTGACGTTTTCAGTCGATGCGGCGGACGACTACGGCATCAAGCGGATTGGGATGACGTGGCAAGGCAAACCGGCTCCGGGCTCGGCTGCCACGGCCGCCCAAGGCGAAAAGTTGGTCATGGCAGGGGATCCCTACGCGACGGAACTGAACCAGGTGGCGTGTACTTTTTCACCGGCCTCGGAAGGGATTGCTCCGCAGGCCATTCAGTTGCGTCTGTTTGTCGAAGACTATTTGCCTGATCGCGAGCCGATTTACTCGCCGGTGTACACGGTTTTTGTTTTATCCGAAGACGAGCACGCGATTTGGATGACTCGGCGGTTGGACGAATGGTTCAAACAGGCCTTGGAGGTTTACGAACGCGAGCAGCAGCTGTTCCAACGCAACATTGAAATGCGAGGCCTTCCGGCGGCCGAGTTGGATCGCCCGGAAACTCGACGGAAGATCGAAGCTCAAGCGGTTGCGGAAACCGCGCAAGCTCGGCGCTTGGACGCGTTGACGGAGAAGGGGACGAGCTTGGTGCAAGAAGCATCCCGCAACGAAAACTTTGGCGTCGATCACTTGGAGAAGCTGGCATCGATGATGCAGCAGCTGAAAGAAATTCACGAGAATCGCATGCCGTCCGTCGCGGATCTATTGAAACAAGCGGCATCGGCTGCGGCTGCCGATCCAGGAAAAGCGGGCCAGGCCGATGCGCCCAGTGGTGAAACGACTTCCGTAACTGACGCACCGACCAATCAGGGCCAGGCTCAAGGGGCCGGAGGAAGTTCTGATCCGCAAAAAGACGAACCTGAGAGCGAAAAACCCAAGGCTCCGTCGATTTCGATGAAAGAGTCCAGCATGAACGCGCCGGACGAGAAGCCGAAAGACGAACAGGCGGGTCCGCCTTCGTCCCCTTCTCCACCGTCGTTGAAGCTACCTTCGGTGACACTGGATGCACTGCCTGATAAAGGCGAGCCAGAAGACGAATCGTGTCCGGCGGGCAACCAAATGCAAGCGGCCGTCGAGGCACAGGAAGCCTTGTTGGCCGAGTTCCAAAAAGTGGCGGAGGAACTGCAGAAGCTGATCAGCAATCTAGAAGGCAGCACCTTCGTCAAGCGACTCAAGGCGTTGTCGCGAAACGAATTGGTATTGTCCAACGACGTGAGCCGCACCAGCTTGATCGGGTTTGGCGAGGAGTTGCAACAGGTGGCGGAAACGACACGAACCCGAACGGAGATGTTGGCGGAACGGCAACGGGCTTATATCGGCACCACAGAAAATGTGGTGGAAGATTTATCGGCTTATTTGACTCGTAATCCCGACGGCAAGTACAAAACGGTGCTCGAGGAAATGCAGAACACAAACGTCGTCAAGCAAGTGGGAATCGTGGCCGATCGTTTGGTGACGAATGAGGCGGGAACTTCGGTGGCTCATGCCGAGTGGTTGGCGGATACCTTTGATCGTTGGGCGGAGCAGTTAGTCGGCCCTGGCTGACGGGGCGGCACGTGACCGGGAGGTCCCGGTGGCAGTTTGCCACCTTCGCTAGTGTTAGAAGTGATGAAAATTTTGGCCGCTGAAATTGAACTGAGAGAGCAAACCCGAGAGACTCAACAAGCCCAACCGCAGTTAGTAGAAACCGAAATCATCGCACGCACTTCGACGTTGCAGACCACTCAGCAAAGTCTGGTCGAACGAACCGACAAGGTGATCGAGGCGATCATGGATCTGCCGGACGGCGAGTCCAAGTTTGCTCGCGAGATCAATCAATTGACTCAGGCCTCGTCGGCCATGGGTGATGCGGAAGTCTTGTTGGCGGATCGCGAGACGGGCAAACCCACGATTGCGGCGGAAACCGAAGCGATTGAATGGTTGTTGCAGGCTCGGCGAGCCGGCAGTGGTGGTGGTGGTGGCGGCGGAGGCAGCAACCCCGGCGACGGCAATCGAAGCGGAGGCGACTTGGCATCTTCCGCCTTGGCCCAATTGGGCAACTCGACGGAAAAGAACGCGGCGATTGTTCAGCGGGAGACAGAGCAAGCGACTGGAAAATCCGGCCGCGAACTACCCGACGAATTCCGCCACGGCTTGGATCGTTACTTCGAGGTATTGGAAGAGCAGTAGAGTTGTTACTTGACGGCAGCGTTGTTTAACAGTCAGCCGGAGGCGTACTCGCGCGGCGCTGCGTCCATGTTCAACACTTTCCACTGGTTCCGCACGGGGTACTCGCGCGAGTACGCCTCCGGCTAACTGTTAAACGACTAACCCCTTGGTTCAATTTTTTGGAGCAAACGAATGTCGATGCGAGTGTTCAATGGTTGGGCGACGTTAAGCTTCGGCTTGGTCCTGTGGTTCCTGCCTAGTCTGGCGATTGGCGGCGTGTGGCAAGAGGAGTCCGAAGCCAAGGCCGGTGTTCAAGAAGCGGTCGAGGGAAAAGAAATCTCCAAAGAAGCAATGAAAGCGGCCATTGCCGAAATGCAAGAAGCGATGAAAGACGCCGCCAAAGTTGAGATTGTGGAAGGTGACGCGGTCGTCGTCGAGGGGCAAGCGATCATGATGAATCCGTTTGGCTTCGAACCGGCAAAAATGAAGGCGGCCAAACGATTTCAACTGGCGCAGCTCTTCCAAGTTGAGATCGAATTGATTGAGCGTCTGTGTGAGCCGACCCCACAACAATTGGCGAAATTGCGAGTGGGTACAAAGGGGGCCGTCAAGAAACTGACCGAACAATGGTGGAAAAAGGCCGGTGGGCGGTTTGGCGGAATGGTTCGTCCTGCAGCAAATGACCGCGAGGATGGAGCCGAAGGGGCCGACGAAGAGGCAGAAACTGATTCAGCAGACGCTGAATCCACAGAAGCCGAGTCCGTAGAAATCAAGGATGCTGACGAAATCGACAACATGATGGCCCAGATGGTCTTGGCAGACTCAATGAACAATCCGTTCAAGGCAACTCCACCGGTACAGACGGCAATATGGAAGAATTTGGTTGCCGGTGTTTTGACTGCCGAACAGTCCAAGATACTGACCGAATATAAAGCCGAGCAGGATAAAGTTAGTCGTGGGATTTTGATCGACTCCATTGTGGGTGCGATGACCCAGGAACTTGCCCTCACTGCGGAGCAGCAGTCGAAAGTACGCGAGATCATACAGCCGCACATTGCAGAGACTCCGTTGACCTCCATTCCAATTTTCAAGCTTTACGTTGCCTACTATTATGTTTCCCGAACGACCAACGAAGATCTAGCCACCGTTTTATCTCCCGCACAAATTCAATCCTTTAGAATCTTCTTGCTACCGGTCCGCGAGATAGGCCCGATGATGGAGATGGGAGACGGTGACGAGTGAGATGAGTTGCCGAGCACTAATCGCATTTGCGTCCTGTCTTGTGGTTTGCGTCCCAAGCGCCACTTTGGTTCACGCCCAATTGGAGCAGTTGGAGAACCAAGTTCAGGAGTGGATTGCGGGCATGGATGAGTGAGGTTCTTGGTTCTTGGTTCTTGGTTCTTGGTTCTTGGGGCTTGGGGCTTGGTTCTTGGTTCTTGGTTCTTGGGGCTTGGGGCTTGGTTCTTGGGGCTTGGTTCTTGGGGCTTGGTTCTTGGGGCTTGGTTCTTGGGGCTTGGGAAGTGAACACTCGCGAACCGCCCCCCACTGGCTCGCGGACTGTTGATTTAGTATCTGTTGGCGACATTAGTGTTTAACAGTCAGCCGCATGCTTAATCGTGCGGTGGCGAGTACGCCTGAGGCTTAATGTTAAACGACTAAATCAACAGACCGCTCGTCCAGTGGGAGCGAAAGTTTGGCAGCTAGAGAGCGTTACCGAAAACACCCCGTACCGCCCCCCACTGGCTCGTCCAGTGGGAGCGAAAGTTTGACAGCTAAGAATTACACCCGAGAGCACACGTGATCCCTCAATTGCCAACTCATGGAATTTGAAATGTGGAGTTTGTGAATGTCCGTCCAAACAACTTCCTGGGTCGCCACCACTGTCCCAGTCCTCCTGCTGTATTTCTTTAATTCACCTGCGAATGCGAACTTGCACCAAGAAGTCGAAAACAGTCCGCCCATTCAGGACATTGCGCAAGCCCAAGTGCAAGACACCGGCAACGACGAATCCGTCGTCGAGGATCGAATGGAGCTGGCTCCAGGCAGAAAACGTTTTGTCGTGGCTAAGAGGCTCTACCTAAGACAGGTGTTTCAGGTCGAAGTCGAATTGATCCAGCGACTGTGCTCCCCAACTCCTCAACAATTGGCAAAGTTGCGAATCGCAAGCAAGGGCGCCGCTGAAAAAATAGCGAACGAGTGGGCGAGAAAGCAGGGACACCTCCGCCCGGTAAAGCAAAGCGATGAACGCGAGCAAGTTGTGGAGCAAGCCTCGGTTGAGGTCGATGAAGGGGAAACCTACGACTTGACGAAAATCGACGAGGAAGAAGCAGCGGCGAGCATTCAACTGATGGCAGAAGAGTTGATGGAGGAGCCGTTCAACGTCAAGCGTCCACAGCACGAAGCAACTTGGACTACTTTCTTGGCCGGCATTTTGACCGCCGAGCAATCGCAAATCATGACTGACCACAAGTCGAAGCAGGACCACCAGCGGCGAAAGGTTCTGCTCGATTTGTTTGTTGGCACGGTCTCGCTCGAGCTTTCACTTTCCGACGATCAACAGTTGAAACTAAGAGGAATCTTGCAGCCCCATTTTATAGACATCCCGTCAAATAGCACACCCATGTTTGATCCCTACGTCAGCTACTACCTTGCCTCAAAAGTGACGAACGAGGAGTTGTCCCAAGTTTTGTCTCCGGGTCAAATTCAGCTTTTGCGGATTCTGCTGCACCCAGCGAAGGAGATCGGCGAGATGCTAGAAATGAATGAAGATGATGAATAACATGCGCTGGCAAAGACGATTCGGTTGGTTGCTGAGCTGTAACCTGCTCGTTTGGATCGCTGGACATCACCTGGCCCATGCCCAATTGGAGCAGTTGCAGAATCAGGTCCAGGAGGGCACCGGCGTTCCCACCGAGGTTCGCGCGATCTACCAGCGTGGGATTGACTATTTGGCCAATGCCCAACGACCTGATGGGAGTTGGGTGTCGGGAAATTCACACGGTGATGAAGTCAGCGGCATCGCGGGACTGGCGGTGATGGCGTTTCTCTCGACGGGCGAAGATCCGAACTTCGGTCGTTATGCTCGCAACATCCGAACCGCCATTCGGTTTATCATTCAAAAGCAAAATGGCTCGACTGGGTATTATGGCAGCAACATGTACGTTCACGGCTTTGCCATGTTGGCGTTGGCGGAGGCCTACGGCGCGGTTGATGACGAAATGATTTGGACGGGTGAAACGGAAGCGGCCAACCGGCGGACGATTGGGCAATCGCTGGAGTTGGCGGTTAAACTAGCGGTGACGGCCCAGGAAAAGAATCCTTCCAAGGGTTGGCGATATTCACCCAACGACAATTCGGCGGACACGTCGGTGGTGGGCGCGGTTTTGATGGGGTTGTTGGCCGCTCGCAATGCGGGGATCGATGTGCCGGACAAGGCGATCGACGGGGCCTTGGAATATATGAAGTCGATGACCTCGACGGCGGACGGGATGGTCGGCTACAGCGGCTTGGGTGGCTTGGGCGGTTCCGACGCACGGACCGCGATTGCCTGTCTGGTCTTTTCGATCGGCAAACGGACGGAATGGGCCGAGCGAACCGCCACACGACAATATTTGATCGACAAATTGGATAGCGGCAGCGGAGCAGGCTGGATCGAGTACGATCGCTACTACAAGGCCCAAGCGTTGTTTCAAGCCGACTACGAATCGTGGCAAAAATGGAATCAAACAACGATTCAAACGCTCCGCGCGGCGCAGCAAGCGGACGGGCAAATCGGTAACAGCACTCATGGCCCGGCATATTCAACGTCCATGGCGCTTTTGGCTCTGGCCCTCAACTATCGCTTCCTTCCCATTTACGAACGCTGATCGCCATGGTTCGCCTCTTGTTCCTCGCACTCTCCGGTTTGGTACTTGTCAGCGGTCGCTGGGCTGCAGGAAGCGAAGAATATCCTGCGGAGAACCATGCTGAGGGTCGAGCGATATCGCGAGTCGACGGCCCGAGTACCGAAGTTCAAGAGGTCACGACCCCGGCACCGTCGTCCGCCAAGTTGACTTGGACCAGTGGCGATGTGATCCCTGGGCAATGGACAGGGGCCGACCGAGATTCGATTCGCTGGTTTGCCGACTCGCTGTTTCGCGATCCGGTCCAGATCGACCGTCGGTACTTGAGCAAGATCGACTTTCCAGCCGACAACGGGCTCGACGCAAAAGAAGATGCCTCGCCGGGGACTTACCTGATTCAATGGATCGATGGCGGACGAATGTTTGCGGAAATTCGGCATTTGGATGCGACCCATTGGACGGTCTTTTCGCCGCGATTTGGGGAAGTCAAACTGCTCCGTGAGTACGTGTCGGGCGTGCAAAACTTGGCCAATGCCGGGCAATGGGCGGCGGGACGTTTTGATCTGGAACAGTGGGACGCCGCACGAGGTCAGAAACGGTTTTGGCAAGTGAACTCGTTGGGTCAACTTAGCAGCACCCGGCAGAACATCCATCTGTACCGCGAAGCCGAATTGCCGGCGTCTTCCTTGATTGAAGTGGAGCTAAGTTGGACAAAAAAACTGGACTTCATGTTCGGTTTGGGAGTCCCGCGCAATGCCCGAGAAACGGAGCAATTGCCACGACTGGAAACTTGGGATGATTCTTTGGTGTTCTCGTATGGCGACAACTTCGAGATCGTGATGGAGTCGTTTGCCAACCCACAAAATCGCTTGCGATTGTTAGTCCATTGGGATCAAGCCAACCAAAAAGTCGCGATTCATGACGCTTCTGGAAAATTGCTCTGCGCGGCGGACATGAGTGAACTGAAGACCCGGAACAAACCGGGTATCTATCTTGAAAACAAAGCCGGCGATTTGACGGTATCCGAGTTGCGGATTCGGCAATCGGAGCCTGGATTCGATTCGACCAAGCCGTCGTTTCAGTTGGTGAACCAACCGGCCGTCAACGGACAGATCCAAGAGTTTGACGGTTCAAACTGGTCGGTGCAAACCCTCGGCAAGAGCGAAAACGTGGCGGGAAACGTCGTTTTGATTCCTCATGCGGAGTTCAACAACGCGTTTTCCCTCAGTCCGAATGCTACGGAAGTCGCGACCGATATGACTCAAATCGAATTCCACGATGGGACGTTGGTCTCGGGCGAATTGCAAGATTATGACGGCCAAAAGCTAAGGTTGATGGCCGAAGCGGCGGAGCAGCCCCTGGAGTTGAAAGTCGCCGGGGTTCGGCAAGTTCGCTTCCCCAAGACGTTGCCACCGAAGGACGACCAAGAGTTCACGCACCAGATGTTCAATTTGGTGGGAGCGATGCGGGGGCGTTTGGAGCCCGGTTCGCAGGTGGAAGGCGATGTCTTGCAATGGCGACTGCCGGGGGCGAATCAAAGCATCCCGTTCGCCTCGGCTCATGCCAAGATCGTTTTGCAAAAACGTCAACAGGCTTCAGAGCCAACCAAACAGTGGCCGGACACATTGTACTTTTATAATCGAGATCGCATTCCCTGCCGCGTGCTGGGCATCGCGGACCAGGTCGTTCGTTTCGAATCTTTTACGGAACGGTCGCAGGTGGATTCGTCGGTACTGAAGGCCATCGATCTGGAGTCGGCGTTCTTGAACGCTGCCATCGCACCGCAAGATGTGAATTGGATCATTCCTGAAAAGTCACGCGACTTGGTTGTCGCCAAGGATGATGAGTTGCTTGTGTCCGAGACGGCGACGTTCAGTCACGCCAATTTGATGCGGACCGGCGGGTTTGAATTCCAAATGAATTGGAAGGCGTCGACTTACGGAATTCTGGAAGTTGATTTGTTTGGCGATGCGCGATTGGATCGCGCTGGTAGGGTCAAACTACAATTCTATTT